>NZ_JBEPQA010000001.1:0-319393 GCF_040547585.1 Marinobacterium sp. MBR-111
TCGGTGAGTTGCTTGATCAACGGGGTCAGGATACCGTCTTTGCCGGTGAGGTCTTTGCCCTCACGCAGAGCTTGAAGTGCGGCATCCATATCGAATGTAGGTTTGGTCATGAGTCATCTCTTTTCGGTTCAGTCTAAAGAAATGACACAGAATTCTGAACACTACCGCCATTCGTGATACCGGGATTGGCATTCCTCATGAAGTGCAGGAGCGCATTTTTGAGAGTTTCAGCCAGGCTGATGGATCAACGACCCGGAAATATGGCGGTACTGGGTTGGGTTTGACCCTTAGTCGAGAAATTGTGACCCATATGGGGGGCAAATTGTGGCTTGAGTCTGAGCCTGGCCAAGGCAGCACCTTTCACTTTTGTGTAGTACTCCAGCCTGCGCAGGATCCCGGCAGTCTATTTGTGCCCAGCGAAGAGTTGCAAGGTCTTGGCGCATTGATAGTAGACGATAATGCGACTAACCGTTTGATTCTCGAACATTATTGCGATAGCTGGAAAATCAGCCATCAAAGTGCCGATAGTGGAGAGCAGGCGCTGGAATTGCTTGAGCAAAACTGGCTGCAAGGAAAGCAGCTATTTGACCTTGTTCTGACTGACATGATGATGCCTGATATGGATGGTGTTACGTTGGCTCGGCAGATACGCAATGATGAGCGCTTCAGCACTATCAAAATGATCCTGATTACTTCGTATACCGGGCGTGCACTGAATCAGCAGGCAGAGAAGGCAGGTTTTGAGTGTTTATTGGCCAAGCCTTTGGGGCGTGATGAGTTGCATGATGCGATTGAAAGAGTGCTCTATTCTCATAATGGTATCTCTACTGACCAAGCGTCCGGTAGCAAAACCCTTCAGCATGAACTGGTAGGACTCAGGGTACTTTTGGCTGAGGATAATGATGTAAATCGTATGGTAGCGTTGGCAAATCTGGAGCGTTTGGGGTGCCATGCAGTCAGTGCCGAGAATGGCCGCGAGGCCTTGGAATGGGTACATCGGCAGCGTTTTGATGTTGTTTTGATGGACTGTCAGATGCCGGTGATGGATGGGCTCACTGCCACCCGTGAGTTGAGGATGCTCGAAGAGCAGCACGGTTGGTCTCGTGTACCGGTTATAGCAATGACGGCCTTTGTCACTCCAGTAGAGATTCAACGGTGTTTGGATGCTGGTATGGATGGACACCTTGGTAAGCCTTTTGAGCCTGAGCAGCTTAGACAAATTCTGATGGAGCATGCACGTGGTGTAGTCTCAGATATATCAGAGCCTGACTCAACAGCCTTGCATGAAGAAGATGGTGATAACACAACTCAGGTCTTGAGTCTCGATACCCTGCGGCAGTTGGAAGAGCTGTTGGGTGGCGATATTGTGATGATACTGGAAGCCTTTCTTGAGCAACTGCCTGACCTTGTCCAAGGAGTCATCGAGGGTCTTGAAACCGATAAACAAGAGTTGGCGTATAGGGCAGCACACACTCTCAAAAGCAGTGCTGCCAATGTAGGGGGCATGAGTGTGTCTGAGCAGTCAGCTGAAATTGAACGCAATATTAAAACTCTAGACAAATCGGAGCTGTTTAGTCTCGCCCAGCGGCTATCCACAGAATCAGATAAGCTGGCATGCGCACTGCAAGAATTTCTGAAGTCGTGCCCGCATCAGGAGTAAAGATTGGTCGAATTTAATATAAGCCCTAAAGATGTGAGCCGTATTCTAGTGGTTGATGATGATCTGACCACACGGCTGACACTGACTAAGATACTCCAGAAAGAAGGTTATGAGGTCGCCCAGGCAGTGAGTGGGCAGTCAGCGGTAGAATGGCTTGCAATCCATTCCGTTCCCGATCTTGTTCTGCTGGATGTGGTGATGCCAGGTATGGACGGCTTTGAGGTCTGTGAGCACATTCGCAGACTGGACACGCGAGTGCCGGTTGTGATGCTGACTGGGCTGGATGATGTGATCGCAATCGACAAAGCCTTTGCACAGGGCGCCACCGATTTCATAACCAAGCCCATCAATTGGGCGCTTCTAATCCGACGTGTTCGATATTCGTTGCGAACCTATCGCATGACCTGTGCACTGGATCAGGTACGGGTCATGCAAAACGAGGCGCAAGAGGTTGCGCAGTTGGGTTTTTTTGAGTGGCATTCAAAGACCGATACACTTGATTGGGCCCCTGGGTTGCTTGAGTTGTTTCAGTTACCTGAAACCGTTTCCGAGATGGGGCTGGATGGGTATTTACAACGGGTTGAATCCGGGCAGCGAGAGCATGTACGGCAGCAGCTGGAAAAATTGCTCATGGATGAGCATGAGCGGGCAATGTTAGGGCATGGTTTTAGGGCAGGAGATGGTGAACGGCATGTTCGCATGATTGCACGCAAAACGGCTGACAATAGCATTCTATGCGTGTTGCAGGACGTGACAGATTTTTGGCAAGCACGACAGACGATCGAGTTTCAGCGCCACCATGACAGTTTGACACAGATGTCGAACCGTAATGCTTTCCAGGCGCTACTTGCGCAGCAATTGGATGATCCCCACCCCTGTGCCGTTGTTACGCTTGATATTGATCGTTTTCATATGATCAATGACTCCTTTGGTCAGGTGGAGGGCGACAAGCTGCTGCAGTTATTTTCCCTGCGTTTGCAAAGCGCGACCCGGGGACTATACCAAATGGCCAGACTTGGAGCAGACGAGTTTGCCATTCTCATACCTGATCTGGATGATCAAGAGGTGCTGGTAAATTGGATAGCCGATCTACAGCTGCGCTTAGGGTCGGCGTATGAGTTGAATGGTCAGCCTGTATTTATTGAAACCAGTGTGGGAGTTGCCATTAGCCCTGAAAATGGTAATGAGCCTAACCAGCTGATCAGTGCTGCAATTCAGGCCAGACTCGTTGCCAAAAGGGCAGGAGGCAGTCGCTTTAAAATTTATGATGAGACTTGCCAAGCTGACTATGCAAAGCGCCTATATATTGAGTCTGAACTCAGGCACGCGCTCGAACGGCATGAGTTCAAGCTTTTCTATCAGCCCCAGCTGGATGTGAAGTCCGGTCGTATTGTGGGGGTTGAAGCACTGATTCGTTGGGACCACCCAGATATGGGGTTGGTCTCACCCGTTGAGTTCATTCCGATCGCAGAGCAGATGGAGCTGATTCACAGTCTCGGCTACTGGGTAGCAGAAGAGGCCATTCGGCAGGCGTACGCATGGTATCAAGAAGGGCTTGGGCTACGGGTCGGCATTAACCTCTCAGGTCGTCAGTTCATGGATAGTGATCTGGCCAGCAAGCTTGGTCGAATGATCAACACGTCAGGTTTGCCTTCGGAGCTGCTGGATCTGGAAATTACTGAAAGCGTGGCCATGGATAATCCTGAGCAGGCCCTTTACTTACTGAATGAATTAAAACAGCTGGGTGTCACCTTGGCCATTGATGACTTTGGCACTGGTTACTCCTCGCTTGAATATCTGCAGAAATTCTGTGTCGACTTCATCAAGGTGGACAGGGCGTTTGTCAAAAACCTGGTTCACAACTCGGCCGATCAGGGGATCGTTAAGGCCGTAATGGGCATTGCTGAGAGTCTGAATATGAGAGTAATTGCCGAAGGTGTCGAAACTGAGGAGGAGTTGGCACTGCTGACTGCTCTGGGCTGTGATGAAATCCAAGGGTACTTTATCAGCAAACCGGTACCACCTGCCGATATCCCCGGCGTAATAAAACACTATCATTCCGAATAAATTATCTGATGTGACACTTGAGGCACATATGTTTGTACTTGGACGTAAACAACATAAAAAAGAAGAAGAACTCAAAGCACAGCTGCAAGCCATGCAAGCCGAGCATTTGAAAGAAAAACAGAGCCTGCAGGCGTTGCTGGCAGAGAAAGAGGATCAGCTGCGCCAGCTGCAACAGCAGGGGGATAGTGAGGCGGCGGTTATGTCCTGGCAGCTGAAAGGGGGCGATATGCTACTCAGCATTCGTGAGGGGTTGGCGGATACTGCTGAGGAGCTTATAAACGAGCGAAAAGCACTTAAGCAGTTAGATGAGGTTTTCGACCACACTCGCGAGGCGCTGCAAAAGCTTGGGCAACGCTCCAGCCTGATTAACGACCAGGCCAGTGCGAGCCTGAGTGCCGCAACAGTGTTGGACACAACCGCTCATTCAATCTCGAAGCTTGTTTCCAGTATTCAGGAGATATCTGATCAGACCAACCTGCTGGCCTTGAATGCGGCAATTGAGGCGGCTCGTGCGGGGGAGGCTGGCCGTGGTTTTGCGGTTGTCGCTGACGAGGTGCGTGCGCTGGCCGCTAAGGCACACGGTGCGAGTCAGGAAATCGAACGCTTGGTGACTCAGGTTATTGATCAGACCAGTTCAATCAAGACGGTAGTGAATCAGAACCTTGAAGTTGCGTCTGATGTGGCGGCGTCCTCCACCCAGATTGATTCTGTTGTCGGTGATGTCATCACTCGTTCCGATCATATGCAACGCGTTATCCGCATCGCGACCACCGCCTCGTTCCTCAATACGGTCAAGCTTGATCATGCGGTCTGGAAAAACCAGATTTACAGTCTCATTGAGCGTGGCGAGTTTTCAGAGGGGGCCAACAGTCACACGGAGTGTCGCTTGGGGCACTGGTACTATGATGGCTATGGTGGCCGTAAATACGCAGGCTTGAACAGTTTCAAGGCGCTGGAAAGCCCACACCGTCAGGTACATGATTCAGGTCGTGCCGCCTTGGCCTGTGGCGCACAAAAAGATTACAAAGGCATGCTGCAACAACTCGAGCAGATGGAAAAGGCCAGTCTCAGTGTGGTGCGGTGTATTGACAGCTTGATGCGTGAGGTTTCGCAAAAGGTTTGAGCTGAACCCCTGACCTCTACTGCAAAACATCCTCCCTACCGACTCCCGCCATATTTCTATTTCTGATGTTGAGGTGCGACAAAAAGTCGCATCTTGGCATTTGGTCGTGTGTGTTAACGTGTGTCATAATTGTCACAAAGGACTTATATGGCAAGTATTATGTTGTGGTGTTATCTCCCAAGCTCCATGGGGTGATGGCATACAGAAGGAGAGAATCATGAGCAGTGTTGAATCCAGTGTGATTTCTCTTGAAGAAATTGAAGAACGTCTTGAGCAGCTACCCCTGTTGCCAAGTGTAATGTTTGAGCTGATGAGGTCGGATCCAGACAGCGATACCTTCTTTGATGACATGGTACGACTGGCCAAGACTGACCCGCCGCTGGCGAGTTTGATTATTGGTTATGCCAATTCGGCTGCTTGTATGGGGAGTACATCTGTTGACAGCATCGAAGCAGCCTTGGCTCGGGTTGGCTCTAACACCATCCTGCAACTGCTAATGGCTATTTCTGTAGCACGTGTTTTCGTGCCTGCAAAGGATGAGCAACGCAATATATGGAGGCACTCGCTCGAGGTCGCTCAAATTGCGTTGTTCATGGCCCGTACTGCATATTTCTCTACAGTAAAACCAGAAACAGCCTATATGGCAGGCCTGTTGCATGACCTTGGGCGCTTCGTCATGTTGCAGGTCGCCCCAGATGTTTTGAAAGATACGGATGTACGCGGCTGGGGTGCTGCAGAAGAGCTTATCTCGGCTGAGCAGAGTGTCCTGGGGTTCACACATACAGTTGTTGGGCAGATGGCCTGCAAAAAAATGCACTTGCCGGCTTTAATCAGCAATATTGTCCGCTATCACCACCATCCTGAGGTGGTACGCCACCCGAAAGTTCACAAAGAGCTGCGTGATCTGCTAATCATTATTCAGTTTGCCGATGCATTGAGTTTCTATCTGGCGGCGAATCCTGGCTGGAGTGCTGAGCCTGAAGCGGTTCTGAAGCAACAGATTGAAAGTACTGTGGTTTCTCACGCTTGGGGTGGTGTGAGGCTGCCGTTGGTTGAGCTGGTGCATGCCTTGCCAATGATTTATGCCGAATGTGACAACGCATGTGATTTGTTGGGAATCAGGAGGTAATAAACGATGAGCATTGAGCTTCCGAGTTTTGATGAACTGGCTCGTTTGGCGGCCGATGATCCTGAGGCGCTGGAAGCATTGCGACAAGCATTGGTGGCCCAACATATTGCCAGCAGGCCTGAGTCGAAACATCAAAAGCTTGAGCGTTTGCAGTTTAGGATCGATGGTGTTATCCGGCGTTCCAATAACCCTGTCCATGCTTGTGTTTTGTTACATCAGTTAATGATCGATAACACCTCCAGTTTGCTGCATGAAATGAAGCAGCTGCCACGGACAGTTGTTTCGTCAAGCAACACCAATTCAGTTGTAAAACAACCACGGCTGATATTGATTTCTGGAAAAGAGTAAGCGTTATGAGCATGAGATACCCAACAGTGGGTGAAGTTGCTGTCGGTATTGAGTTAACTGCTGAAAGCTTTGCGCAGCGTAAAGCATTATTGACTCTTACTGCCGAGGAGGAACAGTTACTGCGCCAGGTGCAGCCCCGCATGTCGGCTTATACAGAGCAATTGATAGAAGCCTTTTATAACCATTTGATACAGTTTGAAGGGGTGTCTGATCTGCTTAAAGAGAATGCGACGCTCCAACGGCTCAAAGTTACCCAAAAGCGTTACTTTGAGCGCTTGCTGTCAGGTCAATATGACTATGAATATGCGCTCGACCGCCTCGCGGTTGGTATAGCACATCAGAGAATAGGCCTACAGCCACAGTGGTATACGGGCGCTTTCGGTAGTTTTGTGCAACATTTCAGTTTGGGGCTACAGCATGAGTTTCGTTACGCTCCTGAAGTTAGTAGTCAGGTGCTCACGGCTTTGAATAAACTCGTACTGCTGGATGTAACACTGGCCCTGGATGCTTACAGTCACGCAGCTCATAACGCGATTATGCGTGCCAGAGACGATGCACAAAATCGTTTTGACGAACAGGCCAAACACATTGAAAAACTGGCTTTCTATGACACATTGACGGGACTTCCCAACCGTAATTTGTTGGGTGAGCTGGTAGAGCAGCAGTTGACCGTTACTCGTCGAGAGCAACGAACACTGGCCTTGATTTATATGGACATAATTAATCTCAAAGAAGTGAATGAGACTCTTGGTCATGAGGTGGGGGATGCGTTGCTCAAGGCGGTGAGCCTGAGGCTGAAGCAGACAATCCGCGAAATGGATCTTCTGGGGCGGCAGGAACAGGCTGCCGGTGGAGCCTTGGCACGCATTACCGGTGACGAGTTTGCCCTGGCCTGTTTTGTGCCGGACGGTGATGCGGTGCTGTCACTGGTGTCGCGCATCAATAAGGCATTCGCTGAGCCATTTCGGATTGAAAGCGCCGAAGTGACTGTGCGCAAGCGTTATGGTGTAGTGCTGGCGCCTCATGATGGTGACAGCTACGAGATTCTGCTCCGACACGCCGATATTGCGCTGCATCAAGCCAAGGCGCGTGCAGATCAGGTGTGTTTTTATGATGCACTGCTGGGTTTGAAAATCAGAGAAAGAGCCTATCTTGCCCGTCGGCTTGAGGCCGCGCTGGTGCAGGGTAAAGGGCTGGAGTTACGTTTTCAGCCGCAGATCTGCCTTGCTACGGGCCAGCTCTGTGGTGCTGAGGTGTTGTTGCGCTGGTTTGATGCCGAACTGGGCTGGGTTAGCCCCAACCAGTTTATACCGCTGGCGGAAGAGCGAGGTTTAATCGACAAAATCACCCGCAAGGTGCTGATAATGGCGGGACACCAGCGCCGTGTATGGCAGGAGCAGGGCTTGCTGGTGCCGGGCCGGATTCAGATAAAACTGGCGGTGAATGTGTCGGCACGTGACTTGGATGATAGCCGCTTTGCCAATGACCTGTTGCTGTTACTGGCGGAGGAAGGCGTTTCACCAAGCGATTTTGAGCTGGAGCTGACCGAAACCGGTTTGATGCGTGACCCCGAGGATGCAATCAATATGCTGCATCACCTCAAGGAAAAAGGTTTTGCCCTGGCCATTGATGACTTCGGCACCGGTCACTCATCACTGAATTATCTGAAAGACATTGATGCGGATCTGTTGAAAATCGATATGTCGTTTGTGCGCAACCTGGACCGTGATGCTGCCAATCGGGCGATCGTACAAACCATCATCGCCACTGCACATATTTTCGGTATGAAAACTCTCGCGGAAGGGATCGAAAATGAAGCAATCGCGGACGAGTTGAAGCGAATGGGTTGTGATTTTGGGCAAGGCTACTGCTTTGCCCGTCCGCTGACTGCAAAAGAATTTGAACAGCGCTGGCTCTCTGGCCAGGCAGCAGATGTTATGGCGTAATTGAGGTGGTTGAGATGAAAAACAATGGCCCCGTGACTCAGCGTGAACAGCATTTTGATGCGAATGTTAAACTGATCTCATCAACTGATCTGTCGGGTGTGATCAGCCACTGCAACGATGCGTTTCAGGAGATCAGTGGTTACACCCGCGAAGAACTGATTGGTCACAATCACAATTTGGTGCGTCATCCGGATATGCCGGCAGAGGCCTTCGAGGTGATGTGGAACCACCTCAAGGCAGGTCGCCCCTGGATGGGGTTGGTCAAAAACCGTTGCAAGAATGGTGACCACTATTGGGTCAGCGCCTATGTGACCCCCGTGACCGAAGAAGGCAAGGTAGTGGGCTATGAATCCGTTCGCTCCTGTCCTGCGCGCAAGGATGTGGAGCGGGCCGAAAAACTGTACGCCCGTATCAACCGCAAACGTCGTCAGTTGCATGTGCCTCGTTATCTGCAGCAGTTCCTGATCGCGCTGGCTTTTATCGTACCGGCCGTGGTTCTGGGCTATTGGCTGTCACCGCTTGCCAGTACCCTCTGGTTGATCGCTGCCCTATTGATCTTCGGTGGTATTCAGTTCCTGCACCACAAGCATGACCTTGACCTGATCAGCAAGGAGCTGCACGGGGTGTTCATGCATCCTCTGGCGGCTAATACCTACACCAATCAGCACGGTATGACCGGCAATATCATGGTGGGGGTGATGAGCCTGCGTGCACACCTGGATGCGGTGTTGACCCGTATTGAAGATGCGTCCCGACAGGTGGCGGAACAGTCGCGTCGTGGATTGGAGTTGTCCGAAACCGCGCGCGAGGAAATTCAGGCTCAGACTCATCAAACCGAGCTGGTCGCGACCGCAATGCATGAGATGTCGTTGGCGATTCATGAAATCTCTCACAACGTGCAGCAAACAGCAGGGCAGGCCGAGCAATCAAGGGAACTGGCCGGAAAAGGCGGCGAGATTGCCCGCATCACCTGTACCTCGATTGAAGAGCTTCGCAATACTGTGTCCGAGATTGGTCAGGCAGTGCATTTGCTCGCTGAGCAGACCAGCGAGATTGCTCATGCTGCCCAGTCTATCGAAGATATCTCCGATCAAACCAACCTGCTGGCACTGAACGCGGCGATTGAGGCGGCCCGTGCCGGTGATCATGGTCGCGGCTTCTCGGTTGTGGCGGATGAAGTGCGTGTACTGGCGGGCAATACCCGAGAGTCGGCGCAGAACATCCGTAAAATCGTCGAAGGGTTGACAGGTCAGGCCCACTCTTCGGTTGCCGTGGCCAAAGAGGGCGCGGAGGATGCAGAGACCGGTCTACAGCGGGTTATTGAGTCGGAATCCATGCTGCAGGGGATTGCCGAGGCGGTGAATCAGATTTCGGCGATGTCCGAGCAGATGGCCGCGGCGGTTGAGGAGCAGGCGCTGGTATCGGAGGAGGTGAACCGTCAGGTGAAAGAGATTTCCGAGCTGGCCGAACGCAGCCTGGCCAGAACAGAAGAAAGCGCTGAAAGTATTCGCCAGTCACAGCGGGTATCCGACCAGTTGCATGAGCTGGTCAACCGTTTCAAGCAATAATGTTGCAGGCGCTGTCAGTACTGGGGTCTGAACAGCGCCATCAATTCCAGGCAGCCACTTGGATCGTCTGCTGACTTCAAAGGCGTGTCTGCAGATCACGCAATAGGCTGCGAAGCCCTTCTTCCAGCACCGGGTGATAGTAGGGCATCGCCAAAAGATCGCTAACGCTCAACTGTTGCTGCATGGCCCAGGCCAGCAGGTGGGCTAGATGCTCAGCGTCAGGCCCGAGAATTTCGGCCCCGAGCAGGGTTCCGCTGCCGGTTTCAGCCCATACCTTCATCAAGCCTCTGTCTCTGCCCAGTACCTTGGCGCGGGCCTGATCAGCGAAGTCATACGCGGCTTCTGCAAAGCGGCCGGAAAACTGCTCGTGGATATCGGCAGGGCGCATGCCGATCGTCGCAATTTGCGGATCGGAAAACACAACGGCCAACGGGACTGTGCGATCTCCCGGCTGCAGATCGGGCAGCAGGGCGGCATTACGGCCTGCAATGCCACCTTCATCCGCAGCCTCATGGAGCAGGGGCAGATGGTTGTTGGCATCACCGGCGATGAATATGTGTTCGACCGAACACTGCAACGTGTGTGGATCGAAAACAGGCACACCACGGTCATCCAGCTGCAGATGAGTCTGATCAAGTCCCAGTTGATCCACGTTGGGCCGCCGCCCGGTTGCCGCAAGCAGGTAGTCAAAGTGCTCGGTCAGAGGCTTTTCATCGGTATGTATGAAAGTGACTTCGACAGCCCTGTCCGTTTCACGGATCTCTTTTACCTGGGCATCGGGATCAAGCGGGAATTCAGCGCTAAAACATTCAACAGCTGCTTGGCGAATCTCATCATCACCGATTGGTCCTACGGCTCCACCAACGCCGAACATGCGCACCCGTACCCCAAGGCGGAGCAGGGCCTGCCCCAGTTCCAGCCCGATCACACCGGGACCGAACACGGCAACTGACTCAGGCAAAGTATCCAGCTCAAACAGATCATCATTGAGCAGCAGCCGCTTGCCGGCTTTTTGCAGAAATTCGGGCACAGCAGGGCGTGATCCGGTGGCGATTACAATTTTTTCCGCTTCAATGAGCTGTCCGTCAGCCGTTTCCAGCAGATGATCAGAGATAAAACGCACGGGTTTATGCAGCATATCCTGTTCCGGAATTGACTCCATTCCCTCCAGTACCTTGCCGACAAAACGATCGCGCATCCGGCGGACACGCTGCATCACTTTGTGGCCATCCACCTGAATGTCGGCCGCACTCACGCCGAACATATCCGCGTGGCGCATATGCCAGGCGGTATCGGCCGCGGCAATCAACAACTTGCTGGGCATGCAGCCGACACGGGCACAGGTGGTGCCCAGCGGACCTGGATCGATCAATAGTACCGAGTCCGTATGCTTTCGGGCTGCCCTATAGGCGGTAAGGCCGGCAGTTCCGGCACCAATAACGGCAATTGTTACCTTGCGCATGTTAACTCCTTGTCAATTGCGAACAGGTGATTAGAAATTCATGGCCGTAAATCCAGCCTTGGCTGAGTACGCTCATCTCCGCGCAACGCGCAGAACTCCTGCTTACGACCATTACTGTAGCTGACCTGCACGTTGAAGCCCATTCCGGGACCGTGGTTCAGCGCCAGTGTGCGTACTTCCCCCGGCTCAATGCGAAAAGCCTTAATACTGGACTGTGTATCGGCACTGCCAAAATCCAGCTGTATGGATTCAATTGTCACGTCGCTGACGTTGCGAAAACTGACTTCCAGGCCCAGCACTGGTGCTGTAAGCCGACCCATCAACCAACCACCTGCCAGTGCGAGCAGAACGCTGAAAACGAGTATCCGGCGAACAAAAGGCGTCAAAAGAGGTGAAGGGGTCATTCCTGCTCCTTGTCGATCACAGCGCCATACAAGGACGGACCAGACTAAAACCTACCGGATGACGTCTTAATGTCAGTCATCTTCCTGTCCAGTCCGGCTATCAAGGTAATGCTGGATGGCTTTATCAGGCTCAGTCTGGGTTGTAACTTTTGCCACTATCTCCTTGCGCGCCAGACGCTGGGCCAGACCACTACCCATGCCGCCGGTCAGCAGTACATCTATCCCATCCAGCGGATGAGGTACATTGCTGTCGCTGTCATGAAAAGACTCTTCCTTACTTAACTCGAGCAGGTTCTTGTCGGTAATGACACCGTTTTCGACGGTGTAGATCCAGAATCGCCGGCAGCGTCCGGCATGTTCAGTAACGGTCTTGCGGTTTTGACTGGTAACGGCAATTTTCATATCGTGAACCTGTCTGTTTGTGGTTTTCAGAAATACAGGCCAGTATTTATGCAGGTGCTGCCAGACAGGCATGGGGAAACCCGGAGAGGCACACTGCCATCCGGCCTGCCTCGGCAGGCCGGAATCAGCACCAATGTGTATCAGAGCTGTTGAGTACTATTGTTTCGAGCATAGTGTTCGAGCAATAGTGACAGCCGGAATTAAGACGGCTGTTTAGTGGTACGCAGGTACGGCAGTTTGACGTCGATATCGCCGAACTTGGCCTTGGCTTCTTCATCGTTCAAAGACAAAGCCACGATCACGTCATCACCCACTTCCCAGTTGGCGCCAGTTGCGATCGGCACCTTGTAGGTTGCCTGCAGCGCATCCAGAGCACGAACGACTTCAGCGAAGTTACGGCCGATGGACATCGGGTAGGTCATGGACAGCTGAAGCTTCTTGTCCGGGCTGAAGATGAACACGACACGTACGCTGGCGGAGTCAGCTGCGGTACGGCCATCCGGCAGGTAGGCATCAGCCGGCAGCATGTCCAGAGCCTTGGCAACAGCCATGTCTTCGTCAGCGATGATCGGGAACTTGGCCGGTGCGCCGGCGTATTTCTCGATATCGGCTTTCCATTCAACGTGCTCGTCCACGCCATCAACGGACAGACCGATCACCTTGGTGCCGCGTTTTTCCCACTCGGCAGCCAGCTGTGCTACAGCACCGAATTCGGTGGTGCAGACCGGGGTGAAGTCCTTCGGGTGGCTGAACAGGATCGCCCAGCTGTCACCGATGAAGTCGTGCAGTTTGAAGTCGCCCAGATCGGTTTTCAGATCAAGGTTGGGTACGGTGTCATTAATGCGAAGTGCCATTTTGTTTCTCCTGTTGTCATTCATTTGGCGCTGCTGCGCCCCTACTGAGAACACAATATTATAAGCTTATAACAAAATGAAATTTAACATGGCAATGGGGGCAATAGTAGAAGTTTATTGCACTGTCCCTACTGCACGCCGAGGCCCAGCCTCAGTCGAGTGGTCGCTTCACTGTCATGGAAGTACGGGTAGATCAGCTGCACGGTTAACCCAGAACTGCGCCACGTTGATGCTGGAGTTCAGCCAAAAAGCATAGCCCTTAGGGCATGAAGGTTCCATTAAATTAGAGGTTTTTTATTTAATGGATCAGGGCTGCATTAAAATATCGGGTTTATTATCCGCAGCGCTATTCATGTATAATCCGCGCTCAATTTTTAACCCGTCATCAGTAGTAACTAACCATGCAGACCGACAGCCTCGATAAGCAGAAGAAAACCCGCCTTAACAAGCTGCAAAAGCGGCTGCGCCGTGAAATGGGGCAGGCGATCGAAGCCTTCAACATGATTGAAAACGGCGACAAAGTGATGGTCTGCCTGTCGGGTGGCAAGGACTCCTTTGCCATGCTGGACATCCTGATGAACCTGCAAAAAAGCGCGCCAATTCGGTTTGAGCTGGTGGCGGTCAATCTGGATCAGAAGCAGCCTGGCTTCCCCGAAGAGGTACTGCCGGCCTACCTTGAGTCACTGGGCGTACCGTTTCATATTGTCGAGCGTGATACCTACTCCATCGTCAAATCGGTGGTGCCGGAAGGCAAGACCACCTGCGGTCTTTGCTCGCGTTTGCGTCGCGGCACACTGTATGGCTTTGCCGATGAGATCGGTGCCAACAAGATCGCGCTGGGACATCATCGTGACGACATCCTGGAGACCTTTTTCCTTAACATGTTCTTCGGTGGCAAGTTGAAGTCGATGCCGCCCAAGCTGGTGTCTGATGACGGCAAGAACATGGTAATCCGCCCGCTGGCCTATGCCCGTGAAAAGGACATCATGGAGTACGCCGAGTTGCGTGAATTCCCGATCATTCCGTGCAACCTGTGCGGCTCACAGGAGAACCTGCAGCGTCAGGTGATCAAGGAGATGCTGCAGGGCTGGGATAAATCCCATCCTGGCAGGATTGAGACCATGTTCCGTGCCCTGTGCAATGTGGTGCCCTCCCATCTGGCCGATCCACAGCTGTTTGATTTCAAAAACCTGCAGCTGGGCTTTCCGCATGGTATTGGCCCGGCCATGCAGGCTATGGCAGGCCCACTAGGTGAAGATGATGAAGCTACAGCTGGTGGGTCGGGTGTACAGGTGATGGAGAAGATCGATATTCTCTCGGTCTGAAAAACCGGCTTGACCTGTTGCTCCCTTTTGACCGATATTCGGGTAAACCCGAATAACAACAAAAAGGGAGTAACCGCATGACCCATTCATTACTGGAGCGTCAGGACCACGAAGGCGTGGCCACCTTGATGCTTTCCCGTCCCGACGCCTACAACAGCCTTTCCATGGAGTTGATGCAGGCATTGCATGCTGAGCTTGATGCCATTGCTGATGACCTCACCATTCGATGTGTGGTGATCAAGGGGTCAGGCAAAGGTTTCTGTGCTGGTCATGATCTCAAGCAAATGCTGGGTGAGAGCGAAGAAGACTACTACCGTTGTACCTTTAACACCTGCGCCGGGTTAATGCAGCGCATTGTTAGTCTGCCTGTACCGGTAATCGCTCAGGTGCACGGCGTTGCCACCGCAGCCGGCTGCCAGCTGGTCGCCACGGCGGATCTCGCGGTCGCAGCGGATAATGCCCGCTTTGCCACACCGGGTGTCAATATCGGCCTGTTCTGTTCGACCCCGATGGTGGCGCTGAGTCGTGCGGTTCAACCCAAACATGCGATGGAGTTGTTGCTGACCGGTGAGTTGGTCAATGCACAACGCGCCTACGAGATCGGTCTGGTGAATCGTCTGGTGCCTGAGTCCGATCTGGATCAGGCGGTCGCTGAACTGGCCGGCAAGATAGCATCCAAATCACGACGCACGTTGCAGATCGGCAAGCAGGCGTTCCAGCGCCAGCGTGAGTTGCCATTGGCGGATGCCTATGCGGCTTGCAGTGAGGTGATGGTGGAAAACATGCTGACGGCAGATGCGCAGGAAGGTATCGATGCGTTCATCAACAAGCGCAAACCGGAATGGACGCACCGCTGAGCGGGCGATAAAAAGGCGCCTGTGCGGGGCGCCTTTGGGGAGAGATGATTATAGCGTCAGCGAATCATTCGCTGTCGATGTCCTCGGCCTCAAGCCACATCACGTTGATGATGCCGAATGCGCAGGCCAGAAGCACACCGAGAATCCAAGCGAAATACCACATGGCTGAATCTCCTTTAGTAGGATGAGTAATCGTTGTCCTGAATGTATTCCACTGAAATTTTGGCCCACAGGGAGCGGTAGCACCACAGGGTGTAGCCCAGAACGGTTGGTACGAAGATGATGGCGGCGATGGTCATCACATTCAGGGTCAGGTGACTGGAAGCAGCGTCCCACAGGGTGAGGCTGGAGTTCGGGCTCAGGCTTGATGGCATCACGAACGGGAACATGGAAACCCCCGCAGTGGCAATGATACCGGCCAATGCCAGTGCGCTGAACAGGAATGACCATCCTGTGCGCCCACGTCCTGCCATGAGGAAGACGCCAATCAGACCGGTGAAACCAGTGATGGGTGCCAGCATGCTGAGCGGGTAGAGACTGTAGTTGCTCAGCCAGGCGCCGGCTGCGACTTCAACTTCCTTGGCCAGCGGGTTGGGCAGTGCATCCAGTGCTGGCTGGCTGATGATGCGATAACCATCGATGCCCATGCTGAGCCAGATGCCAGCCAGCGCAAAGGCCACCAGTGTCACCACGGACAGCAACTGGGCATAACGCTGGGCGCGCAGCTCTACCTCGCCGTGACTGCGCAGCTGTACCCAGACGGCGCCGTGCATTGAGAGCATTGCTAGGCTCACAACGCCGCAAAGCAGGCCGAAGGGGTTGAGCAAACCGAACAGATTGCCGGAGTAGCTTGGGCGTAAAAACTCGTCATGCTGAAAGGGCACACCCAGCAGCAGATTGCCAAAGGCCACACCGAAAACCAGTGAGGGAACGACACCTCCGGCAATCAGCCCCATATCCCAAGCCTTGCGCCATTTGGTATTGGTCAGTTTGGAGCGGTAGTCAAAACCGACCGGGCGGAAAAACAGGGCAAACAGCACCAGCAGCATTGCCCAATAGAAGCCCGAGAAGGCTGCGGCATAAACCGCAGGCCAGGCAGCGAACAACGCGCCACCAGCGGTAACAAACCAGACCTGGTTGCCTTCCCAGTGTGGGCCTACCGTGTTGATCACCACGCGGCGTTCGTCATCTGTCTTGCCCAAAAAAGGCAGCAGGGCACAGGCCCCCATATCGAAGCCGTCTGTAATGGCGAAGCCGACCAGCAACACGCCAACCAGCACCCACCAGATCAGTTTCAGTGTTTCATAATCGAATAGCATCGTATCTCTCCTCTTGCCTGATCAGGCCTTGGCCGGCTCGGAAGCGGATTGCTCATCCTGCTCGTGGTGGTAGCGGCCGGTTTGCAGGCTGCTGGGGCCGATGCGCGAGAATCTCACCATCAGGTAGATCTCAACAATCGCCAGCAGGGTGTACAGCACGATAAAGGCGGCCAGACTGCCCAGCAGGTCAGCTTTGGTCAGTACCGATGGTGCAACGAAGGTGGGAAGAATCTCACCGATCGCCCATGGCTGACGGCCATACTCGGCAACAAACCAGCCCATCTCGTTGGCGATCCAGGGTGCTGGAATGGAGAACAATGCCGCTTTGAGCAACCAGCGTTTGGTAAAGGCTGTGCGCTTGGCAGTGAAGTAGAACGCGAGTGCAAATACCAGCAACATCCAGAAGCCACTGGCGACCATGATGCGGAAGGCCCAGAACATCGGTGCAACACTTGGGATTGTATCCCGGGCGGCTGCCTGAATCTGTTCTTCAGTGGCATCGACCACGTTTTCGGTATACCGCTTGAGCAGCAAACCGTAACCCAGATCGACTTTGACGCGATCAAATTCGGCCTCAAGCTCTTCGGTCACTTCACCATTGCGCAGTTTCTGCAGTACCTCGTAAGCGTAGATGCCGCGGCGGATACGGGCTTCATGCTCAACAATCAAGTCACGGATGCCAGTGACCTCTTCATCCAACGACCGAGTCGCGATGATACCCATCACATAAGGGATTTTGACGGCGTAGTCGGTGTTCATGGTCTCATCATTCGGCATGCCGAACAGGGTAAAGGCTGCCGGTGCCGCTTCGGTATGCCATTCAGCTTCGATTGCGGCCAGCTTGGTTTTCTGTACGTCACCCAGCTCATAACCGGACTCATCGCCCAGCAGGATCACTGACAGAATAGAGGCCAGACCGAAAGCGGATGCGATCGCGAACGAGCGGCGTGCAAAAGCAAGGTCGCGCCCCTTAAGCAGGTAATAGGCACTGATGCCCAACACGAACATGGCTGCGGTGACATACCCTGCTGAAACGGTATGAACGAATTTCACCTGCGCCACCGGGTTGAGGAACACTTCGGCGAAGCTGGTCATCTCCATGCGCATGGTTTCGTAGTTGAACTCGGAACCGACCGGATTCTGCATCCAGCCGTTGGCCACCAAAATCCAGAGTGCAGACAGGTTTGAGCCCAGTGCGACCAGCCAGGTCACCATCAGGTGCTTGACCTTGGACAGTCGCTCCCAGCCAAAGAAGAACAGGCCGACAAAGGTTGATTCAAGGAAAAATGCCATCAGGCCTTCGATCGCCAGCGGAGCGCCAAACACATCGCCCACGTAATGCGAGTAGTAAGCCCAGTTGGTACCGAACTCGAATTCCATGGTTAGACCGGTAGTGACCCCAAGCGCAAAGTTGATGCCAAACAACTTGCCCCAGAATTTGGTCATGTCCTTGTAGATCTGCTTGCCGGTCATGACGTAAACCGACTCCATGATGGCAAGCATGAATGACAGTCCCAGCGTCAGCGGGACGAATAGGTAGTGATACAGTGCCGTTATGGCGAACTGTAGCCGGGAAAGATCAACGATTTCCTCAGTGATCATTACCAGTCTCCTGTTGCAGGTTAAAACCGAGTGCGTAATGCATCTGCCTGCAATAATGCAGGACCTGTGCCATATATTTCATTTTGTTTGTAATGGGTAACGTTTTTGCATAAGTCAGTATTCATCAAGTGTAGATCACAATAGTGACTGGAGTTTTACGCTGATTTTGGCGCTTATGGAAGTGACAAAGTGTCGCGGAGCGTCAATAATGTCAGTCGTTGATGGCGTGGCTGACATCTGTGGCGGTAGGGCTTTAGGTGAAATATGGAGGTAGTCGATGCAACAAACCGGGCCGTTTGATCCTGCGACAATGCTGGAAGCAATACCCGAACCGGCAGCATTGCTGTCGACTGAATACCGAGTAATGGCAACCAATCAGTCTTACCGTGCCCTTTATGCGGGTGAGCGGGAGGTGATTGGCCGCACCTGCTATGAGGTGTCACACGGTTATTCGGTGCCCTGTGACCAGGCGGGGGAATCCTGCCCGTTGAAGGAATGCCGTCAGAGTGGTCAGCGTCAACGTGTATTGCATCTGCACAACACGCCCTATGGTGACGAGCATGTGGATGTGGAAATGATGCCGCTGACCGATGCGCGCGGGCGCCTGACCGGGTTTCTGGAAGTGATGCACCAGGTACGCGAAGCGCGGGCGCAGGTCAGTGATCAGGAAGGGCTGGTTGGGCGTGCGCCTGCCTTTACTCGCATGTTGTCATTGATCCATCGCGCGGCGCCCAGTGAAATCACTGTGCTGTTGCTGGGCGAGTCCGGTACCGGAAAGGAGTTGGTTGCGCGTGCCTTGCATGAGAGCAGCCCGCGTGCGCGTGCGCCATTCGTAACAGTGGAGTGCTCCGGCCTGAGTGAAGGGTTGTTTGAAAGTGAGTTGTTCGGTCATGAGCGGGGGGCGTTTACCGGTGCCGTCAGTCGCAAGAAGGGGCTGGTGGAAGCGGCCCGAGGTGGCACGTTGTTTCTGGATGAGATTGGCGAAATTCCGCTCAGTCTGCAAGTCAAACTGTTGCGTTTGATCGAAACCGGCAGCTTTCGGCCCGTGGGCAGTGTTGAGCCACAACATGCCGATTTCCGGCTGGTCTGTGCGACTCACCGTGATTTGCGTCAGCAGGTGAGAGAAGGGCTGTTCCGTCAGGATCTTTACTATCGGATTTCAGCGTTTCCGGTACCCTTGCCGGCGTTGCATGAGCGTATAGAAGATCTGCCATTGCTGACGGCGTCGCTGCTGCAACGTCTGCCGGGCGGAGTGGGGGTGACGCTGGCTGCGCAAACGCTCGACCTGCTGCAGCACTACGCCTTTCCGGGGAATATCCGTGAGCTGCGCAACATTCTTGAGCGCGGGATTCTGCTGGCCGATGATGGTGTTATTCAGCCGGAGCACTTGCCACAGGAATGCCTGGAGATACAACCGCTGCCGCAGCAGGATCTGGATGCGTTGCCGCTGATGCCACTGGATCAACTTGAAAACCGCTATCTGGAGCAAGTCAGTGCCCGCTTCAGCGGTGAACGTCGGGAGCTGGCACGGCGCCTGGGAGTCAGTGAGCGTACCCTGTATCGCAAGCTGCAGCGTTTGCAATTGGGCCATGAAACGGACTCGGGCAATGCTGATGCCGGCGGCTAGATCGGATAAGATAACTACACATTTTACGGTGACCCGAGGCTAATGTGCGCATCATCAAATTAATTCCCTTGCTGTTGAGTGCCCTGCTTTTGGGGTGTAATGCCACCAATCAGACGCGGCCGGAAAGCGCCTCTGACGAAGCCCCACAAACTCAGCAGGTGCGTGATGGTGCAAGGGCAGAAGCCTCTGGCGGTCAATCTGCCAGCGAAGATCGCTCACGTCCCGAACAGCAGCCACCTGCTGCACCAACGATTTCGAGCCAGTCCCAGTTTGATCAACTCAGTGGTCGCCTGACGCTCATTCAGGAGCAGATGCTGCAACTGCGCTCCGATAATCAGCGTCTGCAGGAGCAAAACCAGATGGTGCTCAATCGCTTGCAGCTGATCAGCAGCAGTACTGCAGCTACAAGTGAAGTGGATGTTGAATCTGAAGCCTCGGGAACAGCTGCCAATGGTAGTGAACAGCTGGATATGGCGATCGGGCAGCTGATGCAGGTGTTGAATTCGCTCGACAATACCGGTTCCTCGGACGGTGAATATGCACTCGGCACGACCTATACACGCAACGGCGACTGGATTCTGCTGCGTTACCACCGACTGAACGGTTCGACCTGGCTTGCGGACAGAGGTGAATGGCGTCCGCTGCAGGAGCAGCAAGCGCCATCGCAAGGGGACTATAAAGTGCTGCTGCACCGAGCGGACCAGGATCGCAAAGGGTATGTGGCGGTCAGGATTGATCGTAACACCGGCAGTACCTGGTGGCTCAACGATACCCGCTGGCAGGAGTACATCAGTGACTGAACCGGATTACCAGCCGCTGATTCGGCTGTTCAACCGCCTTTTTCTTCTCAGCTACAACACTGAACTGGTAGCGGGTGACGATGAGCCGATCTATCTGCCGGCCGATCAGGTTCATCCGCATCATCGCATCATCTTTGCGCATGGCTTTTATGCCAGTGCGCTGCACGAAATTGCACACTGGTGCGTGGCGGGTCCCGAGCGTCGTCTGCTGGAAGATTTCGGTTACTGGTACAAGCCGGATGGTCGCACTGCGGATGAACAGGCCGAGTTCGAGCGTGTTGAAGTGCGTCCACAGGCCTATGAGTGGATCTTCAATATGTCCGCCGGACGCAAGTTTCACTTCAGTGCCGATAATCTCAGTGCCGGTATCGGTGCCAGCGATGGCTTCAGGCAGTCGGTACTGGCTGAGGTGCAGATGATACTGCAGCGGGGGTTGCCGCCGCGGGTCAGAACGCTGGTGGAAGGACTGCAGCAAGAATATGGCACTGAACCCCTTCAGCCGGAACAGTTCTGCCTCGAACATGACGAGTGTGAATATGCGTAACCTGATGATTCAGGCAACCGACTGGGCCAGTTGCCTGCCGGATGCGTCATGTGAACTGCCAAATCAGGAGCGGTTGCTGACGCTTGAGTGTGCCCGCTCTGACCAGTTTTACTACCAGCGCCTGGCGCTGAGTCGTGGGGCTGAGGTGTTCTGGTATCTTTATGCCTGGAATGAAGACGCCAGCTGGGTGCTGGGTGTATTTGATACCGCTGGGCAGGCAGACTTTTTTCTGGCTCTGCACACTGACAATCCGCTGAAAGTGCCTGCACTGGAGCTGCCTCGGTCAGGCCCGCCCGTAACGGTGGACGGCGGGAAGCTGACTTATGCGGATTATGCCGGTGTTTACCGGGTAGGCTTCAAGTCGTATCGGGTTGAGACGGACAAGCTGGATCCCGAACTGCGCAGCATGCACTATGTGGAAGGTTACAACAGTCAATTTTTGGGTGTGGCAAGCGAGAAGGAAGCCTGCCTGGCAATTTACAGCCATTTCGATGCACGCTTGCGCGGCTGCAAGATGTGCTGAACCGAAGCCTGCCGGCTCCGGTCCATTCCGGGCTCAGTGGCTACCGTGTTTTTGCTGTTGCATCTGCATGCCGGCCGGCATCGCCATTTGTACAGGAACTTCAACCTGCTGTTGGCTGCCATCTGCATATTCAAGGCTGAGGTCGATCTGACTGCCGGCCTGCAGCGGTTGCTTCAAGCCGATCAGCATTACATGCAGTCCACCGGGTTGCAGTACAGTAGTTTCTCCGGCGGGCAGTTCAATCTTCCCGATTTTGCGCATGCGCATTACACCTTCGTCATTGGTGTGCGTGTGCAGTTCAACCACGTCTGCCACGGATGACTTGGCTGCGACCAGCGCGGTTGTCTCGCCCTTGTTGACCAGTTGCATGAATGCGGCGCTGTTAGGCTGGCCCGGTGGTGTGGCGCGGGCAACAGGTTGTTCAACGCTGATATCGGCGGCAAAGGCCATGGAGCTGCTCAGGCAAAGGGCGGTCAGCAGAGTCGACAATCGAGTCATGATGTTATCCTTGTTCGGCGAGAAGTTGTTTAAGGTGCAGCGTTAGTTCATCCGGGGTGCTGTTGTGCAGCAGTGTGTCCACCAGCTGTCCTTCGCGATTGATCAGATAAAGCCTTGATGAGTGATCCACTGCATATCCCAACGCAGAATCACGCATCTCTACGCGTCGATAGAAAGCGCCATATTGTTTCACCACCCTGTCGATTTCACTCTTGTTGCCGGTAACACCGATCAAGCGTGGTGAGAAGAAAGCGGTGTATTGTGCCAGCTTCTCGGGGGTGTCTCGCTCCGGGTCAACACTGATGAAAATGCCCTGTACCTGTTCGCGCTGAGTGTCATCCAGGTTGCGAAGTGCCTGGGTCAGCACGGCTAGAGCAGTGGGGCAGACATCCGGGCAGGAGGCGTAGCCGATATATACAACGGCAACCTGCCCCCTGAAGTCGGACAGGGATACCGGCCCCGTGGCAGAAGTCAGGGTGAAATCGCCGCCAAGGCGGGTATCGCCCTGTGCAATGCGTGTCTCGACTGGCTGTGGCCGCAATACGAACGCGAGCGTAAGCCCCGCCAGTAGAAAGGCGGTCAGTAACAGCAATATCTTGAGTGTTTTCAGCTGTGTATTCATCGGGCATTGAACTCGAATCGGGCCTGTTTCTGCCCGGTGGCCGTTTCAAGCATCAGCAGAAGGTACCAGCGCATCTCGCCGGTGGTGCAGATGGCGAGTTCGCTGCGTCCGCGCCATAGGTTGCTTTTACCGGGTTCAGCTGTGAGGTTGAAACGGTTCTGTCCCATATACATATCTACCCCCTGCAGCTCTGCATTAACTTGGGTAATATCCCGTTCACCCTGTACCTTCAGAAACAGCTCGAACGGCAGTAATGACCGCAGAGGTCTCGGTGTTGCTTCAAGCTGCATCAATACCCCGTCCAGTTCAAACTGGCACGGCCCCTGTTGCAGGTCACAGTCCACTGTTTGGGCATGCGTCCCACTGCTGAGGCTTTCTTGGATCAAGCGTGCACCCAGCCAGAAGCTGGCCAGCAGGCCGATCATCAACAGTGCCATCAGCAGTGGCTTCAGCCAGTCCATGGCAGTATCGGTGCGCGTATTCATTCGAGCTCCAGTTTAGGTGAGCAGGGGTAAGCCGTGAAGGTGACAAATTGTCGCACCTGATGGCCTGACAGGTCGAGACAATCTGGTCAGATGGCGCAGGATTGGTTATCGTGTCAGGCCCGACAGACTTTGTAACAACCAGATCAGGAAAGCCCCCCAATGAGTGCCAGCAGCACAGAACAAAAAACAGTACAGGCTGTAAACCCGCAACACCTGTATGCCCTTATGGACCAGTTGCCGGAGCTGATTCTGGTCCTGAGTCTGGATGGAACCTGCAGCTGGTGTAATCTTGCGTTTGCGCGTCTCACCGGCAAATCTCGTGAAGTGCTGCTGGGCAAGGCCTACCCGTTGCCTGTCTTGCGTGAACTGATGGTGACGGACGAGCGCAAGGATCTGGAGCGCTGGCTGGAGGTGCCTGATTCCAGCCCACGTCTGATTCGATTCGAGGTGACCCCCGGAGTCGGCGATGACGAGGCGATCGATTCGGTTCTGATTACTGGGCGTGACATGACACCGTTGTACCGCCTGCAACATCCGCTGGCACCTTTGAGTGAGGACAACTTGCCGCCGGCAGCAGACATGAAGGTGCGGGCACGCCTGGAGCATTCCCTGCAGCGTGCCCAGCGGGCTCAGGAGTATGTTGTGTTTCTGTCGCTTCAGCTCAGCGGACAGCAGCCGGAGCAGGGACAGGGGCGCTATAACAGCAGTCTGAAACGGATGTCGCAGGTGTTGCAGGAGCAGATCCGCAAGGGCGATACGCTGGCGCGGCTGGACTCAGGTGCCTGGCTGGTGGTGCTGGAGCAGATCGACTGCCCGGAAGCCATTGAGCGGGTGATCAACAAGCTGGCGGCGTCCCTGGAACAGATGCAGCAAGCGGATCTGCCGGGGCTGTGCATCAATATCGGCGTGGCGGTCAGCCCCGATGATGGTCTTACCGCAGACGAGCTGATCGACCGGTCAGAGCAGGCGCTGCATCGGTCGATCATGCTTGAAGAGCGGGTGTATTACTTCTGAAGGGGCGTTACAGCCCCAGTTTCTGTGCTACGTAGTCCGCGTCTTTATCGCCACGGCCTGACAGATTGACCAGAATGCACTGTTCCGGGCTTAGCTCTGGGGCCTTGCGCATCGCCCAGGCAACGGCATGTGAGCTTTCCAGTGCAGGAATGATCCCCTCCACACGGGACAGGGTCATGAAAGCATCCAGGCATTCGTCATCGGTGGCGGTTTCATACTGTACCCGACCCAGGTCCTTCAGATAGCTGTGCTGCGGGCCAACACCCGGGTAGTCCAGGCCTGATGCGATGGAGTGTACCGGCATCGGTGTGCCATCTTCCTGCTCCAGCACATAGCAGCGCATACCATGGATTTCACTGGGCTTGCCCAGAGTCATGGTGGCGGAGTGCTTGTCGGTATCCAGACCAAATCCGGCGGGCTCAACGCCGACCAGGTTGACTGCATCGTCTTCGAGGAAGGCCGTGAACATGCCGATAGCGTTGGAACCGCCGCCGACGCACGCCGTGACATAATCCGGCAAGCGGCCTTCACGCTGCTGGAACTGTTCACGCGCTTCCTTGCCGATGATGCTCTGGAAATCGCGCACCATTTTCGGGAAGGGGTGAGGGCCTACCACTGAACCGATGGCATAAATGAAGTTGTCAGGGTCTTTCAGATATTCTTCAAAGGCGCTGTCGACAGCGTCTTTCAAGGTGGCGGTGCCGCGCGTCACAGGAATCAGTGTGCAGCCAAGAATTTTCATCTTGACCACGTTGGGGTGTTCCTTTTCGATATCGACCTGACCCATGTGAATTTCGCAGGGGATGCCTACCAGTGCACAGGCGGTTGCCAGTGCAACACCGTGTTGGCCGGCACCGGTTTCGGCGATTACCTTGGTCTTGCCCATGTATTTGGCCAGCAGGGCTTCCCCCAGGCAGTGATTGATCTTGTGAGCACCGGTGTGGTTGAGGTCTTCGCGCTTGAGGAAGATGCGTGCTCCACCCAGTTTCTCGCTCAGGCGGCGGGCATAGAATACGGGGCTTGGACGTCCGACATAGTCGGTGAACAGATCGGCCAGTTCCTGCTGAAATTCGGGCTGGTGGCGGATCTCTTCATAGGCATGGTCAATCTCATCCATCACCTGCTTCAGCTCGGGCGGAATCAGCTGGCCACCGTATTCACCGAAGTAGCCGTTGGCGTCGGGCATCTGGGAAAACTCGAATCTGCTCATACTCTCTCCATGCGCTGAGGCATCTGGCTGCCATCAATCAGTCATATTGGTGCGGTCAGAGACTATAAAACGCAGGCGTGAGGGTGCCAAGGCTGAAGTGATAAAAACTCAACTGAAATCAAAGCCCAGTTGTTCTTCATGGGCGGCTGTACGGCGATAGCCTCGTTGACGTTGTTCGCGGCTGATCTGGCGCAGTAACTGCAGCGCTGCCTGATAGGAGGGGGTCAGGGTCTGGTGATAGCACTTCGGCGTTAACCGGTTGCCCTCGCATTGGGTCACGACCCAATCGCCAGCCAGATCACGGTAGATCCGGACAACAAGAAAATCATGATTTTTCTGCCAGCGCACAACCAAGGAAGCGTTACCGTTCAATGACCCGAAGGGGGGATAGTCTTATAATGGGGCGCGTGATTGAGCCTGATTCACTGGCATTTGTAAAGCCCCCGGCCTGATAAGGATAGGAACTTGAAGACAGCTGAACTGACAATTGTGGCCGATGAGAACATGCCTGCGCTCGATTCCCTGTTTGGCGGTCTGGGTCGTCTTGTACGCCGCCCCGGCCGGGAGCTGTGTCGTGATGACCTGGTGGCTGCGGATATACTGTTGGTGCGTTCGGTGACGCAGGTGAATGAAGCGCTCCTCGCCGATACGCCGGTGCGCTTTGTGGGCACGGCCACCATTGGCACGGATCATGTTGATCTGCCCTGGCTTGAGCGGCAGGGTATTGGCTTCAGCAGTGCGCCGGGCTCCAACGCCGACTCGGTGGTGGAATATGTGCTCAGCAGTCTGTTGCATCTGGCCGGTGAACGGGGATTCGATCTGTTTGACAAAGTGGTCGGCATTGTAGGGGTCGGTAATGTGGGTGGCCGGCTGCAGCAGCGGTTGGAAACCATGGGTATCGAAGTGCTGTTGTGTGACCCGCCGAGGGTTGAGCGGGAAGGGGAAGCGGGCTTTGTTGATCTTGCCACGTTGTTGCAACAGGCTGATATCGTCTCTCTGCATACACCACTGGTCAGGTCAGGGCCCTGGCCAAGCTGGCATCTGTTTAACGCTGAAACACTGGCGTTGCTGAAACCGGATGCGATTCTGCTCAATACCGGCCGTGGGTCGGTGATCGATAACCGAGCGTTGCTGGCGTTCAAGCGGCAGCGTCCTGACGTGACGCTTGTACTGGATGTGTGGGAGCATGAACCTGAAGTTGATCCGCAGCTGGCGGCACTCTGTGCCGTAGCGACGCCGCATATTGCCGGCTATGCGCTGGATGGAAAGATACGGGGCAGCTGGATGCTCTATCGTGCGCTGTGTGAGTATCTTGGTCGGCCTGTGACTATTAAGCTGGAGAAGATATTGCCCGCCGCCGAGGTGGAATTCCTGGCGCTGTCACTGGATGCCGACCTGCTGACACCGGTGCGGCTGGTGTATGATCCCTTCCGGGATGATCGAGCCCTGCGCGCTACGTTGTCCCTGTCACCTGAACAGCAAGGGAAAGCATTCGATCAGCTGCGGCGCATGTATCCTGAACGCCGAGAATTCGCTACCCTGCGCGTTTCTGCCAGTGGAGTGCTTGAGCGTCAGCTGGACGCATTGGGCTTCACTATCGATAACCGCTTGGGACAACTGCAACAGACAACAGGTAACGCATGACCGATATGTCCGCCTTCTTGCCAGGCAAAACACTGAAAACGCTGGCTGAACTGAATCCGGTGATCGGTGAAAAGGTACGCTTGGAAGTGCGCTCACCACGTCAGCGTTTTACGGTGCAGCTGATTGGCCTGAAGGAAAATCAAAGCCTGTTGGTGACGGGCCCGAAGCCGTCCGGCTCGGGGCTGGTACATGCAGGAACCCGTTTTACCGCTCGGCTGATGAGTGGCAATTATCTGTGTACCTTCGAAACACGCCTGTTGCAAATCCAGTCGCAACCGTTTCACTACTGGCATCTGGCCTACCCGCAGCAGGTCGAATTGAAAAAGGTGCGCCAGCACACCCGTGTAGCAATGAATCTGACTGTCAGGATTGAAGCGGATGAGTTTGCGCTGCCCGGCTCAAGCCCGGCCATTACGGCCTGCTGCCGTGACCTAAGTCTGTCAGGTGCGCGTATTGATGCTGCCCGTATTCTCGGTCAGCCCGGTGACTCGCTCTATGTTACCGCACGAGTCAGTGTGGCCGGTATGGATCATATGCTGTTACTGCCGGCGCGTATCTGCAACCAGTATCAGTCTGCTGCTGGACTGCTCAATGCCTTCAGTCATGGTATTGAGTTCATCGACCTTGAGGAGGAGACACGTCTGATTCTGGCGGGCTTTATTTACCAGCAGCAGTTACTGGATACCGGCTACCTGGAGGAGATGGAAAGATGAGCTTCAGGCTGGGATTGATCATTAACCCGTTGGCCGGTTTGGGTGGCAGTGTGGCGCTTAAGGGGAGTGATAATGTTGCTGCACGTGCGCTTGAGCTGGGAGCGGTCCCGCGTGCCATTGAGCGTACGCGTGTCGCGCTGATGGCTGTCCAGGGCATGGAGATTGAAATACTGACCTGGGACGGTGATATGGGGGCTGATCTGGCGCGTGAGCTGGGCTTTGTCACCCGGGTTATCGGTAAGCCACAGACCGATCCCAGCACCGCTGATGATACCTTGGCTGCGGCGCGAGCCCTGAAAGGGTCAGGTGCTGATCTTATCCTGTTTGCAGGAGGTGATGGGACTGCGCGTAATGTCTGCGAAGCGGTGGACGATACGATTCCGGTACTGGGTGTTCCGGCGGGAGTCAAGATTCACTCCGGTGTCTACGCGATTACACCTGCCGCCGCAGGAGAGTTGTTGGCCATGCTGGTGCGTGGTGAGCTGGTCAGCCTGGGTGGGCAGGAGGTGCGTGATCTTGATGAAGATGCCTTTCGTGCCGGGCGAGTACAGGCTCGCTTTTTTGGCGAAATGAACGTTCCGGTCGAGCACCGCTATCTGCAGCATGTTAAAAACGGCGGTGGTCAGGAAGATGAGCAGCTGGTGCTTGATGATATTGCCGCCGGCTTTATCGAGCAGATGGACGCGGACGTGAACTATCTGATCGGTTCCGGTACCACCGTGGCGGCCATCATGGATGCGCTTAGGATTGAGAATACCCTGCTGGGTGTCGACCTTGTGCGCAACGGCGAATTGATTGCGTCTGACTGTACTGCCCACGAGTTGGAGCGCTTAACGGCAGATCAATCAGTGCAGATCGTCATCACTCTGATAGGAGGGCAGGGGCACATCATCGGCCGTGGCAATCAGCAGCTTGGCCCTGAATTGCTCAGGCGTGCTGGTCGGGGCGGTCTCTATGTGGTGGCGACCAAAACCAAGCTGAATGCACTTGATGGGCGGCCGCTGATCGTTGACAGTGGTGACCCTGAGCTGGATGCTGCGCTGGCAGGGCTGATTCAGGTACATACAGGCTATCGCGATGCTGTACTTTATCCCGTTGCGAAACCGGTAAATCAGTAGTCATACGGACAACCTTCCCTGAAGCTGAAAAGGCGCCTGTCGAGGCGCCTTTTCGGTTTTGTCCCTAGCGGTCGATCTGCTTCAGGTGAGCAATACGATCATCCAGTGGCGGGTGGCTGGCGAACAGGGCCATGAATCCCTGCTTCATGTGGCTGCTGATGCCAAAGGCGGTCAGCTGACCCTCCAGCTGATCAGGCATGCCGTACTCGGCCTTCAGACGCTGCAGTGCACCGATCATGGCATGGGGGCTGGCCAGCTGTGCGCCGGCTTCATCGGCACGGTATTCGCGGCGGCGAGAGAACCATGCCACGATGGTGGAAGCAATAATGCCGAATATGATTTCGAACACGAATGTGGTGATGTAGAAGCCGATCCCAACCCCGCCACTCTGCTCGCCGCGGCGCAGGAAAGAGTCCACTGCATAACCGGCAATACGAGCAAAAAACATGACGAAGGTATTCACGACGCCTTGAATCAGAGCCAGTGTCACCATGTCACCATTCGCAACATGACCGATTTCGTGAGCCAGCACGGCGCGGATCTCTTCCGGGCGAAAGCGCTGCATTAGGCCTGCACTCACCGCAACCAGTGCATCATTTTTGTTCCAGCCGGTCGCAAAGGCGTTGGCCTGCTGTGCCGGGAAGATACCGACATCCGGCATTTTGATGCCCGCTTTCTGTGACAGCTCTGCAACGGTATCCAGCAGCCAGCGTTCCTGTTCGGTGCGAGGCTGTTCGATCAGCTGGGTGCGGGTCGACATCTTGGCCATCATTTTCGACAGCAGCAGTGAGATGATGGAGCCGGCAAAGCCGAACACGGCACAAAAGATCAGCAGTGAAGTCAGGTTAAGGCCCGTACCACTGAGGTAGTGTTCAACCCCGAGCAGGTTCAGCGTGACGCTGGCAACCAGAATGACAGCCAGGTTGGTGGCCAGAAAGAGTGCAATTCTCATCATGGTGGTTAAATGTTCCTGAAGTTGGGTTTGCCCATTAGATGGGGGTGTTGTGCGTTAGTTTCAATCAGTGCACTGTGCTGGACAAGAAAATTTTGCTTCCGCTTTTGCCTCCGAATCGCCACATAAATTGGTATCATGTGCACCCGTTTGGAACTTAAGCAGTTGGGAGCAGTGCGTGATCTGTATCGACCTTGAAGCCAGTGGTCTTGCCTCGGACTCCTATCCGATCGAGATTGCATGGGCCTGTGCCGAAACAGGTCGCAATGACAGCTTTCTGATCAACCCGGAATCTGTACCCGGCTGGACCTATTGGGATGAGTTTGCCGAAGAGCTGCACGGCATTGAGCCTGAGTTGCTTCAGCAGGACGGGATCGACGCGGACGAAGCCTGTCGGCGCCTGAATAAGGCACTTAAGGGTGAGGAAGTGATCAGTGATGCGTTTGATTATGATGGTTTCTGGTTGCGTCGGTTATATCAAGCCGTTGGCATGCAGCCTTCGTTTCGGCTAGTAGGGCTTGATGCCGTACTCAGCGGCGAGCAACGCATCCAGTATCAGTTCATCGCCCGTACCCAGTTTCGCAGGCATCGGGCGATGCGTGATGTGGAGGATCTGATCAGCGCCATTCGTACGGTGTTGTATGAGTCCCCCTAGCGCTCAGGAGTTGGCGACCTGCCGGTCGATCACGCCGCGAAGCTCTTCATAGGTATCCACGTTCTCGGGCGAGAAGTACAGTTTGTAGTACTGTCGCTCCACCAGGCGGCCCTTGTTGCCGTTGATGGTTTCCTTGTAGGTCGCGTACAGGTAGGTCATTTGCAGATGGATGACCCGTGTCTGCAATGGCAGCTCAATGTTGTGACCTTCCAGATCCTGACGTACCTTGCGATCCTTGATGGTATAGAAGGACGCTTCCGCAACCTGACTCAGGTTGAGCAGAAAGTTGGAGGTAACCGGAACCAGGCGGCCTTTCTCAAGACCGTTGTGTTCCATCTGAATACCGCAGTTTTTCTTGATCTTGATAAACATGATGACTCTCTGTCATGGGTGGGTCTGTCTTGAGTATATGTCATTCAGGTGACATTTTGCTGACAACCCGAGCGGGTTGCCAGCGGAGGTGCATCACTGCTCGTAGGTACGCAGGAAGCTGCCGATGCGTTCAATGGCGTCGGTGAGCAGGTCCTTGGAGGGCAGGAATACAAGCCTGAAGTGTTGGGTGTCAGGGTAATTGAAGCCGCTGCCCTGTACGATCAGCACCTTCTGCTGCTGCAGCAGATCAAGTGCAAACTTCTCGTCGTTGCGAATCGGGTAGCGTGCCGGGTCCAGTTTCGGGAACAGGTACATGGCGCCTTTCGGTTTGACACAGGATACGCCTGGAATGTCGTTCAGCATCTCCCAGGCCAGGGTGCGTTGCTCGTAGAGGCGCCCGCCAGGCACGATCAGTTCATTGATGCTCTGGTAACCGCCCAGTGCCGTCTGGATGGCATGCTGCGAAGGCACGTTGGCACACAGGCGCATGTTGGACAGCATCTCAAAGCCTTCGATCAGGTCGCGGGCACGGTGTTTCGGGCCGCTGATGATCATCCAGCCGGACCGGAAGCCGGCCGCACGATAGGTTTTGGAGAGGCCGTTGAAGGTGATGCACAACACGTCATCAGCCAGTGAAGCCAGTGAGGTGTGTTGCTCGCCATCGTAGAGGATCTTGTCGTAGATCTCGTCGGCAAACACGATCAGCTTGTGTTCGCGGGCCAGCTCCAGAATCTCCAGCAGCAGCGATTCCGGGTAGAGTGCTCCGGTGGGATTGTTCGGGTTGATGACGACAATGCCACGGGTGTAGGGGGTGATCTTGCTGCGAATGTCGTCGATGTCCGGGTACCAGTCCTGCTGCTCGTCACAGATGTAATGTACCGGGTTGCCACCGGCCAGGCTCACCGCCGCTGTCCAGAGCGGGTAGTCCGGAGCCGGAATCAGCATTTCGTCGTTATCGTTCAACAGTCCCTGCATCGACATGACGATCAGCTCGGATACGCCATTGCCGATGTAGATGTCATCAATGCCCACATTGCGGATATTTTTGCGCTGACACTCCTGCATCACCGCCTTGCGCGCTGAAAACAGGCCCTTGGAGTCGCAATAGCCCTGCGAGGCGGGCAGGTTGAGGATTACATCCTGCACGATCTCTTCCGGTGCTTCGAACCCCCAGGGGGCCGGGTTGCCGATATTAAGCTTGAGGATGCGGTGACCTTCCTCTTCGAGGCGCTTGGCCTCCTGCAGGACGGGGCCGCGAATATCGTAGCAGACGTTGATCAGCTTATTCGATTTGCGAATGACGGACATCTTCTCGTTCCTGAGCTCCAGGCGCGACGGGCGGGCGTATGCATCTGGCCGAGCGTGGCACTGACTGGACAGCAAATTTAAAGTGACCAATCATACGCGCTCGGTACTGGTCGTGACAATGGCGCCCCGGTCCCGCTTGAGCAACAAACTGATCTGTTTTCAGACCTGATTTGAACAGGAGGTGGTGTCCATGAAGAACTGGTCGGAACTGTGTGAGCAGGCACTTAATTTACATCCGGAACGAAGACTTGATGAAATACTTGGACCGTTGCCTTTGGACTCAATGACTCTGGCTGCGCTGAATGATGACAGGGTGTTTTCCGTAATGACCCGGCGCATCTTTCGCGCCGGCCTTAAGCACTCGCTGGTTGATGCCAAATGGCCGGCATTCGAGCAGGCCTTTTTCGGCTTTAACCCGGAAGCGGTAGAGGAAATGAGTGACGAGGCGCTGGAGCAGTTGATGCACAACCCTCAGCTGATTCGTCATTTTGGCAAGATCAAGGCGACCCGCGCCAATGCAGTGCTGATGACCGACCTGGCGCGTGAGTATGGCAGTGTCGCTGGGATGATCGCTCAGTGGCCGGAAGACAACATCATTGGCCTGTGGCAACTGTTCAAAAAGCGCGGCAAACAGCTGGGCGGCAATTCAGGTGCTTACTTTCTGCGCATGCTGGGCAAGGATACGTTCATTTTAACCGATGATGTAATCGTGGCGTTGAAGGCGCAGGGCGTGGTGGACAAAAAGCCTACCGCCCAACGTGACTTGGAACAGGTGCAGGAGGCTTTCAATCAGTTGCGAGAGCAGTCAGGTCGTCCTCTGTGCCAGATTAGTCGCTTGCTGGCACACAGCATAGGCTGATCAGCTCTCCACGTCTGGCAGTTTCAAAGGCGTCAGCTGATCGAGGAAGTCGGCCAGACTGTCGGAGATTCGCTCCAGCGGTGCCTTGCCGGCTCGTTCCAGCCAGATGCTGCCATCCGTGTTGTCGACGCTGAAAAAACGATCGGTATCCGGCTCCAGTGTGGCAAAAAACAGGGTGAGAGGGCGCTTCTGCTTCTGTTTGCTCAGGGCATGGCCGATCAGGTTGCCGCGCAGCCGCTCGAAATCCTCCCGGTTCCAGATCTGGAGCAGGCTGACTTCTCGCCCGTCGGGCAGCTGGGTCGGAATATGATCCGACCAGTAGCGGCTGTAGAAAGTGATAACGGAGGGGTGTATCGGTTGTTCAAACGCGTTGCTCAGTCCCTCAAACAGGTCTGTTCCGTCAGTATTGAGCACAGGGCGCCATAGTACCCGTACTCCAGTGGCGGCTTCCTGCTGGTAACAGGGGCTGGGCCAGTCGGGGTCGTATGGAGTGAGTGGCCAGCTATCGGGCTGGTGCAGATCAGTCAGGCGCTGCATGAATGCGTCCAACGCCCTTGCGGTATGATTATCGGCAACTGAAGTCATGGCTGTGCTTTCGATTGGTTTCTGATTTGGTCACACTCTGTCTTATGCCCGTCAGCGCTGCAAGCTGTCTGATCGCCTCGTTGAAACTCTATGCAGGTGGGCGGGCGGAAAATAAAAAAATCTCTGATAAACGATTGACAACGCAGGCGAACTCCTTAAAATGCGCACCTCATTCACGGGGTGAGTTTAAACGCACCGGTTTGTGAATGAATGAAGTAAGTGGAGCGGTAGTTCAGTTGGTTAGAATACCTGCCTGTCACGCAGGGGGTCGCGGGTTCGAGTCCCGTCCGTTCCGCCAACACTGAGAGAAGAAAGGTTAGAATACCTGCCTGTCAGCTCTCAAGGGATGTTCTGGGTCGCAAGCCCCGTCCGTTCCGCCAACCTCTTCATCGAAGTGCTGGTGAAGTTGTATCAAGCCAAGTGTTTTGGGCGAATAGCTCAGTTGGGAGAGCATCTGCCTTACAAGCAGAGGGTCGGGGGTTCGAACCCCTCTTCGCCCACCAAAGCACGGAGCGGTAGTTCAGTTGGTTAGAATACCTGCCTGTCACGCAGGGGGTCGCGGGTTCGAGTCCCGTCCGTTCCGCCAACACTGAGAGAAGAAAGGTTAGAATACCTGCCTGTCAGCTCTCAAGGGATGTTCTGGGTCGCAAGCCCCGTCCGTTCCGCCAACCTCTTCATCGAAGTGCTGATGAAGTTGTATCAAGCCAAGTGTTTTGGGCGAATAGCTCAGTTGGGAGAGCATCTGCCTTACAAGCAGAGGGTCGGGGGTTCGAACCCCTCTTCGCCCACCAAAACGCGGAGCGGTAGTTCAGTTGGTTAGAATACCTGCCTGTCACGCAGGGGGTCGCGGGTTCGAGTCCCGTCCGTTCCGCCAACACTGAGAGAAGAAAGGTTAGAATACCTGCCTGTCAGCTCTCAAGGATGTTCCGGGTCACTGGCCCTGTATGTCTACACGTTACACCCATGTCTGTTCTGGGCGAATAGCTCAGTTGGGAGAGCATCTGCCTTACAAGCAGAGGGTCGGGGGTTCGAACCCCTCTTCGCCCACCAGAACATCCTTCCTGTTTTACATCTCATTTATCTCTTTGTAACAAGTAGTCGCGCTTGGTTGCTGTCTTCCGACGAAAGCTGAATGGTTCAGACTTGGACTGAACTGATAGTCTGTTGTCCAAAAGCTGTTTGATGTGACTCTGGAATCTGTCCTTGTTTGAGCCTGCCGAAATAGTGATGCAACCGCTGTGCTCCCGTTTATATGACCGTTTCGGGGTTGATGTGTCAGTGTTGCGCCTTGATGGCATCCATCCCCTGGTGAGCGGTAACAAGTGGTTCAAGCTCAGGCCTGCGCTTGAACAGGCACGAAAACTGAGATGCCCCATCCTCAGCTTCGGCGGTGCCTGGTCCAACCATATCCACGCACTGGCTTATGCGGGTTTTCAATCAGGTGTTGAAACCGTTGGTATCATTCGTGGTGAGCCTGAATATGCAGCCAATGCCATGTTGAGTGATGCGCGGCGGTGGGGTATGCGGCTGCAGTTTGTGGACCGAAAAACCTACCGTTTTCGTGATTGTGCGCACTATCAGCATCAACTGTCGCTGGAGCATGGTGATGCCTTGGTTGTCCCTGAGGGTGGAACTACGCCTTCGGCCGTTCATTCCGTAAGCGAGATATGGCAGTTGCCGGTTATGCGTGAGCAGGGTGCCGACCTGCTGCTGACGGCTGTTGGCAGTGGCGGTACCCTTGCAGGGCTGGTGGCCGCAAAGCCTGAAGGTAGCCGTGTGCTGGGTGTGCCGGTACTCAAGTGTGGGCCTGAAATGGTCTCAAGGATCAATGCGTTGCTCCTCAGGGCCGGCTATGCTGACAGCAGTGGCTGGGAACTGCTGGAAGATGCCCATCGTGGGGGCTATGCGCGGCTGGATGCCGAGCTTGCAGCCATGATCAAGCATGTTGATGAGGTATACCGGTTGCCACTTGATCCGGTCTATACCGCAAAGCTGTTGATGGCATTCAATCGATTACTGTTCGAAGGGCGGGTCGTCGCAGGCAGCAAGGTGGTGCTGGTACACACTGGCGGGTTGCAGGGCGTTCGCGGCTATCAAGCCAGGCTTTCAATGCTGGCGTCTGCCTTTAGCGGGCCTCTGGTCGTATAATGCGTTCACATACACCTAAAGATCCTATCGGGAGAGCAGGGCTGGCATGGATAACTTTCGTAACATCGGTTTGATCGGGCGCCTCGGCAGCAAGTCTGTCATTGATACCCTGAAGCAGCTGATCCGCTTTCTGGATGATCGAGGGTTGAACGTCATACTGGACCAGTCCATCGCCGAGGTGATGCCGGGCCATGGCCAACAGGTTTGCAAGCAGAAGATGATGGGAGAGATCTGTGATCTTGCCATTGTCGTAGGAGGTGATGGGAGTCTGTTGGGTGCCGCTCGCTCGCTGGCACAAAGCAAGATTCCGGTGCTTGGCATCAATCGCGGCAACCTGGGTTTCTTGACGGATATTCCGCCACAGGACTTTGAAGACAAGCTGATACAGGTATTGTCCGGGCGTTACACGGTTGATTCACGCTTTCTGCTGGATGTGGAAATCAAGCGTAACGGCGAGCCGATCGCTGAGATGACCGCCTTAAATGACTGCGTGATTCATCCCGGCAAGGCGACCCGGATGATACAGTTTGAGCTGTATATAGAAGGGCAGTTTGTCTATACCCAGCGTTCGGACGGATTGATTGTATCCACGCCGACCGGTTCAACAGCCTATGCTCTGTCAGCAGGCGGTCCCATCATGCATCCCAAAATTGATGCGCTGGTGCTGGTGCCGATGTTTCCGCATACCCTATCAAGCCGCCCGATCGTGGTTGACGGAAACAGCGAGTTGAAAATGGTGATCAGTGAGGATAACAAGACCTATCCCGCGATCTCCTGTGATGGCCAGTTGAACCTGAGCCTGGCGCCTGGAGACAGTATTACGATCCGCAAGAAATCGCAGAAGCTGAAACTGTTGCACCCGCAGGATTACGATTTCTATCGCACCTGCCGTGAAAAACTGGGATGGAGTTCCAAGCCCGGTCAACAGGAGTGAAATGTGAAAAGCCAGGGTTATGATCTGATCGGTGATGTGCATGGCTGTGCGCTCAGTCTGCGCATGTTGCTGGCCCGCATGGGGTATCGGCAGATCAATGGCGTCTATCGCCATGCTGATCGCAAGGTCATTTTTATTGGCGATATCATTGATCGCGGGCCGCATATACGTGAAGCGTTGCATATTGTCAGGGATATGGTTGATGCCGGCCAGGCCGAAATCGTGATGGGCAACCACGAGTACAACTATCTCTGCTACATGACCCCACATCCGGACCGGCCCGGTGAATTTCTGCGTGAGCACACCCCACGTCACCAACGTATTCTGCAGCAAACGCTTGAGCAGCTTTCACCCTGGCCGGATGAGCAGCAGGAATACATGGACTGGTTCCTGCAGCTGCCATTGTTTCTCGAATTTGATCATTTTCGGGTGGTGCATGCTTGCTGGCATCAGGGATTGATTGATCGTTTCCGACAGCAGTACGGCGGCAATCAAATTACGCACGATTTTTTGTGCCGTTCGGCGATCGAAGACAGCTTTGAATGGGAAATAATGGATCGTCTTCTGCGTGGTACTCATCTGCGCTTGCCCAATAACGAAGTGATGGTAAGCAAGGATGGTTTTCGACGTCGCTTTTTCCGCACCAAATTCTGGACGCCGGATCCACAATACCTCGTCGATGTGGTATTTCAGCCAGATCCGCTGCCGCCTCACCTGGCACGCCTGCCCATTACCGAGAGGCAGCGGAAAGACCTGATCTATTATGGGCCGCAGGAAAAGCCGTTGTTCATAGGTCACTACTGGCGGGAGGGGGTGCCGCGGCCTGTTACGGAGAATATTGCCTGCATTGATTTCAGTGCGGTCAAGTACGGCAAATTGGTAGCCTACCGACTGGATGATGAAACCCGCATTGATCCTGACAAGTTTGTTTGGGTCGATGTGGCGCGGGAGGTTCATCTGCCTCAGTCGGAGATCGGTGCCTCATGATACCGGCTGTCGAATCACCTCTGAGCGAGGACCTGACCGAATTTACCGCGTTCCTGTGGCAGCATGGGGTGTCCCATCGTGTGGTCGAGGAGGGTGAGTGGCAGCGGCTTTATGTCAGTCCCGAATTCAATCCCGGCCAAGTGCATGAGTTGTACGAATACTGGCGTGGCGGCGGCAACCTGGATCAGGTCGAAATTCGCTCCCGAGAACGGGCGATACGGTCTGTCAGCTGGCGTCGCATTCCGGTTACCTTGTCACTGATAGCGTTAAGCGCGCTGTTCAGTCTTCTGATTGGCTTCGGTTCTGATCTGAAGCAGATGGCGCTGTTCAGTTTTACCTCCTTTGAGGTGTTCGGCCAGCAGGCGCGTTGGCATACGCTGGCAGCCATGCTGGCAACCGGTGAGCTGTGGCGACTGATTACGCCGGTTTTCATGCATTTCAGCCTGCTGCATATCATGTTTAACCTGCTCTGGGTTTGGGTTGTCGGCGTAAGAGTGGAGCCGGAGCAGGGCAGCCTGCCGTTCCTTGGCTTGGTACTGTTCAGTGGCGTATTGTCCAACCTAGCTCAGTTTGTTGTCAGCGGCCCCATGTTTGGAGGCATGTCGGGTGTGGTGTTTGCCTTGCTTAGCTATGCCTGGTTGTGGGACCGGTCTGGGATGCAGCCTCGTATTGGTCTGCCTCCCGCATTGATGGGCTTTATGCTGCTGTGGCTGGTATTGGGGTTCACCGGTGTGTTGCAGGGAGTAGGCCTTGGCGCAATAGCCAATACCGCCCACCTTGCCGGGCTGCTGGCTGGGCTGCTCTGGCTGTTGCTGGTACGGTTTCTGGGCAGGCGTTTCAGCTGAGCACTGTGCTAAAATCGGAACATCCAACTCAGGAGATGCTAATGACTCTGGACAAGATGATTGAGGCGATGACGCCGGATATCTACCAGTCACTGCGCCGCGCAGTGGAGCTGGGCAAGTGGCCCAATGGCGAGCGTTTGACGCAGGAGCAGCGCGAGACCAGTCTGCGTGCCGTCATCGCCTATGAGCACAAGCGCAATATGCCCGAAGATCAACGTGTCGGTTTCATCGACCGCACCCGCCCTGATGGCAAGCAGCATGGCAGTGATCCGCTGCAGCCGCAGGTTCTGAAGATTCTGGCCGATGGTTGATACTGTAGATACCCCGGCTGTTGGTGGCTTGCGCAAGATGTATACCCGGCTGGAGCAGCCCGTTCACTATCAGCTGCCGATCGGTGATGAGCAGGTTGATCTTAATGCACTGATCGGCAAGCCGATTCGACTGGTGTACCAGCAGGAAATCAACTGTCTTCACTGTGGCCGCAAAACGAAAAAAAGCTTCAGTCAGGGCTATTGCTACCCCTGCTTTACCAAGCTTCCCCAGTGTGACAGCTGTATCGTCAAGCCGGAAAAATGTCATTATCACGAAGGTACCTGTCGTGATCCGGCCTGGGGCGAACGTCACTGTTTTCAGCCCCACGTGGTCTATCTGGCCAACTCATCCGGCCTCAAGGTCGGCATCACCCGGGGTGAGCAGATACCCACCCGCTGGATGGATCAGGGCGCCATTCAGGCGCTGCCGATCCTTGAAGTGGACAACCGCCTGCATTCGGGTCTGATTGAACAGATCATTGCGGCCCACGTCAGTGACAAGACCAATTGGCGGACCATGCTGAAGGGGGGAAATCCGGGTATCGACCTCAAAGCGGAACGTGACCGTTTGCTTGGGCTCTGCGCTGATGAGCTCAATAAGCTGCGAGAGCGTTTCGGTGAGGCGGCAATCCGCCAGCTGGAGGCCGATGTGGTCGAAATCGAGTATCCGGTAGACCAGTACCCGAGCAAAATCAGCACCCATAATTTTGATAAGGAACCGGAGGTATCCGGTGTGCTCCTGGGTATCAAGGGGCAGTATCTGATTCTGGATACCGGTGTCATCAATATACGTAAATTTTCCGCTTACAAGGTACAGCTAAGCGTTTAGGCAGGAGTCGCAATGTCAGCTCAACAGCCCCATGCAATCTATCTGGAAGACTATCAGCCCCCCGCCTGGCGAGTGGAGCGTACAGCGCTGCGCTTTGAACTGGAAGAAGAACAGGCACTGGTGCGAGCGCAGCTGAGTATCAGCATCAATCCGGAAATGGGCAGTCGCCAAGCGCTTGAGCTGTTGGGTGATGACGAGATTGAGCTGCAGCGGCTGAGCATTGACGGCGAGGTGCTGTGTGCATCCGACTACGCCCGCGCCGATGGCCGACTGGTCATCCCAAACGTGCCTGACAGCTTTACGCTGGAATGTGTCACTCGGCTGCTGCCACAGCAGAATACTGCACTGGAAGGCCTGTACAAGTCCGATGGCATGTTTTGTACCCAGTGTGAGGCCGAGGGTTTCCGACGCATCACCTTTTTTCCCGATCGTCCGGATGTCATGTCAGTATTTACCACTACGCTGGTGGCCGACAAGACGCGTTATCCTGTACTGCTGTCAAACGGTAACCCGGTTGCCTCAGGCGATGCCGATGGCGGCCGTCATTGGGTGACGTGGGAAGATCCCTGGCCCAAGCCCAGCTACCTGTTTGCGCTGGTCGCAGGTGACCTGGCGTTGCTTGAGGATCACTACACCACCGCTTCGGGCCGTGAAGTGGCACTGCGTATTTATGCCGAACGCAAGGATCTGGACAAGCTGGACCATGCGATGGTCTCGCTCAAGAATGCCATGCGCTGGGATGAGCAGGTGTATGGCCGTGAATACGACCTCGACATCTACATGATCGTGGCTGTGGATTTCTTCAACATGGGTGCGATGGAGAACAAGGGGCTGAACATCTTCAATACCTCCTGCGTGCTTGCTCACCCGCAAACCACTACCGATGCTGCATTTCAGCGCGTGGAAGCAGTGGTGGCACACGAGTATTTCCATAACTGGTCGGGTAACCGTGTCACCTGCCGTGATTGGTTCCAGCTCAGTCTGAAGGAGGGCTTTACCGTCTTCCGGGATGCCGAATTCTCGGCTGATATGAACTCCCGTACAGTGAAGCGTATTGAGGATGTGACGCTGTTGCGCACGGCCCAGTTTGCCGAAGATGCAGGCCCCATGGCACATCCGGTACGGCCGGAGTCCTACATCGAAATTTCCAACTTCTATACCCTGACAGTGTACGAAAAGGGGGCAGAGGTGGTGAGGATGCTGCACACCTTGCTTGGGCCGGAGCTGTTCCGCAAAGGCAGTGACCTCTATTTTGAACGGTATGATGGCCAAGCCGTTACCACAGACGATTTCGTACGTGCCATGGAAGACGTCTCGAGTCGAGACCTGAGCCAGTTCCGCCGCTGGTACTCTCAAGCCGGTACGCCCAGGCTCAAGGTTTCCGATCAGTACGATGCCGAAACCGGTTGCTACGAGCTTCACGTCAGTCAGAGCTGTCCACCGAGTCCAGGCCAGGAGCACAAGTTGCCCTACCATTTGCCGCTGGCCATGGGGCTGCTGGCTGATGATGGTACCGAACTGTGCAGCCGGGTGCTGGAGTTGACCGAAGAGGAACAGGTGTTCCGCTTCGAAGGTATTCCGAGCCGCCCGGTACCCTCACTGCTGCGTGGTTTCTCGGCCCCGGTCAAACTGGACTATGCCTATACGGATCAGCAACTGTTGATGCTGCTACGTCATGATACTGATGGCTTCAATCGCTGGGATGCCGGCCAGCGATTGAGCGTGCGTTTGCTGCAGCAGCAGACAGAAGCCTGGTGCCGGGGCGAGCCGATGCAGTGTGAACAGGCGCTTGTCGATGCCTGGCGTGGCCTGCTGCGTGATGAGAACCTTGATCCCGCGATGGTGGCTCAACTGTTGCGTTTGCCATCCGAGGCACAATTGAGTGAACTGGCCGATGAAATTGATGTCATTGCCATTCATGAAGCGCGTGAATTCATGCGCACAGCACTGGCGCGAGCGCTTGAGTCGGAGTGGCTGGCAGTCTACCAGCGCTGTGATGCTGCATCCGGTACCTACTCGCCGGATTCAGCATCGATCGGATTGCGCAGCCTGAAGAATCTGGCCCTGGAGTATCTGATCGCCACAGGACGTGAGCCTTGGCTGGAGCTTGCACGCCAGCAGTTCGAGCAGAGTGATAATATGACTGATCAGCAGGCGGCGCTCTCGCTGGTTGTGCATTCGGGCTTTCGTGAAGTGGGCGCCGAGTTGCTGGAAGCGTTTTACCTGCAGTGGCAGCATGAGTCGCTGGTGATGAATCAGTGGCTGGCAATTCAAGCATCCGACTCGGCTCCCGGTGCGCTGGAGCGCGTGGTTTCGCTGAGCCGGCATCCCATGTTTGATATGCGCAACCCGAACAAGCTGCGTGCATTGATCGGTGGGTTCTGTGGTCAGAACCTGGTGCAGTTTCATGCCGAGGATGGCAGCGGCTATGCCTGGCTGGCAGACTGGATTCTGAAGCTGGACCGTCAAAATCCTCAGGTGGCAGCAAGGCTGCTGACACCGCTGACTCGCTGGAAGCGTTATGAACCGGTGCGTCGAGCGCTGATGCGTGATCAGCTACAACGAATGATGGATACCGCCGAGCTGTCGGCTGATGTATATGAAGTGGTAAGCAAGAGCCTTGTCTGAACAGGGCATTACAGCGCGCCCGTTTGGTGGTGCACACAACCGGAACAACAAACCGTGAAGGATAAGTAGATGGAACCGTATCTGAACGCCAGTGACAAATTTGATCTTCAGCAGAATTACCGCCGTTATCTGAAGTTCCATGATCAGTGCCAGGTACTGAACGAAATACTGAAGGATGCCCGTGCCAGCAGGGTCTGGGTGGCAGGTGTGGTGTTGATGGTGTTTGCGCTGGGCTCCGAGTTCTTTCTGGGTGCTGCAGCTGGTCTGTTTGGCCTCTATTTCTACCGTATCCTTTCGGCCTGGTATCGACTGAGTCAGGTTGAGGAAAATGTTGAAGGGATTGAGCGCTGGTTTGCCAGCAAAGGGCTTAAGTTTGAAAGCCGGGTGCTGTATCAACGCAATGATGACCAGCTGGCACAGCCTCTCGATCCGTTTAATGAAGAACTTTACCGCTGATCTGACACCATACGATGCAGCGAGAGTACCGACGCCTTAGCCAGCACACCCGCCACCTTCTGTCGTTACCGGAAGGTCTGAACGTGGATTTCAAGCGTGAAACCCAGGCGGTGAAGGCGTCGGATCTGGTTGCCTTTGCCAATACGGCACTGGGTGGCACATTGTTGATCGGCATCGATGAGTACACCACTGAAGACGGTGTGCAGCGTGGCAGGGTAGTCGGCTGTGAAGTGGACGACAAAGCCAGGCTAACGCTGGTCAACAAGGCCACCGGCTGTATACCTAACGTTGATATCCATATTTTTACCGAAAACCTCTCGGCTTCCAGGCCCATCTTTCGGGTCGAGATTCCCCCCGGGCAGAATAAGCCCTACTGTACCCAACGCGGCGAATACTCCATCCGTACCGATGGTCGTAACCGAGCCATGCTGCCGGAAGAGTTATTGGCTATTTTCATGGAACGAGAAGGCGAGCAGTTTCTGTCCCGTTTTCGTCATGCCGTCCAGCAACTGGAACATCAGCTTGGCAGTGTCAGTCACGCCCTCAGTGATGGCATGCTGGGCGTGAGCGAGCGTTTACATGAGCTGGATCATCAGTTGCAGCGCACCCTGTCACGTATTGAACAACTGACCGACAGCAACAAGAAACGCTCACGCAATTTGATGCAGGCCTTGCGGCAAAGTCAGGATGGCATCGTGCAGCTTGAAAACAGTATTGCTCCGGTCATCAATGACAAGGGGCAGCACCTGCTGCAGGATATCGAGCACAAGCTGGGTATGTTGCTGGATCTGCTTGATATCGACAGCAGCAACGGCAACGGTCACTGATCAACCTTCGTCTACCGCACTGGTTAAGCTTGATCCCTGTCAAGATGAGGCAATGAGACTCGTCTATAGTGAAGTAAAGCAAGCTGTAGCGGAGACACCAACATGACAATTCTGTCAGAACTGCATCAGGATCATATCAACCTGAACCGTCTGCTCGAAATACTGACGCTGAAAGTAGAGCGGTTGCGTGAAGGCAATCACCCGAACTTTTCATTGATGGCGGACGTGGTGGCGTATGTCGGCAGCTATGCCGACCAGCATCACCACCCGCGTGAAGATGTGATGTATGAACACTTCCGTGGCCGTGATGCTGACCTGGATAAGGGTTTTGACCAGTGTGAAGCCGAACACGCAAAGCTGAAGCAACTGTCTCATGACTTGGCCGAATCCATTGATGCGATCCTGCATGACGCCGTGATGCCGATGGAACGATTCACCAATCAGTTGGATGAATTTGTCAGCACTGAACGCCAGCATCTTGATTTTGAAGAGCGAGAACTGTTCCCCGGTATTCGCAAACTGGCCGGTGATACTGACTGGCAACAGCTTGAAGAAGCGTTGCCGTTGCCTGAAGACCCGCTTTTCGGTGAAAAGCAGGCTGCCGAGTATCGTGATCTCTATCGCGCATTGATGGAAGACATGAACCGTAACGGTGCGGCGCACTAGCCGCGCTGTACCAAATAACGCTTGACCGTATCGACGATTGCCTGAGTCTGCGGATCAACCTCCAGATTGACCCTGGCGCCCGGTTGCAGGCTGCCGAACGTTGTCTGCGAAAGGGTTTCCGGTATCAATGATATACCGAACTCACCCCGTTGGTTATCGACCTCAGCCAGGGTCAAGCTGCAGCCGTTCAGACCGACAAACCCCTTGGGGAGCAGGTAGGGGGCCGCGGCTTGTGGAATTTCAAAGTGAATATGGTGGTTGTGCTCGCTTGCTTCGATTCGGCTGATGCGTGCGCAGCACAAGATATGTCCGGACATCAGGTGGCCGCCTATTTCATCACCAATGCGGGCGGCACGCTCAAAGTTGACTCGGTCGCCGGGTTTCAGCTCACCCAAGTTGGTCAACTCTAGCGTGGTATCAATCAAGTCAAAGCAGACATGGCGACCCTTGAACGAAGTGATGGTCAGGCAGGTGCCATTAACTGCAATGCTGGCACCGGTCTCCAGGGCGCTTGCACGGGCAGGTGGCAGCTCCAGTTCCAGTTGCATGAAACCTTCGTGGCGACGGCAGGCGATAACCTCGGCGGTGCCCTGAACAATGCCAGTAAACATGTTGTGCTAACCTCTATACATCAGATCTGATCCGGTATTGGGAGCGTAAGTTTAACCCAAAGCCGCACGGAGAATAAAAAATGCGTGTATTGATTACAGGTGGTAGCGGGTTTATAGGACAGGCCCTGAGTACGGCCCTCATCGCCCGTGGAGATGATGTCATCATCCTCAGCCGGTCGCCGGAGGCCGTGCCTGCACGCAAGCGAGTACAGGCTGTAGGGGCTTTGCATCATATTGAAAACCAGGTTGATGCGGTCATCAACCTGGCGGGGGCACCAATTGTCGATAAACGCTGGAGTGATGCACGCAAGCAAGTTTTGCGTGACAGTCGTATCCAGCTGACCGATGCACTGGTGAACTGGATGCGACAACAGTCACAGCCACCGGCTGTTCTGGTCAGCGGCTCCGCTATTGGCTATTACGGCAGTCATGCTGATGAAGTGCTGGAGGAGAATGCTGAGCCAATGCCCGGATTTGCCCATGAGCTTTGTCGTGACTGGGAGCAGGCTGCCCTTGAGGCTGAATCATTCGGCGTACGTGTCTGTCTGATCAGGACTGGAGTGGTGCTGGGACCAGAAGGTGGGGCGCTGTCAAAAATGCTGCCAGCATTCCGGCTGGGTCTGGGTGGTCCCATTGGTGATGGCAAACAGTGGATGTCCTGGATCCATCTGGACGATGAGGTGGGTGCCATTATTTATTTGCTGGACAATCCTTCTCTCCACGGGCCGTTTAACCTGACTGCACCAGAGCCGGTGCCTAATGAAGTGTTCAGTCGAACATTGGCGCGTGTTTTGCGTCGACCTGCGTTTATGCGTGTACCCGCGACGATAATAAAACTAATGCTGGGCGAGGCCAGTGAGTTGTTGGTGGAAGGCCAGCGAGTTGTACCTGAAAACCTCCACACCGCCGGCTACGAGTTTCAGCAACCACGGCTGGAGGATGCACTGCGAAAGGTGCTGGATGTGAAATGAGGTAAGGTCCTCAGGACACCATCAAAAGATCCTGTTCGCGAGAGTCCATACTCGGCTCTGCGTTGCGCAGGCGTCTGCGACGCATCGTTTCCAGTGCTTCAAGTAACAGGTCACCCTGCCACAATGTTGGTTCGTGGCGCAGGTGGTGTTCCAGATCCATAATCAGAAAGTCCAGCGCCTGGCTACCTGCCGCTTCGCACAGGGACGTAAGGGAGTGCACATGGTGATCAAGCCAGAATTGCTGTCCCCAATCGATCAAACGTTGTTGAGTGCTGCCGGCATCGTTCTGCTGGCAGGCAATGGCCAGTGCCTGAAAGGTGTTGCGCTCGGCCTGCTGGTGTGACCGGTGCAACTGCGCTGCCTGCGCTGCCTGCACTTCCTGGCTGGCAGCCTTGTCACGGTTACGCAGCTGGCGCAGCTGATGCCAACTGTAAAGCCAGCCCAGAGAGCTGATGATGCTCAGTAGCCCAAGACCTGCGACCAGCATCCGCAAAGGGCTGCTCGGGTTGGTAGCGTCTCGGGCTACGGGCGTGCTTGAGTCTGTAACGGGTGGCAAGGACACCATGTCGATCTCCAGCTGTCTGCCGGGCAGCGTCAGAATTTGCCCTCTGTCACTGAGTGTATTCCACCAGTGAATATCGATGGCGGGCAGCACAAGCCCGCCTTCACCCAGCGGCTCGATCAAAATCCTTTCCGTGCGGGTACTCACCAATCCCTGCGGGGTTGCTGTTTCCGTCAGGCTGACATCTTCAGTACGGGCAAATGCTGAGTCCATCTCTGCAACAAATAGAGTGGGCAAGGCATCGGCGGGCAGGCCAAGTGCGGTCAGGCTGATCTCTCGGACAAAGCTTTCACCAGGCTGCAGGCTGTCAGGCAGCGGGGTCTTTTCCTCGAATGAAAGTCGCTCGGCTGGCAGCCAGTAGCCGCGCTGATTCTGATGTGCCTGTGGCAGTACCTCTATCTCGAAACTTTCCACGGGGGCCAGTGCAATCGCATTTGGGGTGACATCGCTATTATCGTCAAGAACCAGCCGTGCTCCTCGCAGGGTGTGCAAGCCCTCGTTTGAAGGAAAAAGCGCAAAGGCCTGTTCGGTAATCTGCCAACTTTCGCCACCGCGATCGGTTTCGTAACTGCGCTTTTCCGTCAGTGGTATGACCAGCGCCTCGGGCAGTTGGGGAGGCTGGAACCGGGCTGATTCAGGCAGTGGTTCTGTATGAAATACCCGCGCGGTATACAGCAGCTGAGCATGGCTGTAGATCTGATCCTGACTCAGTAGGCTGTCCATAAACAGGTTGCCGCGGTTCCGTGTCGGAGCGAGGTTACCTGTTACCTCAACTTCCATGGGGGCACTCAGATCGCTACCCAGTCGCAGGGGCGGAATCCGGATTTTGCCCGTGGTGCGAGGACGCAATTGCAGTTCCCAGCGCGTTCGTACGGCACGGCTGGAGGAGGAGTGGCTGGAAATGATGACCCTGCGGCTGCTCAGTACACTGAAGTCTCCCTCGAGTGGCGTCAGGTCCGGTCGCTGCTCCAGTTGGTCCGTTGCTTCCAGGGTCAATGTGAGCACATCGGCAGCGGTGAGGGTGTAGCGGTCAAGCGAGGCGCGCACTTCAGCCCAGGCTGGCAATGAACAGCTCAGCAATAACAGCAATGCCAGCAATGAACGCATCCACAGCTCCGTGATGGTGCAGAAGATAAATGATAACAATCTCTGAAGATTATCGAACATGAGACAGGTTAGATCAATATTATATATTCAGAGGTTGAGAATGTTTTTCTGTACGAGAATGGCTTATCTGGAAATTATGTGCTAATCACTAAGCGGTTTCTTAATATCATGGAAAATGCAGCGTGAATTTTAAACGACTGGAAACTTTTGTTTGGGTAGCCACTCTTGGCAGTTTTCGAAAGGCCGCTGAACGCCAGCATACCACTCAGCCTGCGATCTCCAGCCGTATTGCGATTCTTGAGGATGAGTTGGGTGTCAAACTGTTTGAGCGAGAAATGGGTCCGGGGCCTGTGGCCCTCACTGCAAAAGGTAAGGAATTGCTTCCGTATGCCGAAAAAATAATATATATGCAGGAACAGCTCAAAAAACGTGCAAATAATGTACAGGGGGTATCCGGTATATTGCGGCTGGGTGTTTCTGAAACAATTGTACACACATGGCTACCCGAGTTTCTTCGTCGCTTGAATAATGAGATGCCTCACCTCGAGGTGGAAATGACAGTCGATGTCACCAGTAATTTGCGTGCCGGTCTGCTCGACCGATCAATTGACCTTGCCTTTTTGATGGGACCGATTTCGGATCCCAGTATTGCCAACCTTTCACTGTGCAGTTTTCCGCTGGCCTGGATTGCCAGCCCAGCGCTCAAACTCCCGGATCGTTTGCTGTATATCGAAGAGCTGGCTCAGTGGCCCATTATCACCTATGCACGCAATACCAAGCCGTTTGCCGAGATCAGTCAACGCTTTCGCGCCATTGATGGTGCGCCGGTACGCTTCATGTCCTCCAGTTCGCTTGCTGCCTGCTATCGACTCACGGTTGACGGGGTTGGCATTTCAACCTTGCCCTACCGGATGATCACTGAAGAGCTTGAAAAGGGGATCATCACCCGCCTGCATGTAACCTGGACACCTTCAGAACTGACATTTACGGCATCCTACTCGGCGGTGCCCTACAGCCCGATTGCCGAACGGGCAGCGGAACTGGCGGTGGTGGTTTCAGAAGCCTATGCAGATGAAGCTATATAAAATTTTTTTATCATTAAATAGAAAAAACCATAATTAGACTTTTTTACCCTCTCGATTAGTCTTAGTAAAACACCGATTGTCCTTAACGAGAGGTCAGGCATGAACAGGCAGGCGGTTTCCAACTATAAGCAGGGTTTGCTGGAGACGGCGCATACACTGCGCCACAAGATTCGAGTCGGTGAGTTTACCGGCAGTACCAGTGGTTTCGCCCCGGGGCTGATTCAGGGCAATGTGGTGATTTTGCCGTCAGACTGGGCGCAGGACTTCCTCTACTTCTGCCAGCTCAACCCCGTTTCCTGCCCGCTGATTGCAGTGTCGCGGCCCGGTGAGCCCCTGTTGCCAGAGCTGGGCAACGATATTGATATCCGTTGCGATGTGCCCGAGTACAACGTGTTCGTTGATGGGGAGCTGACGCATACGGCCATTGACATTGCTGACCTGTGGAATGAACAGATGGTGACCTTTGTATTGGGCTGCTCCTTCTCCTTCGAAGAGGCGTTGCAGCGTGCAGGGCTGTCGGTGCGCAATATTGACCTCGGTCGCAATGTGTCCATGTATGAAACCAGCCTCCCAACATCACCCAGTACACGCTTTCACGGCAATACGGTTGTAACCATGAGGCCGTTTTCACCGGCCGATGCAATTCGTGCCATACAAGTGACAACCCGCCTGCCGAAGGCACATGGCGCCCCGATCCACATCGGGCGACCGGATCTGATCGGTATTGATGATCTGACATCGCCTCATTTCGGAGACAGCGTGCCGGTAGGAGAGGATGAAATTCCCGTTTTCTGGGCCTGTGGTGTGACGCCGCAGGTCGCTATCCGTAATGCAAGGCCACCGCTGTGCATTACACACGTCCCCGGCAAAATGCTGGTGACCGACAGGCTCAACGATGAGCTGGCCGTTCTCTAGGCTGAAACAATAACACGTGGAGATCCAATCATGTTGAAGAAGATTGCTGGTATTGTTGCCCTTGCAGGGGCCATGAGCACTGCGGTGCAGGCAGACACATGGCATATGCCAACCCCGTATGGCGATGCCAACCTGCCCACCAAAATAGCCTATGAATTTGCTGACGAGATTCGTGAAAAAAGCAGCGGTCAGATCGATATCAATGTGCATTCAGGTGCCTCGTTGATCAAGCATCCCGAAATCCCGCGTGCTGTCAGAACAGGGCAGGTACAGTTGGGTGAGGTGTTCATCGGTGTGATGGGTAATACCCACCCGGTTTTCAAGCACGACAATATCCCCTTCCTGGCCACCAACTTCGATGACTCCAAGAGACTTTGGGAAGCAGCCAAGCCCGAAATCGAAAAGCTGCTGGACAAAGAGGGTATGCAGTTGCTGTATACAGTCCCCTGGCCGGCACAGAGCCTGTATACCAAGTTTCCGGTTAACACACTGGAAGACCTGAAGGGAACTAAAATGCGTGCCTACAGCCCTTCAACCTCGCGTCTGGCAGACCTGATGAATACCTCACCGACAACGGTGCAGGTGCCTGAAATCCCACAGGCGTTCAGTACCGGGATCATCGATGCCATGATCACATCCCCCTCAACAGGTGCAAATGGCCAGGCGTGGGACTATCTAACCCATTACACCGATATCCGCGCCTGGATTCCCAAAAACATTGTGGTCGTGAACAAGCGTGCGTTCCGTCGCCTCGACAAGGACACTCAACAGATCATCCTGGCGGCTGCTGAAAATGCAGAGCGCAAGGGCTGGGAAGGCGTGCGAGCAACAGCCAAACAGGATACTGAAACCCTGGCCGCCAACGGCATCGTCGTCAGTGAACCCTCCGCTGAGTTGATGAGAGAGCTGGAAAAAATCGGTGCCATCATGATCAAGGAGTGGGAAGCCGAAGCGCCTGCTGAAGTGGGCAAGATTCTCAAGCAGTATCAGCAGTAAACGCGAAGGGCCCCCGAGCACTGCAGGGGGCCCAATGATGAGGCACTTTCCATGTCAGCATTAAAAGAAAACCTATATCTGACATCCGGTTACCTGTCTGGAGCCTGCATCGTTGCCATCATGGTGCTGATACTGGCGCAGATTGTCGGCCGATTTTTCGGATTCATTATTCCGTCGGCTGAAGACTTTGCGGGCTACGCGCTGGCGGCGTCCATCTTCTTTGGTCTTGCCTACACCTTTCGAGAAGGTGGCCATATCCGGGTTACGCTGGCCATTCAGCGCCTGCCGCGCCACTGGCGTCGGCTGCAGGAACTGAGCGTTCTGTTGTTTGGGCTTGTTCTGAGCGGTTTCATGACCTGGTACTGCTGGTTCATGGTGTGGGAGTCCTACGTCTTTGAAGAGATGACACACGGTTACATCGCCATGCCACTGTGGGCACCTCAGGTGCCGCTGGGAGTGGGCGCTTCAGCGCTGGCGCTGGCGGTGCTGGATGCATTGATTGCAGTGCTCAGGGGCGACCTTCCGGATTACATCGGCGCTGAAGATGAAATTAACCTGGAGGAAATCTGATGGAGCCGATGACGTTATCGATTGTCCTCGCGATCAGCATGTTATTGATGCTTGCGTTGGGTGTCTGGGTTTCGCTTGCGCTGGTAGGGGTGGCGGTTCTCGGGCTGATGCTGTCCGGCAATGAACAAATTGGCCTGCTCTTTGGTACTTCAAGTTGGGGTGCCAGTACGGCATGGTCATTGACTGCGTTGCCGATGTTCATTTGGATGGGGGAGGTGCTGTTCAGAACCCGCCTGTCATCTGATCTGTTCAAGGGGCTTGCCCCCTGGCTCGGCGGGTTGCCGGGCAAACTGCTGCACGTGAATGTACTCAGTTGTGGCATCTTTGCGGCCGTCTCCGGTTCATCGGCCGCCACAGCCGCCACCATCGGACGCATGACCCTGCCAGAGCTTAAGGCTCAGGGCTACAGCGACCGCATGGCAGTGGGTACACTGGCCGGATCGGGTACGCTTGGGCTTTTGATACCGCCGTCCATCATCCTGATAGTGTATGGCGTGGCTGCGGAAGTATCGATCGGACGACTGTTTATTGCCGGCGCATTGCCGGGCCTGCTGTTGGTTGTACTGTTTATGGGGTACACCATGGTCTGGGCCATGATGCACAAGGATGAACTGCCTGAGCATACCCGCGATCAGGTGTCCCTTGCCGCCAAGGTCGCGGCACTGCGAAAGCTGTTGCCGATCATGGGGTTGATCGGTTTTGTACTGGGCTCCATCTATGGTGGATTTACGACCCCGACAGAGGCTGCAGCTCTGGGCGTTTTTGGCGCACTGGTACTGGCGGCCGTGACAGGTTCGTTGAGTCTTGAAAGTTTCAAGCAGAGTCTGCTCGGTGCCGTCAAAAGCTCCTGCATGATCGGCCTGATTCTTGTAGGCGCACATTTTCTCACCCTGGCAATGGGATTCCTGGGTATTCCGCGTGCGCTGACCGAGTGGATCGGCACATTGGGGCTGACACCATTTGAACTGCTGATTTACCTGACCGTCCTGTTCGTAATTCTCGGCTGTTTCCTTGATGGCATTTCGGTTGTCGTGCTGACGGTTGCGGTTGTTCTGCCGATGGTGCAGCAGGCCGGCATTGATCTGCTCTGGTTTGGCATCTACATCGTCCTGGTGGTCGAGATGTCTCAGATAACTCCTCCTGTCGGATTCAACCTGTTCGTGATTCAGGCACTGACCGGCAAAAACATTCTCTATGTGGCCAAAGCGGCCCTGCCTTTCTTCCTGTTGATTCTGCTGGCGATCGTCTTGATCTACTGGTTCCCGGAGATTGTCACCTATCTGCCGACGACCATGACACAGCGCTAGTGTACGACGTTGCCCGTCTGGGGGAGTTACCCGGGCGGGCTTGATGGTTATCCAAAACAGTTTTCGCAACTGCGACCTTATCGGTTGCAGGGACCTTTTACAGCTGGAGATCAGAGATGAAGCTCAATTGTGACATGGGTGAGAGTTTCGGCTCATGGAGCAAAGGCATGGATGCGGACGTGATGCCCTATATTGATATGGCGAATATTGCCTGTGGCTATCACGCATCAGACCCCCAGACGATGGACGCGACCGTAAGACTCGCTTGCGCGGCAGGGGTGATGGTGGGGGCCCATCCGGGGTATCCCGATCTGCTTGGATTCGGGCGTCGAGACATGGTGTTGACGGCCGACGAGCTGCGCTTGATGACGGTCTATCAATTGGCGGCGCTGGATGGCATCTGTCGAGTTAACGGGACTCGGATTCAGTACGTCAAACCTCATGGTGCCCTTTACAATCGTATGATGGTTGATCAGCAGACACTGGATGCATTGATGCAGGCCGTCGCAGACTACTCGATAGACTGCCCGCTGGTGGTGATGGCAACGCCGGAGGCTGATGATATTCGAAGGCGGGCTGGCCATTATGGGCTGGAAGTTTGGTTTGAGGCTTTCTCGGACCGGGCCTATGACGACCATGGTCGTCTTGCCAGTCGACACCTTCCCGGTGCCGTCCATACCACGACAGAAGCGATTGAGGCTCAGGTACTTCAGATCGTTGAGCAGGGAACCGTCACAACGTTGGGAGGGCATCGGATCTCGATCAAGGCCGATACCATTTGTATCCACGGCGACAGTGAACATGCGGTTGCAGCGGCGCGTCATATACGTGAGGTTGTGGGCTCATGATTCGGATGCAGGCTGTTAACGAGAACACCTGGATCATTTATCTGGGTGACGAAATCAGCGACGCGGTAGCGGCTCGCGTGGCGCAGTTGACACACAGCATTCGCGCGACTCTGGGGCCAGGTCTGATCGATATCATTCCGTCCTATACCAGTGTGCTGGTCAGCTTTGACCTGCAACAGGCAGACCGATTCGCGATTGAATCGCGATTGAATGCAGCGGTACGCCAGATGCAGAGTCTGGCCGCTCAGGTATCGGACGCCGATGAGATTGTGTTGCCGGTCTATTATGGCCCTGAAACGGCGCTGGATATGGCACAGATCACCCGGGAGTGTCAGCTCAGTACGGATGAAGTGATCCGGTTGCACTCCGAGCAGCGTTATCGTGTCTATGCCATTGGATTCAGCCCGGGCTTTGCCTATCTGGGCAATACCCCCGAAGCACTGCGTGTTGCACGAAAAGCCACACCGAGACTCAAGGTGCCCGCCGGCAGTCTGGGTATCGCGGATAACCAGACGGCCATCTATCCGACCCAAACACCCGGCGGGTGGCAGATCATCGGCCGAACGCCACTGGATATGATTGACTGGAGCCGTGACACCCTGACACGGGTAAAGGTTGGAGACTGGGTTCGCTTTGAGCCGATCGATCGCGACACGTTTCTGGAAATGGGGGGGCGGCTGGATGAGCTTTAAGGTGATTGATCCCGGTGCCATGGTGTTGATTCAGGATGGTGGTCGCAAGGGCTTCCAGCACTTGGGTGTGACAACGGGCGGCCCCATGGATGAGCACGCCTTTGACTGGGCCAACTGGTTGCTGGGCAATACGAGAGGAGCGGCTGCCCTGGAAATCACCTATGGATTGGTCGTGCTTGAAGCGCAGGCTGACGTGACCATCGCCCTGACCGGTGCAGACCTGGGGGCCACCCTGAACGGTAAACCGCTGTTGCCTTGGCGGGCCTGTCAGGTAAGCGCGGGGGATCGGCTGAGCTTTGCAACCCCGGTCAGCGGGTTGAGGGCCTACATAGCCATGCCCGGTGGCATCAAGGCCGAGCCTCGGCTTGGCAGTGTGGCAACGGTGGTCCGTGAAAAGGTCGGCGGCCTGGATGGGAGTGGTCAATCGCTGAAAAAGGGAGACACTCTTCAGTCCACATCTCCTCACCCAAATGCCTTGCGTCACATGCCTGACTGGGCTGTACCGGATTATGGCGCGCCTCTGCTGTTGGGGGTAATACCGGGTTATCAGTTTGAGTGCTTCTCAACAGTGCAGCGCATGAAGTTTTTCAGCAGTGATTATATGGTTACGTCCAATATTGATCGAATGGGGTACCGGCTTAAAGGAGAGGCGGTCATCAGTGAACAGTCCGGCATTATTTCCGAGGGTATTGCTCTGGGAGCCATACAGATTCCTCAGGACGGCCAGCCGATTGTGTTGATGCGAGATCGGCAGACAATTGGTGGATATCCCAAAATCGGCTGCGTGTTTTCACTGGACCTTGCCAAACTCTCCCAGCGCAAGCCCGGTGACAGTGTTGCGTTTACATTGATGGATGTAGCAGACGCTGAAAACAGGCGGGTTTTATATGATCACCAGTTTAGGGTTTGATGTGGCTTGAATATCAACATGTGTATTGACTTAGATTGATCCGTTTTGAGCGTCTATTATGAAGAACATCAGTAGCTGATAAAGCGAAAAGCTCAGCTTGTTTGCGGAATAGAATAATTGAGGATCTATATGTCCCGGCAACGTGCAGACAGCAAAACCGAACTCATGCAGCAACTTAAAGCGACCATTCGGCAGCGGTTGCCCAAGGAGCGGGCAGCACCACTTGGAAGCTTCGTTGATCACTTCTTTGCCCATGCGGCAGATCAGGATCTTGGCAGCTGGCGCCTCGATGATCTTTATGGTGCCACACTGGCGATCTGGCACTTTCTGCAGCAGCGTTCTGCAAGTGAAGAGATCAAGGTCAGGGTGTTCAATCCTGACTTTGAACGGCATGGCTGGCAGTCGACCCACACCGTTATCGAGGTCATGCAGCCGGATATGCCCTTTATTGTTGACTCGCTGAGGATGGAGCTGAACCGTCGAAACCTTACCATTCACGCGATCATCAATACGGTTTTCAGCATCCGCCGGGACAAGAAGAAAGGTGAGCTGCAGGAATTACAGCCGCGTAATGTGGCGTGCAAGGGCGGTGAACCCGAATCGCTGGTTGTCATTGAAGTGGATCGTCATACGGATCCGGCTCAGCTGGAAGAGCTGCGTAAGGGCTTGCTTGAGGTGCTGGGTGAAGTCAAGGCAGCGGTAACGGACTTTGATGCCATGTTGGCCAAGGCGCATGAGCTGCTTCAAGAATATCAAAAGATTCCCGAGGGACTGGAAGAAGAGGATGTTGTTGAAGCCCGCGACTTTATTTCCTGGCTGAAAAACCATTTCACCTTTCTAGGATACGATGAACTGACCCTGACCGGCGAAGGCAAAAGCCGCCAGCTGGAGCCAGTATGCGACAGCTGCCTGGGTCTGTTTAAACAGCAGGATGGCAGTTGCCATCCGGGTGTGCTGCCATCCGGTGATCGAGAGGATGGCGGGTTTACGCTGATTCCTGATCTGATGTCATTTACCAAGTCATCCCGGCGCTCACGCGTGCATCGGCCAGCTTACCCTGACTACATCAGCATCAAACGGTTTGATCCCGAGGGGCAGCTGGTAGGTGAGTCACGTTTTCTGGGACTTTATACGTCATCGGTCTATCTGCATGGCGCCACCGATATTCCCGTCGTCAGGCGCAAGATCAACGCGGTAATGGAGCGCTCAGGCCTGCACAGGCAAGGGCATGACTGGAAAGAGCTGAAACAGATTCTCGAAATCCATCCGCGAGATGATTTGTTTCAGGCAAGTGTTGAAGAGCTGTTTGATACCGCCATGGGGATTTTGCAGATTCATGAGCGACGTCAGATCAGGCTGTTCCTGCGGCGTGATTATTATGGCCAGTTTTTCTCTGCGCTGGTGTATGCCCCGCGTGAGGTGTACAGCACCGATTTCAGGCAGCGTGTTGAGCGTATTTTGCAGCAACAGCTGGGCTGTGATCAGGCTGAATTCACTACCTATTTTTCCGAATCCGTTCTGGCCCGTACCCAATTCATTCTGCGGACCAGCAACCATCAGGAAGTTACTCGAGAGTTTGATGTAGTCGATCTTGAGCGGCGTATCACTCAGGCGGCCAGCAGCTGGAACGAAGAGCTGTACGCGGCGCTGGTCGAAAGTCTGGGTGAAGAAAAGGGAATAAAAACCTACAACCATTTTTGCAGCGGTTTTTCGGCGGGCTACCGGGCGGACTTTTCACCGCGTGCGGCGGTGGTCGATATTCAGTATATCCGTCGATTGACCGAAGACGCGCCGATTGCACTGAGCTTTTATGAAGCGCTTGAGCGTGAGCCAGATGAATTGAACTTCAAGCTTTACCATTTTGGACAGGCGCTGCCGCTGTCAGATGTGCTGCCGGTACTGGAAAATCTGGGTCTCAGAGTTATCGATGAACACCCCTACCAGGTGGAAACAGACGGACGCTGTATCTGGATTCACGACTTCAATCTGCGCTACACCGGCAAGCAACAGGTTACGGCCGAAACTATGCAGAACCTGTTCGAAGATGCTTTCCTGAATATCTGGAACGGCAACACCGGTAATGACGACTTCAACAAGCTGGTGCTTGGGGCGCAGCTGCACTGGCGTCAGGTTGCGCTGCTGAGAGCCTATGCCGGCTACATGAAACAGATTCGCTTTCCGATCAGTCAGGAAGCGATCAGTCTGGCGCTCAAACATCATGTGGCGCTGGCACGACTGCTGGTGGAGCTGTTTGCTGCACGCTTCGACCCTGACAGGGCCGATCCCAAACGGGAAGACAAGTTGGAAGCGGATATTCTTCAGGGGCTTGAAGAGGTCGCCAGTCTGAACGAAGATCAGGCAATCCGTCAGTATCTGGCACTGATACGTGCCACATTAAGAACCAACTTCTACCAGCAGCTTGGTGATCAGCCCAAGCCCTATCTGTCGTTAAAGCTTTCGCCGCGTGATATTCCTCACGTGCCAGAGCCTCGGCCCTTGTTTGAAATTTATGTGCATTCTCCGCGGGTGGAAGGGGTGCATCTACGCGGTGGCAAGGTTGCCCGCGGCGGGTTGCGCTGGTCTGATCGCCTGGAAGACTTCCGTACCGAGGTGCTGGGGCTGGTCAAGGCTCAGCAGGTGAAGAACGCGGTTATTGTTCCTGTCGGTGCGAAGGGTGGCTTTGTCGCGCGACATCTGCATTCGGATATGAGTCGTGAAGCCTGGATGGAGGAGGGCGTAAGCTGTTATCGCACCTTTATTCGTGCCCTGCTGGATATAACCGACAATCTGATTGAGGGTGAGGTCGTACCTCCCAAGGCAGTCGTACGCCACGACGAAGACGATACCTATCTGGTTGTGGCCGCGGACAAGGGCACAGCAACGTTCTCTGATATCGCCAATGAAATTGCCGCCGATTACAATTTTTGGCTGGGTGATGCCTTCGCCTCCGGTGGCAGTCAGGGGTATGACCACAAGAAAATGGGCATTACCGCACGCGGCGCCTGGGTATCGGTAGAGCGGCATTTCCGTGAGTTGGGACTGAATACGGCAAAAGAGCCGTTCACATGCATTGGGATCGGTGACATGTCTGGCGATGTGTTTGGTAACGGCATGCTGCGCTCGGATCAGATCAAATTGGTGGCCGCGTTCAATCATTTGCATGTTTTCATCGACCCTGACCCGGACCCCGCGGCTTCATTCAAGGAGCGTCAGCGTCTGTTTGAGCTGCCACGCTCGGGCTGGGGGGACTATGACGCCAAATTGATCTCCAAAGGCGGTGGTATCTTTAATCGCAGCGCCAAGTCGATCAGTTTGACGCCAGAAATCAAGCGGTTGACCGGTCTGACTTCAAGCCGAGTTACACCCAATGAGCTGATCTCGGCCCTGCTGTGTGCCGAGGTGGATCTGATCTGGAACGGTGGTATCGGTACCTACATCAAGGCCAGCGATGAAGCTCATGCCGATGCGGGTGACAAGGCCAATGATGGCCTGCGAGTCGATGCGCCGCAGGTCCGCGCGCGCGTGGTTGGAGAAGGGGGTAATCTGGGGCTGACCCAGCGTGCGCGTATGGAGCTGGCATGCAATGGCTGCCGCCTTAATACCGATTTCATTGACAACGCAGGTGGCGTTGACTGCTCCGACCACGAAGTGAATATCAAGATTCTGCTGAATCAGCTGGTGGCCAGTGGTGATATGACCGCACGCCAGCGTAACAAGCTTCTCAGTGACATGACTGATGATGTCGCGGAGCTGGTGCTACAGAACAACTACCGTCAGGTACAGGCAATTTCACTGGCGGAGGCGCGTTCTGCAAGCTCCATGGCTGAGTACAGGCGCTTTATCAATGCGTTGGAATCTCAGGGGAAACTCAAGCGCAAGCTGGAATTTCTGCCGACAGATGAACAGTTGGCCGACCGGCAGAACAATCGTCAGGGGTTCAGTCGACCGGAACTGTCAGTGCTGGTTTCCTACAGCAAGGCTGATCTCAAGGAGCTGTTACTGGCGTCTACGGTGCCGGATGATCCCTATCTGGCGCAAGAGCTGGCCACGGCTTTTCCTGCACGAATCTGTAAAACCTATTCTGATGCCCTCAATGAACATCGACTGCGCCGCGAGATTATTGCCACTCAGATTGCAAATCAAATGGTCAATCTTATGGGCATCAACTTTGTTGATCGCTTGCTGACCTCAACGGGAGCCGACATAGAGCATGTGGTACGTGCCTATGTTTTGGCTCGGGATATTTTCAATCTGAAGCCGCTGTGGCAAGAGATTGAAGGGCTTGATTACAAGGTTAAGGCCGATGTGCAGCTTGAAATGATGCATGATTTGCAGCATTTGATTCGGCGCGTGACGCGCTGGTTTGTTCGTAACCGTCAAGGTACGCTCGACTGCGCCAAGGAAGCCGAACATTTTAGCCCCTGCTTGGTGAAATTGGTGCCTGAGCTGGGCAACTTACTGAGTGGGCAGCCATTGGACATTTGGCAGAGTGCGCATGACCGCTATATCGATGCAGGCGTTCCCGAGAAGCTGGCGCAGCGTGTCGCTGGCTCAAGAGCACTGTATCCGCTGCTGGGCATCATAGAAGTGGCGCATGATTGCGAAGTGTCTGTAGAACTGGCAGCAAAAGCATATTTCAGCATGGGTGATGCGCTCGAGTTGCAATGGTTCAGCACTCAGCTAAACGATCTGGATGTGAACAGCTACTGGCAGGCTCTTGCGCGGGACAGTTTCCGTGATGATCTGGATACTCAGCAACGCGCTCTGATTGCGACCCTGTTTGCCCCAAAAGGCAAGCTGGACCAGTCGGGGCTGGAAGCGCGCCTGGATGTCTGGCAGGAGCAGAATCAGCCGCATGTGGAGCGCTGGCTTAACATTTTGACCGAGTTGAAAAATGCCAGTGTTCAGGATTACGCAATGTATACTGTCGCCACACGAGAGCTGGCCGATCTGGCCCGCTGCAGTAGCTTGATGGAATCCAGTGGCTAGATGAACGAAATAATTGTTGATCTCAGGATCAGCAGTGAAGAATTCTTGAAAGTGTATCGGGGCCCGTCCCGGGTGGTATCAACCCGCGCCCGGGACGGTCGTCGAGTACAGTTTCCGGCCAATATTCTGCGTCCCTGGCTGCTGCATGACGGCATCAGGGGCACCTTTCGCATCCGCTTCAGTGACGCAGGCAAACTGGAGGATATCCAGCGCTTGAGTTGAATGGTGTTCATAACCCGGCCGCTCGCCTATAATGTGGCCTCAGTTTATAACCACCTCAGTGACTCTCATGCTCTACGACCTCGCACGCGCACTCATGTTCAGGCTGGACGCCGAAACCTCGCACGAACTGGCATTGGGCAGTATGAACCTTGCTGCCTCTCTGGGCTTGCCTCGCCTGTTGGGTGCTCAGCAAATTTCTCTGCCGACCAAGGTGATGGGCATTCGCTTTCCCAACCCGGTTGGGCTTGCGGCGGGTCTGGACAAAAACGGTACCGCCGTCGACGGCCTGGCTGCCATGGGCTTCGGTTTTATTGAGGTGGGCACGGTAACTCCCAGGCCGCAGCCGGGTAATCCAAAGCCTCGACTGTTTCGGATTCCGGAGCATGATGCCATTATCAATCGTATGGGGTTCAACAACGCTGGCGTTGATCAGCTGTTGAAGAATCTTGATCGTAGCCGCTACAAGGGCATTCTGGGCATCAATATCGGCAAGAACAAGGATACTCCGAACGAGCAGGCTGATCAGGACTATCTTGTGTGCATGCGCAAAGTGTATTCCCGTGCCAGCTACATTACGGTCAATGTTTCATCGCCCAACACGCCGGGCTTGCGTACACTGCAGTTCGGAGATTCGCTGAACAGTCTGCTGGATGCTCTGAAAACCGAACAGGCCAGGCAGGCCAGTCTGCATGGACGTTATGTACCCATTGCGGTCAAGATTGCTCCGGACATGAATGATGAAGAGCTGGGGCTTGTAGCCACCGCTCTCAAAACCTACGAGATGGATGGTGTGATTGCCACCAACACTACGCTGTCACGCGAGGGGGTTGAAGACAGCCCACTGTCGGATGAGGCGGGTGGCTTGAGTGGCGCACCGGTACGCAATCGTTCTACTGAGGTGATCAGGACACTGGCTTCACATCTGGATGGTGCTCTGCCGATCATTGGTGTGGGGGGGATTACCGAAGGCTTTGATGCTGCCGAGAAAATCGAGGCGGGCGCCAGCCTGGTGCAGATCTATACCGGATTCATCTATCGTGGGCCGTCACTGGTACGGGATTCGCTTGAAGCAATTGAACAGCTTAAGCGAGGTTGAACCCGGCGGCAGGCCTGCGAGCAGGCCTGCCGTTCAGATTTAAGAGGTGAGTTGCACCGTCAGTGCATTGAAGGGTTGTGTTGGATAGCAGAAACGCCAGACATTCCACTCCAGTGCGCCTCACGTCCTTCGCGCCAGCCACTCATCCAGTGACTGCGCAGCTCAACTGTCTGGACTGGGCATTCCTCACGGGAACGCCCGTTGATGCCAGCCATGAATCCACGATTAAACAGAGTAGAGGTACGATCCCGTTTCTGTTTCTTCATACTTTGCGCCTCACATATTCTGATTATACTGTCCCCGACGTTAAGGTAACTGCATGGAACGGGGATGCGCTTTACGGTTTTCTGTCGTGACGTCACACCCCTATTGATATCTGAAAAAACAGGCCGTGGCGATTTAAATAAACTATGTTGTTACAGTGTTGTAATAAAATTTATCCGAGCGCAATTGCAGCATCGGTTATTAAATCAAGTGCTTAATCCGAATTGCTGCAGTTGCGGCGCTTGAATGAATATTTTTCACTTTCATGACAGGTCGTTACCTGCAGACAGTAAAACATCGTCATGACCAGGTCGGAGCTACTCCAGACAATGCAACTTTTCATCACCTGTCCCAAGGGGCTGGAAAATCTGTTACAGGACGAACTGACTCAGCTGGGTGCTGCCGAAGTACGTCAGACCGTCGCGGGTGTGTCCTGTGAGGCCGAACTTGAAACCGCTTACCGCATCTGCCTCTGGTCTCGGCTTGGTAACCGGGTGCTGATGCCTCTGGCAGAAGGTGAGGTGCCGGACGCGGATGCACTGTATCAGTTGGTACAGACCGTGGACTGGCTTGAGCATCTCCGTCCCTCCGGCACTCTGACGGTGGATTTTAATGGCCGTTCTGACGCGATCAACAACACTCACTTTGGTGCACTGAAAGTCAAGGATGCCATTGTGGATCAGATTCGCTCTGCAACTGGACAGCGTCCGAGTGTAGAGCGCAACCAACCCGATCTGCGCATCAATGTTCACCTGCAGCGTAACCGGGCTACGGTGGCACTTGATCTGTCTGGAGACAGCCTGCACCGGCGCGGCTACCGCCTCAAAGCCGGTGCGGCACCGATGAAAGAGAACCTGGCCGCTGCCGTGTTGATTCGGGCGGGCTGGCCCGCCGCTGGCTTTGATACGCTACTTGATCCCATGTGCGGCTCAGGTACTTTGCTGACGGAAGCGGTACTGATGAGCGCCGATATCGCGCCTGGCCTGTTTCGACAGACATTTGGTTTCAGTCGCTGGCCGGGGCATGATTCACGTCTTTGGCAGCAGCTGGTTGAAGAAGCTCGCCAGCGTCGTGAAACCGGTCTGGTAAAGGTACAGACGCAGTTCTATGGTTTTGATGCCGATGCCAGTGTGCTGTCGCGGGCTGAAGAAAACGCCCGCCGTGCCGGTGTCGCTGAACTGATCCGATTTGAACGCCGGCCACTGGATCAGTTACAGAGGCCAGAGGGAGGCGCCAAAGGCCTGCTGATTACCAATCCACCCTATGGTGAGCGCCTCGGCGAAACCCAGGAGCTGATGTTCCTGTACCGTTTGTTGGGCGAGCGACTGAAACAGGACTTTGCCAACTGGCAGGCTGCTGTATTTACCGGCAACCCTGACCTGTGCAAGGTGATGAAGCTACGGGCGGAGAAACAATACCGGCTGTTCAACGGCACCATCGACAGCAAACTGCTGCTGTTTACCGTACATGAGCAATCGGAAGAGCAGCGTGAGGAAGCCCGGCAGCGGCTGGAACAGGGCAGTGAGACCGTTGCTTTGTCCGAACAGGCGCAGATGTTTGCCAACCGCCTGAAAAAGAATCTGAAACAGCTGTCCCGGTGGGTGAAGCGAGAGTCGATCAGCTGCTACCGTGCCTATGACGCTGACATGCCCGAATATGCCGTCGCCGTGGATATCTATCCAGACCACGCGGTGGTTCAGGAATATGCACCACCTGCGTCCATTGATCCGGTCAAGGCGTTCTCGCGACTTCAGGATGTGATGCTTGCCGTTCCGCAGGTGCTTGAACTGCCGCCGGAGCGGGTGGTTCTGAAGCAACGCAAGCGTCAGCAGGGCCAGCAGCAATATGAGCGCCAGGACCAGACCGGCCATTTCATGACAGTCATTGAGCATGGCTGCAAGCTGCAGGTTAATTTGCACGATTATCTCGATACCGGTCTGTTTCTTGACCATCGCCCGGCTCGGCTCAAAGTACAGCAGTTGGCGGCGGGCAAGGATATGCTGAATCTGTTCTGCTACACCGCCAGTGCCAGCGTACATGCCGGTGTGGGTGGGGCACGCAGTACCACCAGTGTGGACCTGTCTCAGACCTATCTGGACTGGGCTCGGCGCAACCTGGAGCTGAATGGCCTGCCGAAGGCGCAACATCAGCTGATCCGCTCGGACTGCTTGCAGTGGCTGCAGCAACCGCACCAGAATCGCTATGATTTGATCTTCATGGATCCGCCCACTTTTTCCAATTCGAAGCGGATGGATGATGTGCTGGATGTGCAGAGAGACCACGTGCAGCTGATCAAGGGTGCGATGCAGCTGCTGCGTGATGATGGTCTGCTGATTTTCTCCAATAACTACCGCCGTTTCAGTATCGATCGTGAGGCGCTGGCGGACTTTGAAATCCGGGATATTACGGCCCAAACACTGGACCCGGACTTCAAGCGCAACGCCAGAATTCACAGTTGCTTTGAAATTCGTCATCGTCGCTGATGCACTGCCACGGGGCTTTTATCGCCCGACTGCACTGAACTGGCACAAAAACTGCTTGATTTTGCACCAATGCTCTGCACGGCGCTGGTGCAAATTGTACACATTGGTGCGTAAGCCCAGTCACCACGCCGTCTGAGCCATTCAACTTACTTCGGGTGTTGATTCAAGCGGTGCTGTATTGCGGTGCAGTTGCCTCTTGATGGTGCATCCGTCAACAGACGGAGGGGATCGAGTGGAATCCATCAGCAGTGCAATCTCGCAGCTGTCGCAGAGTGCCAATACTCTGTTTATCCTGTTGGGCGCCGTTTTGGTATTTGCCATGCATGCCGGCTTTGCATTTCTTGAAGTGGGAACGGTACGTCGCAAGAACCAGGTCAATGCACTGGCCAAGATCATGAGTGATTTTGGCTTTTCAGCGCTGGCATACCTGTTCGTAGGCTATTGGCTGGCCTACGGAATCACGTTCTATGACAGTGCTGCCGTGCTATCCCGCGACAGCGGCTATGAGCTGGTAAAGTTTTTCTTTTTAATGACCTTTGCCGCTGCGATTCCTGCCATTATCTCGGGTGGAATTGCCGAGCGGGGTCGCTTCTGGCCGTTCTTGATAGCCTCAACTCTGGTCGTTGGGCTGGTATATCCGTTGTTCGAGGGTATTGCCTGGAATGGTAATTTTGGTGTTCAGGCCTGGCTGGAGGAGCGCTTCGGGGCACCGTTCCATGATTTTGCCGGCTCTGTTGTGGTGCACGGTGTTGGTGGGTGGTTGGCACTGGTTGCAGTACTGTTGCTGGGCATACGTCATGGTCGCTACAAGGGGGGCCGGCTGGTTGCATTCCCGCCGTCGAATATTCCGTTTCTGGCACTGGGTGCCTGGATTCTGTGTATTGGCTGGTTCGGTTTCAACGTCATGTCGGCTCAGACGCTGGATGGTGTGTCCGGTCTGGTGGCAATGAACAGTCTGATGGCGATGGTTGGCGGTATCGTGAGTGCGCTAATTGCGGGGCGCAATGACCCGGGCTTCATTCATAATGGCCCGCTGGCGGGTCTGGTGGCTGTCTGTGCCGGATCTGATCTGATGCACCCACTGGGCTCTCTGGTGGTCGGTAGTGTGGCCGGTGCGCTGTTTGTGTGGACGTTTACACTGATACAGAACCGCTGGAAGATCGATGACGTGCTGGGGGTGTGGCCGTTGCACGGCTTGTGTGGTGTCTGGGGAGGCGTTGCCGCCGGTGTCTTTGGCAGTGAAGCACTGGGTGGGCTGGGCGGTGTCAGCCTGGTTTCACAGCTGCTCGGATCTCTGCTTGGGGTTGTGATTGCAGTGCTGGGTGGTCTGGTGGTCTATGGTGCCATCAAATCATTGGTGGGCCTGCGTTTGACTGCTGAGGAAGAGTTCAATGGCGCGGATTTGAGTATTCACAAGATTGAAGCAACATCTGACGATCGTTGAAAACAAAAATGCCCGGCATGGCCGGGCATCCTGATCAGTGCTGAGCTCCGAACTCAGTGCTGGTGTCCACCGGCACCGTGAACGTGACCGTGCTCAAGCTCTTCTTCAGACGCTTCACGTACTTCAACAACTTCTACGTCAAAGCTCAGCGTCTGGCCTGCCAGCGGGTGGTTGCCATCCAGCGTGATGTTCTCGCCTTCAACCTTAACCACAGTCACGGGCTGTTCACCCCAGGGGGTCTGAGCCATGAACTGCATGCCCACCTGTACATCATCGATACCGGCAAAGGCGCTGCGATCAACGTCCTGAACCAGCTCTTCGCGCATAGGACCATAACCTTCTTCAGGCTCAACGGTTACCTGCAGACTGTCACCCACGGCCTTGCCGAGCAGGGCATTTTCCAGTCCCGGGATGATGTTGCTGGCACCGTGCAGGTAAGCAAGTGGCTCCTGGCCATTGGAGCTGTCCAGCACGTTGCCTTCTGCATTGGTCAGAGTGTAGTGGATGGATACAACGGATTTGTCAGCGATCTGCATCAGGGTCTCTCCTGGTGATGCGGAGATGCGTCGATGCACAGGCTCCCGGTCGATCAACCCCTGCCAGTGATGACACAGGGCTCAGCGAGCCGAAAACAGGGCAGCTTGGCAGGGCTCCCGGTTGGTTTGGTGCAACATGCTAACGGCCCGGCAGAGCAGGTGCAACCCGCAGCGGCCCTCAGGCATGATCTCAAGCGACCAAAATGGCGTAGTATGAAAAATTTTGTAGAACATCAAGGAGCATTGGTCCGTGAAGCAGGGAGAACGGGTGGCAATTATAGGTGCGGGGCTTGCTGGTGCGCTGGTAGCTGAAGGACTACATCGCTTTGGAACGCAGGTAACCGTTTTTGACAAAAGCCGGGGTACCGGTGGTCGCCTGGCGGCCGCGAGGTTGGGTGAGCTGAGTATGGATCTGGGAGCTCCCGGGCTCAATCCATCTCAACGCAGTGCTCTGGCGGCGCTGTTGCCAGGAGCGTCAATGCCACCCCTGTCCCACTGGCAACCCATTGCTGTGGATTTTAACCTGAAGCCTGTGGCGGCTAAACAGCTTTGGCTGGCCCAGCCACGCAGCAGTGGTCTTACCCGCGCCCTGTTGAATGGAGTTGAGCTCAATACCCGTGTCCGTATTACTCGGATCGAGTTTTCGGATGAAGAGGGGTGCGTTCTGGAAGATGATGCCGGTACCGCTCAAGGTCAATTCGACAGAGTCGTAATCGCCACACCGGCCCCTCAGGCGGTATCTCTGCTGGAGTGTGAGCCTGCGCTGCAGCGGGCCGTTCGAACAGTGGAGATGGAGCCTTGTTGGATGTTATTGCTGCAGCTTGAGCAGAGACCTGATCGGCTGGCACAGGTAGAATGGCTGGAGGGGGAGCATTCCTTGCTGCAAAGGCTCTGGCGCGATGGCAGCAAGCCCGGCCGCAGTGGCGAAACTTGGGCGGTTGAGGCCAGAGCTGACTGGAGCAGGCGTCATGTTGGTGATACGCCCGAGCGGGTTCAGGCTGAATTGTTACAGGCGTTTTCGGCGTTGTGCATGCAGCCGGCTAAACTGGTCCAGAGCCGTATTCATCGCTGGCTTTATGCCCATGCCAGACAGCCGGTGCTGTCATCATTCTGCAGTGATGATGCCCGTGTACTGGTTTGTGGTGACTGGGTGGCTGGTGGCGGCATCGACGGCGCCATCGCGAGTGCTCGTCAACTGTTGGAGCGGATTCGTTCCTGAGCCATGCTGGTTCAGATGGAGGCTCTGCAGTTACACTGTGGTTATAACAGGGAGGAGATAACTGTGACTGATCAATTGCGACACAAGGTGGAAAATGCACTGAGCACGCTGGGACAGGTGTTGTTGGGCAAGGATGAGCAACTGCGCCTGGCATTGACCTGCCTGCTGGCAGAGGGACACTTGCTGATCGAAGATCTGCCCGGTATGGGCAAAACGACTCTGGCGCATGCCTTGGCACGCGTGTTGGGGCTGGACGACAAGCGAATTCAGTTCACCAGCGACATGCTGCCGGCCGACATCCTCGGTGTGAGTGTTTTTGAACCCGGCAAGGGCAGTTTCCGCTTCCATCCTGGCCCGGTTTTTACCCAGCTTCTGCTGGCGGACGAGATCAACCGCAGCACCCCCAAAACCCAGTCTGCACTGCTGGAGGCGATGGAAGAGGGGCAGGTCAGTATTGAGGGTGAACGTTATCCGCTGCCTGAGCCTTTTTTTGTCATTGCGACCCAGAATCCATCTACCCAGTACGGCACCTTTCCACTGCCCGAGTCTCAGCTTGATCGTTTTCTGATGCGTATTGCCCTGGGTTATCCGGCCCCAGATGTTGAACGGCGCCTGCTGACGGGCGGGGATACTCGCCAGCATTTGGGGGGGCTGCCACAATGCCTGACGCCAGCTGAATTGTCACTGGCTCAGGCGGCGTGCCGTGATGTACATGCCTCTTCCAGCTTGATTGACTACGTGCAGCGTCTGTTGCAGTACACCCGTGATGCGCCCGGCTTCAGTTATGGGGTTTCACCTCGCGGCGGGCTGGCTCTGTTGCGCTGCGCACGCTGCTGGGCCTGGCTGGATGGGCGAGATCACTTGGTGCCGGAAGATGTTCAGGCGGTACTCGAAGCGGTGGTCGGTCATCGCGTGCGGGCAGCAGAGGATGTGGCGGGTCATGAAAGCCGTCGGCTGGTGTCAGAGTTGATGGCGGAGGTGGATGTTCTTGGTTGACACACTGCGATCACGGCTACAGGGACGTGTTCGACGCTGGGCGCTGAAGCGCTACCCGCGAAGTCGCAGTGTGACACTGACCCAAAAGCGCATTTTCATTCTGCCTACCCGCGCCGGCGCCGGTTTCATGTTGCTGCTGCTTATGTTGTTGATAATGGGCGTCAACTACGAAAACAACCTGATCTATGCCATCACCTTTCTGGCAGCCGGGGTATTTCTGGTCTCCTGCCTGCACACTTACAGCAACCTGGCCGGCATAAAGTTGCAGGCACTTCGTGGCAACAGCTGTTTTGCAGGTGAGCAGGCCGGTTTCGAACTTGAACTGGATCATCAGGCTGGGCGGCAGCCTGAGCAGATACGATTGCAGTTTGAGCAGGGCAGCCCTCTTTTGATTGATCTGGAACACAGAGGTCAGCGTCTGGAGCTTTTCTGTGCTGCACCTGAGCGAGGCTGGTTGGATCCCGGTGGCTTGAAGCTGGAAACCTGTTTTCCGCTGGGATTGTTCAGAGCCTGGACCTGGGTCAGCCTGGAGCTGCAGGCACTGGTTTATCCCAAGCCTCTTGGGGGAGAGCTTCCGGCTCCTGAAGGCGGCGGCCAGTCGGGCGAAACCGGCTTGCAAAAGCGGGATGGCACAGATGATTTCACAGGTCTTGAACAGTTTCAGCCAGGGATGTCGCTGCGTCAGATTGACTGGAAAAGCTATGCCCGCGGGCTGGGTCTTCAGGCCAAGCAGTTTGGAAGTCAGCAGAGCCCGGATATCTGGCTGGACCTTGAAGCTTGTCCGGGAAACCTTGAGCAGCGTCTCTCACGCTTGACCTACTGGGTGCTGGAACTGTCCAGACGAGAGCAGCGCTTCGGACTCAGGCTGGGAGCCCTGGAGCTGCTCCCCGAGCAGGGTGATAATCATCGCTATGAAGCTTTGAAGCGACTTGCGCTGTATGGTCGTGGAGGTCGAGCATGAGGCACGTGCAGATAAGTCGAAGTGCGGTGATCCTGCAGCTGGTGACATTTGTCGCTGTGCTACTGCCTCATCTGAACTGGTTGCCAATCTGGACCACCCTGTTGGCTCTGGCCATGGTGGGTGCACGACTGATGATCCATACCGGCCGCTGGCCATTTCCCCACTGGCTGATCAAGCTGGCACTGATAGGTGCCGGTACGCTTGGATTGATTTTCAGTTTTGGTGGCAATGCGGGTCCTGAAGCGATGGTCGCACTGCTGGTTTTGGGACTGGCACTTAAACTGATCGAGATCTATCACCGCCGTGATGCGCTGATTCTGCTGTTTGTGGCCCTGTTTGTACTGGCGACGGCGTTTCTGTTTCATGAAAGTGTCTGGGTCGCCGCGTACGTATTGCTGGTGGTCTGGCTGTTGCTGGCCGCCCTGTGTGCAATTCACCAGCGACCGGGACGCACGCAATGGCTGCCACCCTTCAAGCGCGCCTTTGGGTTGCTGCTGCCGGCCCTGCCACTGATGTTGGTACTGTTTCTGCTGTTCCCGCGGCTGGAGCCTTTCTGGTCAGTGGAGATCAGTTCTCCGCGTGCCACCACCGGCTTGTCAGACAGCATGAGCCCTGGTGATGTAAGTGACCTGGCGCTGTCAGATGCGCTGGCGTTCAGGGTGAGTTTTGATGGCAATCAACCACCTGCTCCGGCTCAGCGTTACTGGCGAGCGCTGGTACTGAGCCAATTTGATGGACGAAGCTGGCGTCAGGCCTCGCCGGGTCAGCTCAGCCGTTTGCGAGAAGAAAAGTTGATTGCCGAGGCCGAGCCGCAGGGGTATGAAATCGTAATGGAGCCCAGTGGCATGCCCTGGCTGATGGCGCTGGACTTGCCGTTGGCTCAGGCACAGGGGCAGCGGATGACGCCGTTCAGAACGCTGGTGAACAACGCTCCTCTGGAGCGGCGCACCCAATATCGGCTTGAATCGGTGCAGGATTATCGGCTCCAGCCTCTGCTGACACAGCAGGAACAGCAACATTACCTGCAGTTGCCGCAAGTGGGTAATGACCGCAGCCGGGCGCTTGCTAGACAATGGCAACAGGACAGCAATGGCGAGCCTGAATTGTTCATTCGTCAATTGATGAATCATTTCAATCGTGATTTTGAATACACTCTGACACCCGGGATATTGGGGCGTGACGGTATCGATCAGTTCCTGTTTCAGACACGTCGCGGCTACTGTGAGCACTTCGCTGGCGCCAGTACCTTTCTGCTGCGCTCAGCCGGGATTCCGGCGCGGGTGGTTACAGGCTATCAGGGTGGTGAGTGGAACACATACGAGAACTACCTGCAGCTGCGTCAGTACGATGCCCATGCCTGGACCGAGGTGTGGCTGGAAGGGGCGGGATGGATACGGCTTGACCCGACCGCTGCCGTGGCACCGGAGCGAATTGAATCTTCAACGGAACAATTTTTTCAGCAGCGTGGCGATACCGCGTTCAGTGGCGGGCGTGGTTTCAGGCTGCAGGCCGATTGGGCTCGCCAGCTGCAGTTGCGCTACGAAGCCTTCAATTTTGCCTGGCATCGCTGGGTGTTGAACTACCAGAGTCAGCAAACGGATCTGCTCAAGGACTGGTTGGGTGGACTGGACTACTGGCGCATGATTCTGGCTCTGATGCTGCCGGCTACCGCCGTTGTGGCAGCCGTTATGGGCTGGCAATTGCGTCAACGCCTCAGAGCGGGTCGCAAGGATCCCTTCGAACGCAGGTTGCAACGGTTACAGGCCGTGCTGGGGCAGCAGTTTGAACCGCGTCAGCCCTGTCAGTCCCTGACAGGCTGGCTCCGGGTTCTGGCTACTCAATGGCCAGAGCAACAGGGCAGGCTGGAGCAACTGGCCAGGCTGGACGAACGACAGCGCTATGCTCGTGACAGCGATCAACAGCTGCGCCAACAAATGTTGCCGCTGGTTGATCAGTTGCTGCGCGCAGCGCGGGAGCGGTGATGACACACGCTTACCAGCTGATCCGCAGCCGCAAGCGTAAAACCCTGGGCATTCGCATCCGTGATGCCGAAATTCAGGTGCGTGCTCCAGCCGGTGTCAGTCGAGATGACATTGATCGATTTGTACTCAGTCGCAATGACTGGATCAACCGTCACTTGAGTCATCAGCGGGAGCAGCTCAGCCGGTATCAGATCCAGATTAGTCAGGGTGGTCGTGTAATGTTGGATGGACGCTGGTTGGCACTGGAGTGGCAGAGAGCCGCCCGAAACGAAGTGCGTCAGCTGCCGGAACAATTAAAACTGACCCTCTCGGCTCGGGTGCGCCGTGAAGAGCGTGAGGCCGTGCGAGCTCTGCTGCAGCAGTGGTTTCGGGTCGAGGCTGAAGCGCGTTTGATCCCGCGCTGTCAGGAATTGGCCCAGATAACCGGATTGATACCGGCGAGCATTAGTATCGGCAGCTGGCGAGCACGCTGGGGACAGTGCTCCTCAAAAGGTGAAGTTGGTCTGAACTGGCGTTTGTTGCAGCTAGAGCCCAGGCTTCAGGATTACGTCATTCTGCATGAGTTGTGTCACCTGCAACAGATGAACCATGGTCCGCGTTTTCATGCTCTGCTGGCGCATCATTGCCCCGCACACATTCAATTAAGAGCTGAGTTGGCTCAATATACTGTCTGTTTGAACTGGTAGTCTTGATACCTAAGGAGGATGGCACCTCGCTTGTATCTGTGGCCAAAATAGGTCACTTCGTCGCAGGAGGCCGCAAAGCGAGCCATCCCCTGTGCCTATAACGATAAGAAAGAGTGTCTGATGAGTCTCTATACAGCTATTGAGAAGGCCGCTTTCAATACATTGACCAAAAAAATTGTGGGCAATGTCATCTTCCTGCTGTTACCCCATCTGGTTCTGATTCTGGTTGGCATCTATTACGCTGCCGAGCTGCGCCAGCTGCTGCACAGCCTCGATCTGAATGAAACCCAGCTTGGCGCGATCGAAAGCAGTCTTATTGCCTTGATGTTTGCGACCGGTACCACTGTAACGCTGGCGCTGCTGGCGGGCATCTTCACCATCTTTTTCATGCGCCATCTGTTTCTGCGCCCGATTCGTGAAATTACGTCGGTGCTGCGTGCAATCAAGGAGGAAGATGGTGATATTTCAGCCACCTTGCCGGAATACACCCATGATGAAATTTCCGAAATGGCGGCGGCCTACAACGAGTTTTCGGCCAGTCTTAAACGGATGATCGCCGAGAGTCAGCGCCGCTCAGTAAGCGTAGCGCTCTGCGCAACGCGACTGCAGAAGGTGGTGATTCAGGCGCATGCTTCGGCGGAGCGTCAGGAGGGACAGGCCCAGCTGGTATTTCAGTCCAGTCAGGAGTCGACCCAGGCGATTGACGAGATCGCCCAGAGCACACTCACCATCAGTGAACAGAACAACAGCAACATGCAGGAAGTGCATGGCTCCAGCGAAGAGCTCAAACGGGTTCAGGAGCAGGTCAAAGCGGTGTGCGATCTGGCGGTTGGGTTCCAGCAAACGGTGGACAAGCTCAGCGAGAACTCTGGCAATATCACCAGTATTCTGTCCATGGTGAAGGACTTTTCCGATCAGACCAACCTGCTGGCCTTGAACGCATCCATTGAGGCCGCCCGTGCGGGCGAGGCGGGGCGTGGTTTTGCTGTCGTGGCAGATGAGGTGCGCAACCTTTCACAGAAGGTCAGTGCCGCTACCCAGCAGATTGACAAAAACATCAGTGAAATGGCGGGTCTGGTCGAGAGCACTCGCAGCAGTGCCCACAATATTCTGGAGTACGTCGAGAACACGGATCAGTTCATTGTCAGTACCAATGAACAATTTGCCCGCATGGTACATGACTTCGAAGAGGTTAACGCACAGCTGACCGGTATCAGTGCCGCCATTGATGAACTGTCACACACCAACCGGGAATCGCATAGTCATGTGCGTGAGATTACCGAGCTGTCCGGTGGCATCCGTGATGAAATGGCGCAATCGCGCACCTATTCTGAAGAGCTGGAAATCTCGACGGAAGAAACCCAGGAGCTGCTGTCACGTTTCATTATCGGCTATGGTGGTTTTGAGCGCATGATTCAGACCGGCAAGCACTGGGCACAGGAAACCGTTGATGCGATGCAGAGGCTGCAGGCCGAAGGCGTGAATCTGTTCGATCACAACTACCGCTGTACCAACAAGGGGCAGAAGCCTGAGAAGTTCGACTGCAGCTACACCAGCCGCTTTGAGCAGGCGCTGCAGCCTTTGTTTGACCGTTTTATCACCGAGCGACCCGAGTTTATCTATGCCATTACGGTGGACAAGAATGGTTATGCGCCGGCACACCACTCCAAGGTTTCGAAGCCTCTAACCGGGAATTTTGAGGTTGATAACCTGCAAAGCCGCAATCGGCGCATTTTCAATGGCAATCGTGCCGAGAAGCGCCGGGCTTCTCACACTTCACCGTTCCTGCTGCAGACCTTTGTACGTGATACCGGTGAGGTGCTGAATGATTTGTCGATTCCGATCTACCTTAATGGTCAGCACTGGGGGGCACTGATCATGGGCTTTAACCCTGAGCAGTTGTTGCGGGATACGGAAGAGAAAACAGTGAACTGATCTCTAAAGATCAGTTCACCGCTACCAGCTGACGCACCAGCTGCTTGAGCATGTCGTAGTTGAGCGGTTTGTTGCAAATGGCAGAAACCCCGGCACTTTGAACAGCAGCCAAACGGCTTTGATTCTGCTCAGAGGTGATCATCATCACCGGAACAGTCGGCTGATCGCTGTAGTGGCGAATATGCTCTACCAGCTCCAGACCATCAATATTCGGCATGTTGTAGTCAGAGATCACCAAATCAAAGCGCTGCTGTTTCATTATCTGCAGTGCTTCGGCCCCATCTTTGGCTTCAATGACATTATTGATCCCGATGGCGTTCATGCTGCGGCGGACAAACTTGCGTGACATGACACTGTCATCCACCACCAGCACCTGCATGTCTTCCAGCTCATCATTATCCAGCGGTTCGGTTTCCTGAGTATCGCGTATATAGTGCATGGTGTTGCGCAGGGCGACTTCCAGTTCTTCACGCCGAAACGGCTTCGGCAGGATGGCGATGGAGCCGGCTTGGCGAATCGGCTCCAGATAGCGGTAGTGGGTTTCCGAAGAGATCAACAGGAAGGTCACGTCGGTCAGCTCGGCGCTGGCACGCATGCGGGTTACCAGCTCAGTGCCGGTCATGTCCGGCAGATGCATGGAAGAGACAACGATATCCGGCACTACATGTTGCATCCGCTCAAGCGCGGGACCGGCCTCTTCAAATGGCTCAATCTCACGTAGCCCGACGTCTTTGAGCATGTCGATGATGATATGCCGTTGAAGTCGTGAGGGCTCAATTACCAGTACCAGAAGTTCATCGAGGTTCATATCAGTTCAATCCATTCTGACTTGAATCAGTCCCAGACCCCGGTCGTGAGTCTGATGTTCAGCTTTTATCTACAGTATACAGGGGGAACTGCCTGTGTTTAGTGTCTCAGATTATCAACATTAGTGCCGCCTTTTCCGTATTTTTTTGCCCCGGCTTGGCTCAGGGCTCCGCTACGGCTTGCATCAAGGGGAGAGATCGCCGTTAAATAGCTGGCTTTGGTCTTGGATGGAATAAGTATATGAATCGCCATGTCTGGTTATTGGCACTCTGTCAGGCATTGTTGAACACCGGCAATGTGTTGCTGGTATCGGTCAACGCCCTGATTGGGCTGCAGCTCGCACCGGCCAGTGAGTGGATTACGCTGCCAGTGGCGTTTCAGTTCATAGGTCTGATGCTGGCGACCATTCCCGCTTCTCTGATCATGCAGCGTATCGGGCGGCGCAACGGCTTCTTTCTGGGCAACCTGATAGGCTTCAGCGGTGCTTTGCTCTGCCTGTTGGCGCTGCAACAGCGTTCGTTTGTGCTGTTCTGTACGGGTACTGCCCTCCTTGGGGTGGGCATCGGCTTCGGCATGTTGTATCGCTTTGCCGCCGTTGAAGTGTGCAACAAGGGCTATGAAAGTCGTGCCATTTCCATGGTAATGGTGGGTGGGGTGGTTGCGGCCATTCTGGGGCCCAATATTGCCGTTTACAGCCGTGACTTCGAGATCGGTGCCGATTTCAGCGGCGCCTTTGCCGTACTCGCCGGGCTGTATCTGCTGGCACTTGTACTTCTGACGCAAATTCGAATTCCGCCGATGCAGCAGGGGACGAATGGCGAAGTAAGGCCGTTGCGGCAAATCCTGCTGCAGCCAAGGTTTTTGCTGGCGGTGATTGTGGGCATGACAAGTTATGCGGTTATGAACCTGCTGATGACAGCAACTCCGCTGGCGATGGATCGTTGTGGCTATGCCTTTTCCAGTGCAGCCAACGTCATTGAGTGGCATGTGTTGGGCATGTACCTGCCATCCTTCTTTACTGGCCAGCTTATTCGTCGTTTTGGCGAAGTGCGCCTTATGCTCTGTGGTGCGATCATCATGCTGGTGTGTATTGGCATCAACCTGCACGGTGTCAGCGAGTGGCACTTCTGGAGTGCGCTGTTCCTGCTGGGTCTGGGCTGGAACTGGATGTTCATCTGCGCAACCTCTTTCCTGACCAGGGCCTATCGGCCGGCTGAGAAGGCGCGGACTCAGGCCGCCAATGAATTTCTGGTATTCGGGACGGTCACCTTTTCGGCGCTGGCAGCTGGCTGGCTGGAGTCCAGCCTGGGCTGGCAGGCGATGAACGCCTTGATGATCCCGGTAGTGGGTTTTACCCTGTTGGCAATCCTGTTGCTGGAGCCCTTGCGTCGACAGCAGGAAGTTCCGCAACCAGCTGGAGTATCCTGAATCATGTGTGAGCTGCTGGCGATCTCAACGGCTGAACCTGTGCATTTGTCACTTTCACTGGAACGCTTTGCTCGTCATGATGGGCTGGAGGGTCCTCATGGCGATGGCTGGGGTTTTGCCTGGTATGAGGGAGCAGATGTCCAGCTGATTCGTGAAGCGGCCGCTTGTGCTCACAGTGAGACGGCGCACTGGCTGCGGGAGCGTCATCGACCTTCAAGTCTGTTTGTCGGCCATATACGGCATGCCACTCAGGGCGAACTGGCACTGCGCAATACCCAGCCGTTTCAGCGAGAAGCCTCAGGACGCATGCACCTGTTTGCACATAATGGTGATCTCAACCAGTTCATACATAACCCCAAGCGTTTTCCCACTGGTGGTTACCGTCCCGTGGGTGAAACCGATTCCGAACGTGCCTTCTGTGTACTGATGAATCGCATCAGTGCCGTTTGGCAGGATGGGCGTCCCGATCCGGAAGTACGACTGGCGGTGGTGGCCGATTTTGCGGCCCGCATGCGCCAGCTCGGTACGGCCAACTTTCTCTACTCAGACGGAGAGCTATTGTTTGCCCACAGTGACCGCAGGCGTCAGGCTGATGGCACTGTTTCGGCGCCAGGACTGCATCTGCTGGAGTGTGACGAGAGTGGTAACGCCCATATAGACGGTATCGAGATTGAACCGCTGCGTAACAACCCCGGCGTAATGCTGGCAAGCGTGCCTTTGGATGGACGTAGCTGGCAGCCATTGCCTGAAGGAGAGGTGATGATGTTTCGTGATGGGGTGCTGCTGGATCAGTGCCCGCGCCTCTCTCTTTGGAGTGAGGCACGGGAACAGCTGGAATACTGAACGACCGGTTGTAGCAATTCAGCGGATACAGTTCACCAGGTAGGTGATCTCGGGACTGCAGTTTTGTGGGTTGACCAGACTGTCGGGCAGGTAGGTCGGAGGCTCTACAAGACCGCGAGCCAGCAGTTCGTTGATCAGTGGCAGGTAGCTGAAGCCGGTCTTGCCGATATACAGCCCCTTGATATCCCCCTCGCGCCACAGCTTCAACGCCTGGCTGAAACCGCTCAAGTAGAGATGATCCTTGGTGAAACCGCCTCCACGGTGTACCCGTGCAGTGATCTTGAATGCCTCTTCCTCTGGGCAGGCGTGATCTTCCACCAGCGTGCGCCAGGTGCGGCAGAAGTCGTTGTAGCGGATCATCTGGTCAACCGCGATGACCCTTAATGCCAGTGTCTTGAGACGCTTCAGCGTGAGGTGGCCACACAGGTACTCGCTCAGAATCGCCAGTCCTTCCTGCGCATGGGTATTCCCGGGCAGGCCCAGGGTAAACACCTTCAGCGGCTGAGCAGCAGCATTGAGCGACGTGCTCATGTGAACCCCCAGCTCATGATGTGCCAGCGCGTGCAGCTCAGCCTCGCTGGCACGGGCGCTGCGTTTCACCAGCAGTGCCTTGCGGCCGTTATTCACCATCGCCTGTGCCAGCAGTCGATCCGACAGCTCTACCTTGCACTCCAGCCCCCATTGCTGCGCTTTCTGTTCGAAGAACGGGATCATCTCTTCGGCACTGTAACGTACGCCATTATGCTCTTCAGGCCGTTCGGCGGCATGCAGCAGGAAACGGGCATTCGCCAGATCTTCAGAGGTAGGTTCACCGTAATAACGCAGTGAATTATACAGGAAGCGGTCACTGCCGATGCTGACCAGCAGGTCGATCCGCTCGGCCAGTGCATCGATCACCTCACGGTAGAGCTGGCGCAGGGCAGGGTCGCGGATGCGGTCAACCGGTAGGCGGTACAGCTTCTCGCGGTGTACATAAGGGTCAATGCGCAACTGACGATAGCGGAACTGCGGTTGATAGCGACCACGGTTGCGCATGAACAGCCGCTCTTCCCGGGCAATATTGATAGGGTTGATGTACAACAGAGTCTCCAACCCCTTGGCCAGCTTTTTAAGTGCGCGGTCGACGCGCAGCACTTCACCAGGTAGTTCGCTGGGCATCAGGTCATGGCCGCGAATCCGTTGGCCCGACCTTTGCCGGGCCAGAATGGCGGCGGCCTCGTACAGGCTGTGATGCAGCCCGGTGCAAAGTGCATCCACCACCAGTGGATACAGGGCGCCGCTGCTGTCGCGGAATACCGGGTCGATCTGTAAGGGGATGGTCAGGGTCTGTTCATGACGGGTGTTCACATGAGCACCCAGGTACTCTCCCTGATGTATCGGTTCACCGGTCGATACACTGACGCTCTGGTTGGGAAGGCTGATCTGGTCAAGCTGCTTGAGCAGACCATTGACCACCGTTTCACCTTCCGGCAAACGTACCTGACTGGCGATGACGTGAAAAATCCCGCTTTCGGTACCTGGCTCTCGTGGGTGGCTGTGAAGGTCGATCAGCAGGCAGTGGCCATGGTCCTCTTCCAGTGCATCCAACAGTGCATCCAGCAGATGGTAGAAGCGTTGGTGCTGACGATGAGCCCGCTGTTGCATCTGCTTGGTGGGAGGGCGCTGCCACAGGCTGCGGCCGTCGATGCGCCTGCGCAGGCATTGCGACAGCGGAAAATTCAGGTCGCAGCCCAGGCGAGATTCTTCAACAATCAGCGTGATCGGCAGCAGGGCGGCGAGCTGCTCCGTACCGGTCGTCTCGAAACGCTGCCGCTGCTCTTCGCTGATGGCCAGCCGCGAGGAAATTTCAGGCCGCAGGCTGGTGCCCGCATGTAAAACGGTGCATACCAGCGGCACATACTCATCAATGCGTATGGTCAGCCCGGCGTTGCGCAGCCGGGCGTGAACCGGCTGGCGTGCTTCGATCAGGCTGACAACCTGGGCTTCAGACAGCGTCTGCATCTTCGATCACCTTGCGGAAAGCGGTTTTGCGCTGTTCGACCATGTTGCGCGCCTCGACCACATTTTCGACAAAGTCGATCACCTGACGTTGCAGGCGTACCCGATTGAGCTTATTGATTCGAACGATGCCACCCGGTGCCATGACGTTCACTTCCAGCAACTTGCCGTTGATCACATCCAAACCGGTGAAATAGAGGCCGTCACGCACCAGTTTCGGGCCGAAGCTGCGGCACAGTTCCAGTTCCTGTTTTGTGAGGGTGTGTTTCACTACGCGACCGCCTGCGTGCACATTGGAGCGCATGTCGTTCTCGGCCGGGATGCGGCGCATTGCGCCAATAGGCTCGCCATTGAGCATCAGAATACGGACATCGCCGTTCTCGGCGCCTTCAATGTATTCCTGCAGGATGACATAGTTGCTGCTGCTGCCACTGCCGATGTAGAAGTCGAGCAGAGAGCGGAAGCTCTGACGCGCGCTTTTCTCGATGACGATCACTCCCTTGCCACCGAAGCCGTTCAGCGGCTTGAGGATCATGCGCTCGCCGGGTGACTCATCCAGTGCCTTTTCCAGGTAGTCCTTGTTCTTGGATACATGGGTCACCGGCAGATACTGTGCAGCGGGGCCGTTAAATGCCGCTGTATAGAGTTTGTTGTTGCCAATGCGCAGGCCATCCAGTCCATTCATGATAAACACTTCACCATGAACCGAATCCAGGAAGTTCAGCACGATGGTATCCAGCGGCGGGTTCAGACGCACGATGATGGCATCAAAGCCAGCCAGTGGCAGACGGCTGCGGCGGAATTCGGCGTGGCGGTAAAAGGATGGAATGTTGTCCGACACCTTGCTGCCCTTGCGCAATACGTTGCAAAACGCACTGCTGATGTTGTCGCGAATGGTCAGGTTGGCGGGTGAAGTGATCGCCACGGTATGACCACGGAGGGCCGCCTCATGCACCATGCGCAGTGTGGTGTCGGTGTCCGGTTTGATTTGTTCCCAGGGGTACATCAGAAAGCAGATTTTCATGTCTTTCTCCTGCAGACAGACGTACCGGGCAGCACATCTGCCGGAATCAGGAAGCTGTCAGTGTGTCAGATATAGGGGGTAAAAAGGGCTGCTGTACAGGTCTGGACAGCGTACGACAAGTGCGCGCATTGGACGCCATATCGCCGTTCGACACAACACTTTTTACCCGGTGAAACATGGATTTTTTTCATCTATTTATATGAGTATAGTGTGCTGCGTTCATGTTGTGGCAGGCGATGTAAAACTTTTTGGCCTAGACTCTGGTACAGCTCAATTGGCGGGCTTAATATCGCCGCTCACACCCTTCGGAGTAGCCCCGACAGATGCTTGGCTGGATTCTTTACAAATCGGACAGCACCCTGGTCAAACAGGAAACCTACGAACTTGAGCGACTGGTTGCACGTGCGCCTTCGCACGGCATCGATATCCGCGTGTATCAGCCCGAGGACTTCGACCTTACGGTCACCCGTGATGATCGCAACAGCGTGATGATCAACGGCGAGTCCACCCCGCTGCCAGATTTCTTTCTGCCTCGCATGGGGGCGGGCACCAATTACTTTGCGCTGGCGGTCATTCGTCACCTGGAGCGCCTTGGGGTACACAGTTTCAATTCGGCCGAAAGCATCGATACGGTCAAGGACAAACTTTACAGCCACCAAATTCTGGCTCAGAACGGGCTACCGGTACCCAAAACCATGCTGGTTAAGTTTCCGGTCAACCCGGAGCTGGTGAAGAAACAGATCGGGTTTCCGGTGGTGGTAAAAACGCTTTCCGGCTCTCAGGGCAGTGGCGTGTTCCTGTGCGAAACCCTGAACCATTTTGAAGACCTGATGCAGATGGTGGAGCTGACCAACCCCAAGGCCAACATCATTCTGCAGGAGTTCATCGCCGACAGTCGTGGCCGAGACCTGCGCGTGATTGTGATCGGGGGACGAGCTGTGGCCTGCATGGAGCGGGTGGCGGAAGAGGGCAGCTTCAAGGCCAACTTCTCACGCGGGGCCTCGGTGCGGCCCTATCCCATGACTCCCGAAATCGAATGGCTGGCGATCGAAACCGCCAGAGTACTGGGCCTGGAGATCGCCGGGGTGGATCTGCTGTTTGCCGGCGATCACTACAAGGTGTGTGAAGCCAACTCATCCCCAGGCTTTGAAGGTGTTGAGAGCTGCTGCGAGGTGGATGTGGTGAACGAGATCTACAACTTCCTCTGTATCCGCCTTGGTAACTTCTAATCTGTTATTGGTAGCCCGCTTCGGCGTTGTCAGGGTCGTTCAGATGCGGGCGTGGCTCACGTCCCCAGCCATACTGCTCAAGTACAGGCAGCAACAGTGCACGTACCTCGGCTTCGCTGTTGCAGGCTCTGGCCTGCTCCAGTACCGGCAGCAGCTCTTCCCGGTTGATCGAGCGGATAAGCAGTTTGATACGGGGAATGTTGTAGGCACTGAGGCTCAGGCAGTCATAGCCCACGGCAGTCAGTACCAGTACTGCTGCCGGGTCTGAAGCCATCTCGCCACAGATTGACACCGGCAGTGACAGGGCCTTGCATTGCTGCAGAATATATTCCAGGGCTACTAGTACCGCCGGGTGAAGATGGTCAAACAGCGCCGAGACGCGCGGGTTGTTACGGTCTACCGCCAGCAGATACTGTGTCAGGTCGTTGGAGCCGATCGAAACGTAATCGATGTAGGGGGCCAGCTTTGACAGCAGCAACATGGAGGAGGGCACTTCGATCATCATGCCGATCGGTGGCACTTTTACCTGATGTCCTTCGCGCAGCAGTGAATCGACCGCCTTCTCCACATACTGGCGGAACGCCTGCATCTCGTCCACCCGTCCAACCATCGGCACCAACAGCCTCAGATTGTCGGTGTCGACATTGGCCCTCAGCATGGCACGCACCTGACTGATCAACAGTTGGGCATTGTCCAGCGTAAAGCGGATGCCACGCCAGCCTAAATAGGGGTTACTCTCGCTGATGTCGAAATAGGGCAGCTGCTTGTCGCCACCGATATCCAGCGTACGCATTGTAACGGGCCTAGGCGCATAGGCCTTCAGCACCTTCTGGTACAGGGTGAACTGCTCCTGCTCGGTAGGAAAGCTGTCATGAATCATGAACGGAATTTCCGACCGGTACAGACCAACCCCTTCGGCGCCGCGCTGAAGGCCGGGAGTGGCATCTGCCAGCAGACCGGTGTTCGTCAGCAGAGTTACGCGGAAACCATCCTGGGTTACGGCGGGCTCATCGCGCAGCTTCTCGAGCCCTTCCATAAAACGCTTTTCTTCCGCGATCATCCGCTTGTATTCAGCCAACAGCGGTGGTGGCGGGTTGAGTACGGCTTCTGCCCGGTTGCCATCAACAATCACGCGAGCGCCACGGTGGTGCTCCGGTTCAAGTTGCTCCAGCCCCATCACTGCAGGAATCCCCAGCGCATTGGCGACAATGGCGGTATGGGACAGGGTAGACCCTTGAGTGCACAGAATGCCGCGAATCTGTTGCAGCGGAAAGTCAGCCAGGTCGGCGATACTGACCAGCTCGCCGGCCAGGACCAGCTCTTCATCCGGGGTTTCGATGACGGGGCGTTCGCGCGATAAAAGCTGGTTCAGTACCCGCTGGCCGATGTTGGCGATATCCTCACCACGGGCGCGCAGGTAGGGGTCTTCCGACTGGTGAAACTGATCGGCCATTTGCTCGATTGTCTGACGCAATGCCCAGGCGGCACTGTCGCCGGCCTCAATCAGTGCCAGTGTCTGCTGGGTCAGCTCGGGACTATGCAGCATCATTTGATAGACGCTGAACAGCGCGTGTACATCGCTGGGCAGGTGGCTGCCAAGATGGCCTGAGCCGGACTCGAGCTCGTCACTGACCATGGCGATGGCTGCCAGCAACTCATCGCGCTCCTGAACCGGATCACTGTTGATCCCGGGCTGAACCTGATCGAGCGACATGTGTGGTTTTACGAGCCAGAGTCTTCCGAGGCCGAGCCCTGGGGCTCCCTTGAGACCGACATGGCGACGGTACACGCCGCGATTGCTGCGCGGGCGTTGCTTGTACCAGTCACCCCGGCTTTGCAAGGCATGCAAGCTGCCGGCCAGCTGGGAAGCGACTGTAATCAGGAAGGCCTCAACCTCTTGGGAAAAAGGTTCGCGTTCGCGCCCCTGTACCACCAGTACACCCACCAGGCGGCGCAGATGGATCAGCGGCACGCCAAGAAAGCGGTGGTAGGGCATTTCGTGGGTTTCGGGAATGAACACGAAGCGATCATCCGCCGGCGCATCGCCAAGATTGAGTGTGCTCAGTGAGGCGGCTATATGCCCTACCAGTCCCTCGTCAAGCTTCAGTCGGGCCTTGCCAACAGCTTCTCTGGATAGACCTTCGGTCGCGGCCAGGATCAGATGCTCCTGATCCGGTGTGCACAGGTAAAGGCTGCATACATCAACGTGCATCAGCTGACACAGGCGTTGGACGATGGTACTCATCATAGCTTCAGGATCGCCGGTACGCGCAATCTGTTCAACAATAGCGGTCAGGGCGCTCAGAGAGGGTTGTTGCATGGTCGCAGTTCCGAAAAAGGTTCCGACAATGAATCCGGCAATCGGCAGGTAATGCATTGATGCTGTCACAGCTGTGACAGCAGAGCAATGCTTTGATGCGAATCAAAACCCTGTCACTGATAGACTACAATTAGCGCAAATAGTGAAGTGTGGTAATCTTGCAGGTCATGAATACACATCTCCGACATCTGCCGGCAATGAAGGTTGCAGCAATCTGCCAGGCTGAAATTATCAGCATCGAACTCGGTGCACCCCTGTCGCAGGCGGTGACCCTGATGGCGCAGCACCATATTGGCTCGGTGTTGGTGGAAGATGGTGCCCGTCCGGTGGGACTCTTGACCCGCAGCAGAGCGATGCAGCTGGTGTTGCAGCAGGGCTCCAGCAATACCCTGATTGAAGCCAGTATGCTGGCACCGGTACTGCAGGTGGATGCCAATCTGAGCGTGGATGAGTTGGGGCTTGAGTTTATCAGTCAAAGTGCAGCCCATGCAGTTGTTGTCGGGATGGCCGGTCAATGGGTTGGTATTGTCAGCCAGAGTGATGTCGTTAACAGCCAAGGGCTGGAGCACGACCTTTTTCTCAAATCGTTGGAAGAAATTACCAATTTCAATGTGCTCAGACTGTCCCCGGACTGCAGCTTGAGGCGGGCAATCGAACGCCTGCGCAGCGTGAATTATACCGCCATGCTGGTAGGTGATGACGCTCAAGGCTGGCAGATCATGACTGAAACCGATGTCATTCGTCTGCTGGCCGAAGCGGTCGACCTGGATCAGCCGCTGGCGGGTCTGGCACTGCCAAGATTGATATCGGTTGATAGCCGCCTGAGCCTTTATAACGTGCGGCGCTATTTTCGTGAACATAACTGCCGTCATATCGGCGTTAAGGATCACAACGAGACAGTGATTGGCCTGGCCTCCTATGGCGATATACTGCGCAGTGTCGAGCTGGATTACATATACCGGCTGCGAGAACTGCTGCATGACAAGAGCCGTGCCCTGCAACAGTCTCAGCATAACCTGCGCCTGATTGAGCGGGTGATCAATGAATCCCGCGAGGGGATTGTGATCACCGATGGCAATGGCAACATTCAGAGTGTCAACCCGGCGTTTACCGCCATCACCGGATACGAAGCCTGGGAAGCGCTGGGGCGTAACCCCAGCATGCTCAGTTCGGGGCGTCATGATCGTCAATTCTACCGCCAGCTTTGGCAGACTCTGGAGCAAGAAGGGCGCTGGCAAGGAGAGATCTGGAACCGGCGCAAGGATGGAGGTATTTATCCTGAATGGCTCAGCATTACCGCCATCGAGAATGACGACGGCCAGATCACACAGTATGCCGCCATATTTCATGACTTGACCGAAGCCAAGCGCTCGGAAGCACGCATGCAGCAGCTGTCCTGGTTTGACAGTGTGACAGGGCTGGCCAACCGTCGGCTTTTTCATGACCGGCTGCAGATGGCGCTGGGTTTTGCCCGCGAGCAGCAGAGATCGTTGGCGCTTTTGGCGCTGGATCTGGATATGTTCAAGCAGATCAATGATCGCTTTGGCCACAGCGGTGGCGACCAGGTACTGAAGCAGATTGCCGAGAGGATCGAGTCTGCACTGCAGGAGTGCGGCACCGCGGCGAGGCCGTCAGGGGACGAGTTTTATATTCTGTTGACAGAGCTCGAGGATGAGACCTGCATCACGGCCTGTCTTGACCGGATAAGCAGGGCATTGTCACTGCCAATCCTGATCGAGAATCGCGAGATACGTGTTCTTGGTAGCATTGGGGTGGCGGTTTTTCCGACTGATGCCAATGAGCCGGGAGAACTGGTGCGAGCTGCGGAGGTGGCGCTGGAGCATTCCAAGGAGCGGGGCCGCAACAATATCTGCTTCTTCTCGCCTGTTCTGCACGAACAGACGTTGAGTCGTTATCGTATTAACAGTTTCTTGCATCAGGCCCTGGAGCGTGAAGAGTTCACCTTGGTGTATCAACCACAGGTCTGCCTTCGCAGTGGCGCTTTGTTGGGTGTCGAAGCCCTGATTCGCTGGGACAGTCCTGAGCTGGGACGTGTAACGCCGGATGATTTTATCCCGGTGGCCGAAGATACCGGACTGATTGAGTCAATTGGCGCCTGGGTCCTGGATCAGTCTGTACAGGATGCAGCTGACTGGTTGACTAAGGGCCTGACACTGAAAATGTCGGTCAATTTCTCTGCTCGTCAGTTTCAGCGTACTGAAGTGGCGGATCAGGTCCTCAAGGCACTGCATACCTACCAGTTACCGGCTGATCAGTTTGTGGTGGAACTGACTGAAACCAGTTTTCTGCACAGTGCCGAGCGCACCGAGCATGAGATCTGCCGTTTGCGCAATCAGGGGGTGCGTATCGCCATTGATGATTTTGGCACCGGTTACTCCAGCCTTAGTTATATCCGCCAGATGTCACTCGATATGCTCAAGATTGATCGCAGTTTCGTCAGTGGAGTACAGGCAGGCAGTACTGACGCGCGGCTGGTGCAGGCTATGATCGATATGAGTCACGCGATGGAGCTGACGGTTGTGGCGGAAGGTATCGAAAACGAGCAGGATCTGCGGGTGCTGCATGAGCTTGGCTGTGATCAGGCGCAGGGGTACCATATTGCTCGGCCGATGCGGGCGGAGGAGTTGGTGAAGTGGGCTGAACACTATCAGGCCAATGCTATCCTGTCGCCGGATGATTCGGCTCAGTTATGAGACGATGGCCTGAGACTTCAGCGGGAGTGAATGCGTGAAAAGCTATATTTTTGCCACCGACAACGAGCGCGGCGGCGTAATACTCTGTGATATTGATACGCTGGAAGAGGCGGTCGAATACCTGCAGCAGCGCTTTGAAGGGGTGATCAGGGTAGAGCAGGGGCGCCATTATTGGGCGAGAGGCGAAGGGTTTGCCGAGCTGGAACCCCTGCCTCCGTCTCTGGGACGTGTCAGCGCCTAGAACCAGTCGTCGCGGCGTTTGCGCTTGCGCGGCATATAGGGCATCACCAGCCCCAGAATGACGCCACCAAAGGCGATCAGACCTCCATAGGTCAGCCAGCGCATCAGGTTGCTCTGATCCATGTTTGCAATCTGAGACTGCAGGTCCCTAATCTCGGTGTTGAGTGTCCTGATCTGATCATCATAGGTCCCATTCTCGCTTTTCAGCTGGCTGAGGCTGGTGTTGAGCTGCTCGATGGTCTTTGCCTGCTGACTGATGGTGGCCTTGCTTTGCTCCAGAGACTGCTCCAGTTTTGGCAGTTCGATCAGCTTGCTGTCCCCCGTCGCTACAAACTGATCGGGCATCCAGCCAGTACGACCACTCTCTGTTTGAATCTGAACGTAACCGGTACCGTTGTTGCGCCCCAGGATTTCAACGGGCTCGCCACTGTTAACACGGCCGGTAATACGGTACTCATTGCTTGGGCCGCCGTGGAAAAAAACGTACACATCGTCGGCAATATGTCCTTTCTCAGCCAGAACCGGTAACGAGAAGCTGAGCAGGGCGGTGAACAGGGCTGTTTTTCTCATCGTTTTCCCATCTGCGTAATCAACAAAAACATGATTTTACACTACAAACACTTTATCGTTTAGGAGCTGTCCCGTACATGAACGGCAGCAAAACATGATTAATGTGCCTGAATTTTCAAGGGGAGCACAAATGGAAGCCTTTTCTCAGGAATATATTTTACCTTGGGCGGTCAATATCGCTTTGGCAATCGCGATCTTTTTTGTGGGTCGTCTGGTTGTGAAACTGTTGATGAATGTGGTTGGGCGACTGCTGCGCAAGAGCAAAATGGATGTAATGCTGATCAACTTCATCAGTTCCATCGCGCATGCTCTGCTGCTGCTGTTCGTCATCATTGCTGCATTGGGTCAGCTGGGTGTTGATACTACCTCTCTGATCGCCTTGATCGGTGCGGCTGGTCTGGCCATTGGTTTGTCACTGCAGGATTCGCTGAAGAACTTTGCCGCAGGCGTAATGTTGATTGTGTTTCGTCCGTTCAAGGCTGGTGATTTCGTTGAAGCCGGTGGCGTGACCGGTATTGTGGAGCACATCACAATTTTCAACTCTGTTTTTCGTACCGGCGACAACCGCGAAGTCATTATCCCCAATGGCAAGATCTATGCTGACAACATTACCAACTACTCCACACGGGAGACACGTCGCGTGGATATGGTATTCGGCATTGGCTACGGCGATGACCTGTTGAAAGCCAAGCAAATTTTGGTTGATATTCTTGCTCAGGATGAGCGCGTACTTAAAGAGCCTGAGCCGGTCGTCAATGTGGCGGCGTTGGCCGACAGCAGTGTTAACTTCAACGTGCGTCCCTGGGTCAAAAATGCCGACTACTGGCCGGTGCTGTGGGATACCACAGAAAAGGTAAAGTTGGAGTTTGACCGTCAGGGAATCAGCATTCCCTTCCCGCAGATGGATGTCCATTTCCACCGCGAAGAGCAGGCCGACTGAGCCGGCCTGCAGTTTTCGGTTGCTGCGCTTACCCCTCCTGCTTGGGTTCCTGCAGCAGCTGCTGACGCAGCGTCTCGTTTTCATGACGCAGGCGCTGCGCTTCCACTCGATAGTCGAATATTTCCTGGTAACGCTGTTCCAAGCGCGTTTCAAGCTGCTCAACCTGATTCTTCTGCTGGTCCACCTTCAGCTGCAACCGTTCCAGTTGGTTCTGCAGATCATCCAATGCTTCGAAACTGTGATTTTGTGGCTCGTGCGCCTTGTCCGGGTGAAAGCGATAGGACCCCTGCAGCTCATTTACAATATGGCTGTAAATGGCGGTCAGGTCCGAGCGTTCCCGGTCGGTATAGCGAATACTTTCCTCAATGGCAGTATGCGCGCTGGCAGCACCAATTGAACCTGCCAGTACCTGCTCCAGCATGCGGTGGAACTCCATCAGCTCCACAACCGAAATGTGACTCTTGTCGTAAACCTGCAGGTCTTCGGCGATGCGATTTACGCTGTGCTGCGCCTTCTCTTCACCCAAGTAGCGCTTGAGCAACTGTTCCGCTTCCACCAGTTTGGGGGCTAATTCGATATACGCATTGAGTCCGGTAGGGCGTGTTTTTTCCTGAGTGCGCAGTGCTCGTGTTGTATACAGGAATTCGGTAGTCAGGGTGCGTTCGTGCTTTTGTGGGTGGTAGAACCAGGACCCCAGCAGATAAAACATAATGTTGGCCAACAGAGACCAGAATACGGCATGAGGGACCTGGGGCAGGTCCAGGCCAAACAGCATTTCTGGTCGCAACCACTCAATCCCGAAAGGCCCGTTATTGAGAAGGCTGGCTGACACCCAGCCTTCCTCCACCCAGGCTGGGATGATCAATGTCCATCCCCAGAGGGCAAAACCGACCAGCATGCCAAGAAAAGCCCCCATGCTGTTGCCGCGAGACCAGAACAGGCCTATGAGGGTTGCCGGTGCCAGCTGCAGTGCAGCTACAAATGAGATCAGGCCTACCGCCACCAGCATGTGCGTATCGCTGAGTAGCCGTGCCAGACCAAAGCTGCCAAACAGAATCAGTGCCACGAGTACCCAGCGGACCTGCAGTAGCCAGGTACGCATCCAGCGCAGATTATCAAACTTCTCGCAGACCGGCAGTAGCAGGTGGTTGGAGACCATGGTTGAGAGTGTCATGGTTGTGATAATGACCATGCCGCTGGCGGCTGAAAAGCCGCCAACAAAGGCAAGTAATGCCAGAAGCGGTTGGCCCAATGCCTGTGGAACCATCAGCATGAAATAGTCGGCGCGGGCTTCGGGCAGGCCCAGAATCATGCCGGCTGCGGCGACCGGAATCACGAAGGCCGTGATCAGAACCGTATACAGCGGAAACATCCAGCGTGCACGGCCCAGGTGACGGGGTGACACATTCTCCACCACGGATACATGGAACTGACGTGGCAGCAGCTGCACACCAACGAAGCTGAGTACGATCAGCGTTAACCACTGGATACCCGCATCTTCGCCCCCCAATCCGAGCAGGTGTTGATAGCCGTTGGTCTGGATCTGTTGATACATATCCACCGGACCATCAAAAAAGTACCAGGTAATGAAGCCGCCCAGTACCAAAAAAGCCACCAGCTTGACTACGCATTCGGCCACCAACGCAAGAATCATCCCCTGGTGCCGTTCGGTAGGGTCCAGTCGGCGTACCCCGAACAGAATGGTAAACACCACCATCATCAGGGTAATCAGCAACCCAGAAGAACTCCAGTGGATACCATCGGCTTCTTCAATGGTGATCAGGCGAAAAGAACGCACCACCGCTTCAAGCTGCAGGCTGATGTAGGGCAGCAGGCCGAGAAAGGCGATCAAGGTTACCAGCGCCGCGATCCGTTGCGAGCGTCGGTAACGGGTCGAAATCAGGTCGGCAATGCTGGTGATGCGGAATGTCTCCTTGACCGCAATCATGCGCCTCAGGGTCATCTGCCAGAAGAAAATGGACAGTAAAGCGCCAACATAAATACCCAGATACAACAGGCCGGACTGAGTGGCAAAGCCAATACTGCCGTAGAAGGTCCAGGTGGTGAAGTAGACTCCCATAGACAGGGCATACAGGGTAGCCGAGTTAAACGGCTGGCCGCGTCGTGTGCGCTGCTCACCCCACTGAGCCAGACCAAACAGGAACGCGATGTAGACAACAACAACCAGAATGACACTCAGTGGAGAAAACATCTTTGCTCCTGCAGCCGGTGGCGGTCAGTGATTCTTTTCAGTGTAGTCAGGCTGTGACAATTCGGAACGCTCGTCGCGGTCGGCACAGCCACAGCGCGGAGGTACGGGATCAATTCCGCCATCACTGTAGGGATGGCAGCGCAGGATGCGTCGAGCACCGAGCCATAGCCCTTTGAACACGCCATGTACTTCGATCGCTTCGATCATGTAGCTGGAACAGCTGGGATAGAAACGGCAGTTGTTGCCGAGAAAGGGGCTGAGCAGCAGCTGGTAGCCACGCACCAGCAGAATAAGGAGTTTTTTAAGCCATTGGGTCAGTCGATGCATGGGAACCTCGAAACCATCTGTTGCAGATGATAGCCCGTGCAGCAGGCAACAGCCAGTGAAGAGAACTGTGAGGGGCCTGTAAGAGGCCCCTCGGCAAGTGATCAAGACTGACGATCCAGCTCCAGTACCGACAGCGTGCGCTTGCGCACCTGAAGCAGCAGTTCTGTGTTTTCAGTCAGATTCTGGCCGTAGGAAGGCACCAGTTCGGTGATCTTCTGTTTCCAGCTCTCTTCCTTCATGCGCTCTGCAAAGCAGCGCTCGACGATGCTTAACATCGCGCTGACAGCGGTGGAAGCGCCCGGAGATGCGCCCAGCAGTGCCGCCAGTGAGCCGTCAGCAGAGGTTATCACTTCGGTACCGAACTCCAGCTTGCCCGCGCGCTCGGTACCGGGCTTGATGATCTGCACACGCTGACCGGCATAGGACAGTTCCCAGTCTTCCTCTTTGGCATCCGGGAAGAAGTTGCGCAGAGACTCAACCCGCGAACGGTGTGACTGGCGCACTTCACTGATCAGGTAGCGGGTCAGGTCCATGTTGTGCATTGCCACCGACATCATCGGTGCCAGGTTGCTTGGGCGAATGCTCAGTGGCAGGTCCAGAAACGAGCCCTGCTTGAGGAACTTGGTGGTAAAGCCGGCGAAGGGCCCAAACAGCAGCGCCTTCTTGCCATCGATCACACGGGTATCCAGGTGTGGAACCGACATGGGCGGAGCGCCGATCGGTGCCATGCCGTACACCTTGGCCTGATGCTGTTCAATGATTTCGGGGCGCTTGCAGACCAGCCACATGCCGCTGACCGGGAAACCGCCATACCCCCGACCTTCTTCGATTGCAGATTTCTGCAGCAGTGGCAGTGCGCCGCCGCCGGCACCGAGAAACACGAAACGGCTGCGAACGGTTTCAGAGCTGCCGTTGCTGTTGTTTTTCAGCACCACGTCCCAGCTGCCATCACTGTTCTTGTTCAGGTCCTTGACGTTGCGGCCAAGCAGCAGATCGAAGCCATCCTGTTGTTCAAGGTTGCTGACCAGGTTGCGTGCCAGGGCACCGAAGTTGACGTCAGAGCCATAGCGAACCCGGGTGCCGGCAACCTTGTCGGACGGGTCGCGGTTCTGCATTACCAGCGGCATCCACTCGCGCAACACGGCGTGGTCTTCGCTGTACTCCATGTCTTTGAAGCAGGGGTGCTGGCTCAGCGCGGCGTAGCGCTTGCGCAGAAACTCAACGTTTTTTTCGCCCCAGACGAAGCTCTGATGCGGAGCCGGGTTGATGAACTCACGGGGTGAAGGCAGGTTACCCTGCTCGACCAGATAGGACCAGAACTGCAGGCTGACCTCAAAGGAGGTGTTGATTGCGAACGCCTTGGTGGTATTGATGCTGCCATCAGGCTGCTCGGGCGTGTAGTTCAACTCACAATAGGCCGCATGGCCAGTACCGGCGTTGTTCCAGGCGTCGGTACTCTCGCGCGCAACATGGTCAAGACGCTCGACCATACAGATCTTCAGGGCCGGGTCCAGCTGTTTGAGTATCATCCCGAGGGTGGTACTCATGGCACCGGCACCGACAAGCAGCACATCTACAGTTTTAGTGGTCATATGAGTTCGCCATTTGATCGTAAACAATGGGATTCAGAAACCGGGGGGAAGGCTTTTGGCACACCTGATCGGACCCGTGCCGTTGGGCACAAAACCGGTCAGGACCTCCGGGTCTCACTGCAGCGGTCACCGGCTGATGCTCGGTCCCGCGCGCAGATTGCATGATTATTTACGCTGAATACGTTGGTGCGGTGCATTATATGCAACTGTCGACAGAATAAAACTCACTGCTTGAACCCGCTGCCCTGCGGGGGTGGTGTCATCAGGCTGTAACCCGCGTGAGATAAGGCGTTGAAGCGGTTTTTAGACTTTGGTCGCGCGATTGTCGCGGATTTGAATTCCACTGTTGCAGCGAACCGTTTGGTTCGCTGCAACTGCGCAGGCAGACACTGCTCAGAGGTGTTCTTCGGCGTACTCGGCCAGTCGTGAGCGGAAGATACCCTCGAAGTGAACGCTTGCCGAACCTTCAAAGTCGCGGAAACGTTCGACAATGTAGGTCAGGCCCGAAGTCAGTGCGGTCAGGTAATTGGAGTCGATCTGGGCCAGGTTACCCAGACATACCATCTTGGTGCCCTTGCCACAGCGGGTCAGAATGGTTTTGAGTTGTTGTGGAGTCAGGTTCTGGGCTTCGTCAATCAGTACGATGGCATTTTGTATGCTGCGGCCGCGGATGAAGTTCAGTGACTTGAATTGAATGTTGGCTTTCTCAATCGCGTATTTGACACTGCTCTGTGGACGCTCGTCCTGCTCGTGCATGGCTTCAAGGTTATCGTTGATCGAGCTCATCCAGGGCGTCATTTTCTCCTCTTCGGTTCCGGGCAGGAAGCCGATGTCCTCGGCCACGGGAGGTGTGGAGCGTGTCACGATGATCTTGTTGAAGCGCTGCTCCTCTATCACCATTTCCAGGGCGCAGGCCAACGCTATTAACGTCTTGCCCGAGCCGGCAGCACCCAGCAGGATGCTGAGGTCAACCTCGGGATCCATCAACGACTGCATCGCAAATGCCTGCTGCAGGTTAATCGGTTGAATACCCCAGCAGGATTGTTGCATCAAGCGGTCATAGCCCAGATCCATCAAGGTGACGGTCGTTTCGTCCACGTTCACGGTACGCGCTGCAAAATCCTTGCTGTCGTCATAGATGTATTCGTTCATGTAGGTGTCAGGTAACAGGCTGCGATCCACCTTATGGTAGGTGTGGCCGTCTTGCTGAAAACTGTCGACCTTATCCACGCCTTCCCAGAAGGGGGTATCCAGATGATGATGTCCGGCCGGCAGCATGTCGATGTCGGATACCAGCTGGTCGGTGCGGTAGTCTTCCACCCGCTGAAGGCCCGCCCCCAGCGCCTTGAGGCGCATATTGATGTCCTTGGTAACCAGAACAATCTGCCGGTGAGGGAAGGTGGCCTGCAGGTGCAGCGCGCAGTTGATGATGCGATTGTCCTTGTTGCTTATGTCCGGCAAAAAGCCCTGGCGGCTGGTCAGTTCATGGTCCGGGAAAATCGACAGCTTGCCCAGCTTCTGCTCGCGCTCCTTGCCTTCCACCAGAATGCGCACGCCTTTAGTGATTTGGCTCGCGTTGGTGGCACTGGACAGAATGTTGTCGATCACGCGGATGGCATGCCGCGCCTCTGCAGCTACGTTTTGCTTGCGGTCCTTGATTGAATCAAGCTCTTCGAGCACGGTCATCGGGATGGTGATGTCCTGCTCCTTGAACTGGAACAGACACTTGGGATCATGCAGCAGAACGTTGGTGTCCAGGATATACAGTTTTGATGCAGACATCGGCAGGCTTCCTTGTACGACAGTGTATGGCTTCAAACTAATTCAAGGTGAGACCAATTACAACGCGTCCGGTTAGGCTTTTGCTGCATATCAGTTCAGTGAGGTGCTGTAACAGGGTTGACATGCGGTGGTAGTAAATCTGTCCGGCAGCGTTCATAGTTAAAGCCACACGCAGGTATCGGCGTGTGTCAAAGCAGTAGCGAACAAGGAGGTCAGTATGATGACCGAGCACTACATTACCTCCAGCGTAACACCGCTGGACAATCTCGATGTTCTTTCACCTTATGAAGTGGCCCGGCTGCAGGACAAAAGCCAGGGCGGCCTGTACAACCTGTTTCGTCAGTGTGCACTGGCGGTCTTGAACTGTGGCAGCGAAATGGACAGTACCCGTTTGGTGCTGAATCGCTTTCGCGAGTTCGATGTACAGATCAGTCAGAAGCACCGAGGGGTACAGCTGGATCTGATCAATGCACCAGCCGCAGCGTTTGTCGATGGTGAGCTGATTCAGGGGATTCACGAGCACCTGTTTGCGGTGCTGCGTGACCTGCTATATGTCAGTGACAAAATTGATGGCTGCTGCGAGGGGCTGGACCTGTCCGGTACCATCTCCAATCAGGTATTCAACACCCTGCGTCATGCCAATGCTCTGCGGCCCCATGTGAAGCCGAACATGGTGGTATGCTGGGGCGGACATTCGATCAATCAGGTTGAATATGACTATACCAAGCGGGTGGGCTACGAGATGGGCCTGCGCGGCATGAATATCTGTACCGGCTGTGGTCCGGGAGCCATGAAGGGGCCGATGAAGGGCGCCACGATTGCTCATGCCAAGCAGCGTATCCACGATGGCCGTTATGTGGGTATCTCGGAGCCAGGCATTATTGCGGCTGAGTCTCCCAATCCGATTGTTAACGAGCTGATCATCATGCCTGATATCGAGCGTCGACTGGAAGCGTTCGTACGGCTTGGGCACGGTTTTGTTGTATTCCCCGGGGGGGTTGGTACAGCAGAAGAAATTTTGTACATCCTTGGCATTTTGCTGCAGCAGGATAATACAGAACAGCCATTCCCGCTGATCTTTACCGGTCCCGCTGGCAGCGAGGCCTACTTTGAAACCGTGGATCGCTTTATCCGCAATACGCTGGGTGAGCGTGCCGCCAGCTGCTATGAAATCGTTGTGGATGATGCGTATGAGGTGGCGGAGCGTATGCGGGTAGGGCTCGAAGCTGTGACTTCATATCGAAAGGCGACCGGAGAGGCGTACCATTTCAACTGGCAGCTGCATATCCCATTGTCGCTGCAGCAGACTTTCGAGCCGACACACGCCAACATGCGCGGGCTTAACCTGTCTCGTCGGCAGGAGGATCATGAGCTGGCAGCCCAGTTGCGTTGTGCGCTGTCCGGCATTGTGGCTGGTAACGTCAAGGAGCCGGGCATTCGAGCCATTGAGCAACATGGGCCGTTCGAGCTGCACGGCGAACCTGAGGTGATCGAGGCGCTGGATGAGTTGCTGGAATCCTTCGTTTCACAGCGCCGCATGAAGATTAATCATGACGATTACCAGCCCTGCTTCCGGCTGGCACGAAACAATCGTGCCTCGGCCGGTTGATCAGAGCTGGCGCGAGATGGTGCGTTCACGCACAAATGATGTGATGTAATTGGGGCCGCCATAGAGCGGCCCGGTACCCGATGTGCCTGCCCCGCCGGCAGGTCTTACTCCGGCTGACAGGTCGGCCAGGCTGCGGTTGATCATCAGGCTGCCGGCCTGCAGCTGTTGTCGCACCCGAGCGATCAGTGCTTCATCATGGGTGTGAATGCCGAATGCCTGCCCCTGGCAGTAACGGTTGATTTCGTCGATCACACGCTGCAGGTTTTCCCGGTTGTAACGGATGAGGTGCAGGATGGGGCCATTTACACAGTCTTGCAGCTCATCCAGGGTGTACAGTCGCAGCAACGTTGGGGGTACAAAAAAGCCATTGTCATGGCGGTCGTCCAGTGGCAGTTGTGCCAGCAAGCGATCACGCACCCGCAGTCGCTCAATGTGGTGATAGACCCGGTCCATCTGATGACGGCTGACCAGTGGGCCAATATCGGTGTCAGGTTGTGCCGGATCGCCCAGGTGCAAAAGCTGCAGGCTGCTGATCAGTTGGGCTTCCAGCTGGTCGGCTATCGACTCTTCAATATAAAGCATGCCCAGTGAGGCGCGTCGCTGGCCGGCAAAACTGAAGGCACTGTGCAGTAGTTCGCGCACTTCACGGTTGTCCAGTGGTCGGTCAACCAGCTGAGTACCGGGTAGGCTGCTGTGAGTCAGAGGCGGTACCAGCGGAGCCCCTGAGCGGTTGCTGATCATCGCATTCAGAGCTGTGGCTTCACTGGCATCACCAAAAAACACGGCACCTGCCAGCCGGTAGTCTTCAGCCATCCAGGCCGAAACCCGTTCGGTAGGTCCCGGTAGCAGTGCGACAAGCGACTCAGGCAGACCTGTTTCCAGCAACAGCTCGATCAGTCGGGTCGCACTGAAAACCGTGGCGCTACCTGTATTGACCAAAACAGCATTACCGCTGACCAGAATGGCCGCCAACTGACCCACAAGAGTAGCCAGTGGGTCGTTGTCATCCGTGATGCAAATGTAGACACCGCGACCGTGCAGTTCCAGCTGGTTCACCTCACCGTGAAGGCCGTGCAGGGGGCGTGTCTGCAGCTGTGTTCGAGCCTGAGCACTATAGTAGTAGCACAGGTTGATGGCGGTACGCAGATCACCCAGTACATCATTCAGCACAAGTCCTGACTCGCGAACACACAATGTGGCCAGTGTATTCAGTTCCTGTTGTAACCGCTGCCCCCAGCGTAGAATCAGATCAGCGCGGTGAGAGACGTGAACGTCATTCCAGCCGGGCTGTGCTTCCACGGCCAGCTGAAATGCTTCACGCACCTGCGCTTCGGTACAGTCGCAAACCTCGCCGATCATGTCTTCAACATGAGCAGGGTTAAAGCGCTCTCTGGCCAGTGTATCAGTGCAGCTCTCGCCTGCGATCAGAGGGCAGGCAACCCATCTTTCCCGTTGAACACGCTGCAATGCGTCCTGCAGTGCCTGTTCAATCAACCATTGACCTCGTATGGGGCCGGTGGCGTTCAGTCTGGCCGGCAAGTAGATGTCGGTTGGTGGTAATGGAGCTGAATAGTGATCAGGAAAAGGGCGGGATTTGGCGAGCCGGGTACGCAGGCAGGTGTTATTGGTACTGTGCAGGAAAGTGTCGCACAGCTCAAATGCGATGTCGCAGTGTGCAGGGTCAGTCATGACCGGATATTCAGGGTAGCCGAGGTGTTGGGCGTTACTGATTTCCGAGGTCTCCGGTGCACCAGTTAGCAGCAGGACCGGAATGTTAAGCTTGAACGCACGCCCCAAGTGTTCCAGATATCCCAGGGTTGGAAGTGCGCGTTTTGATGCTGTCGGAAGGCAGATACCAAAATGGTTCCAGCCTTCCAGGCCCGGCAGGGCAAGGGTACTGGTAAAAATGCCCAGTGTAAGTTCGAGAGCCTCTTCCGAAGGGGAGAGTAACAGCACTTCGCGTCTCTGCTCGCGCGCAGCCAAGGCAATTACCTGTAGCCGTTTGCTGATACCCTCGCTGATTCGCTCGCGCAGAAGCGGCTCGAAACGAGGGTGCAGATCAGCAGGGTTAATGATCAGCGGGGTGTTCCGCGGTGTTGGTGAGTTCAGATATTGGTTGAAGCGCTGATTGGATTCTTCAATATTCAGCGGCGGTGGCAGCCGTGTCGGCAGACAGATATCCGTCTGGATTTGTTCTTGCCTGCGCCCGGGTTGCCATACTTCCGGTGTCAGGTTTTTCAATTCCTGCCAGGCACTGACCAATAGCTGGTCAGGGACCGTAAAGTATTGGCTTACACCTCGCTGCAGCTGGGCTCGACTCAACAGCCTGAATTCATCCGAAATATAGAGTGCCAGCGGTAACATCCATCTACTCCGCACAATGAGTGGTCGTGACCCAGTCTACCTTAAAAAACGCTCCAGAAACTCCCTTTTGCCAGCGGCATTGATCAGGGTCGTGTTACTGGTGGCGTGGGGGTACTCGGGTTATAGTAGCTGGATTTGAGCGTATGAGTATCCCGTTTGCGACGTAAGCTGATTCTGACACTGACCACTGTGCGTGGCTCCCGGCAGTATTCCCTTCACCGGGTATTGGGCTATTTGATGCTGATGTTCCTGCTGGTGTCGGCGCTGAGTTTTTTTGTATCCAATTGGTTGTTGATGAAGACCCACGATAATCTGACGGATCTGGAACGTGACCATCAAAGCTTGAACGAGCAGTATGAAATGTTACTGGGTACCCAGCAGCTCTATATATCCGAGCTGGGGGAGTTGGGAGCAACCCTGTCCAGTCTGTCAGAAGAACGTGAGCAACTCGCGCTGGAAAACCATCAATTCAGTACTGCTCTGGATGATCTGGAGTCGATGCTGGGGCTTTTGGCTGAAGACAGCGCTGCCGACAATGCTGAGCAAAGGCTGGAACTCGCTCGGCTGGCCGCTCGTCAGCGTTTGTTCCTGCTGCACAGTATTCCCAACGGGGTGCCGATTCAGGCGGAGCAGGTGAATGACAGCTACGGCATGCGTTTCCATCCAGTGCTCAAAACCCGCAAAATGCACAATGGTACTGACTTTAAGGCGGATACAGGCACACCCGTGTATGCCACAGCAGATGGTGTGGTTGAGTATGCCGGCTATCGCAAGGGCAGCGGCTTTGGCAATCTGATCATTCTGCAGCATAATTTCGGTTTCAAGACCTATTATGCGCACCTGCACAAGGTGCAGGTCAAAAGCGGCAGCTTTGTCTACAAAGGGCAGCAGATCGGGTTGAGTGGCAACACCGGTCGCTCCACCGGTGCTCATCTGCACTACGAGGTTCGACATCTGTATCAGCCTCTGAACCCGGAGCCCTTTGTACAGTGGGGGCTGGATAATTTCGACTCCCTGTTCAGTCGTGTCGAGGAGGTACCTTGGGAATCATTAAACGCGATGTATCCGCTAAATCAGGTCGGTCTGCAGTAACCATCATCGCTCAGGGCAATCACTTCAAAGGTGATACCCAGGTATCCGGCAAGATGCATGTGGATGGCCTGTTTGAGGGCAGTGTCGATTCGTCCGAGGATATTTCTATCGGGCGCCATGGTTGTGTTCGTGGCCGTATCAAGGCACGCAACGTAACAGTCAGTGGTGTGCTGGAAGGTGAGCTGATCTGCGATCAACTGCATATCGAACGTGGTGGGCAGGTACGGGCTACCGTCTACAGCGATAATCTGAGCATTGATCCCCAGGGCTGTTTTGTCGGCGAGCGCCGGCTTCAGGTAACGCCACAGCTGGAATATCACCCTGAAGAGACGGTACGGGAGCACAGCGGCAGCATCGACTACAGTCTGATCGACTCGCTGCCGGACCGTATCACCCTCAGCGCCAAGGGAAGTTAGGCCATGTGCGAATTGCTTGGCATGAGTGCCAATGTGCCGACGGATATCTGTTTCAGCTTTACCGGTCTAATGCAGCGAGGTGGTCGTACTGGCCCGCATCGAGATGGTTGGGGTATCGCCTTTTATGAGGGCAAGGGGCTGCGCTGCTTCCATGATCCCAAGCCCAGTGCGGACTCGCGCATTGCGAATCTGGTCGCGGACTACTCGATCAAGAGCAGGGTGGTGATCAGCCATATTCGTCAGGCCAATGTCGGCCAGGTTTGCCTGGAAAATACCCACCCGTTCAGTCGTGAACTGTGGGGCTATAGCTGGACCTATGCCCATAACGGTCAGCTTGACCCGAACCTGTTCGACTGGCCATTGAAGTTCTATCATCCGGTGGGTACCACCGACAGCGAATATGCCTTCTGCTGGCTGTTGGATCAGATCCGTAACCGCTACCCCGAACGTCCAACTGATTTGCATGAGCTGGAGCACTTTATTCACCAGTGCTGTGAGAGGCTGCGCGGGCTGGGCGTGTTCAACATGCTGTTGAGTGAATCTACACATCTGTTCTGTTATTGCAGTACCAAGCTGGCCTGGATTACACGGCGGGCACCTTTTGGCGAGGCTCGGCTGAAAGACTGCGAGATGAGCGTGGACTTTGGCGCTGAAACAACACCGAATGACGTGGTTACTGTCATTGCCACCGAACCGCTCACGGATAACGAACAGTGGCAGCGACTGCAGGCGGGTGAGCTGGTTGTATTCAACGACGGCGAAGTTGTATGTGATTTGTCGGAGGCGTCCTGATGCAGGCGCCCGGGCCGCAGTTCGACAGTCTGTCCGACATGCTCCAGTTGCTGGCGCGCCGTTTTGATGAACGTCCGGCCTTTGGGCATATGGGAGCCAGTATCAGCTTTGCTGATCTGGATCGCCTGTCACGCCGCTTTGCCGCCTGGGTGCAGCATGAAACCGATTTGCAGCCGGGCGACCGAATCGCATTACAACTCCCCAACCTGATGCAATATCCAGTGGTGTTGTTTGGGGCTCGCCGGGCTGGGCTGGTGGTGGTGAATACCAATCCCCTTTACTGCTGTGAAGAGCTGTGTCAGCACTTGAAAGACTCGGGTGCGCGTGCGCTGGTTGCCTTTGCGCCGCTGCAGGCGCAGGTGTGTCAACAGCTTGCCGGCACCGAAATCGAATATCTGGTTACCACCGAGCTGGGTGATCTGCATCCTCTGCGCAAGCGCTGGGTGCTGAATCTGGCCGCCCGCTTTAAACGAGGCGGTGCGGCTCAGTTGCTCCAGCCGGTACCACAATTATCAGGTATACAATGCATGCGCTTGACCCAAGTGATGCAAAAGGGCGGCGGCTTGATCTGGCAGCCGCCGGAGCGGTTCGGCCAACAGGAGTCGTTGGCATTGTTGCAGTACACCGGTGGAACGACAGGGCCTGCCAAGGGTGCCATGCTGAGCGAAAAGGCACTGCTGGCGAATCTGGCCCAGATTCGTGCCTTGCTTGACCACTATTGTGAGCCGGGTCAGGAAAAACTGCTGCAACCCTTGCCGCTGTATCATATCTACTCGTTCATGTTGACGCTGGTCATGTTGAGCATTGGTAGCTGTATTGAGCTGGTACCGGACCCGCGTCGTATCCGGACTCTGGTCAAATGCTGGGATCGTTTCGATCCGACCGTGGTGGCCGGTATCAATCCACTGTTCATTTTTCTATGCCAGCAGCCGGAGTTTCAGCGGTTGGATTTCGGTCGCTTGAAGTTGACCATTTCAGGCGGTATGGCGCTCACCCAATCGGTGGCACAACGCTGGCAGCAAGTGACGGGCAACGCTATTTGTGAAGGTTACGGCCTGACCGAGTGTTCACCGGTGGTGAGTGTGAACCGGCCCGATGATATTCATCTGGGCAGTGTCGGTTGTCCGTTGCCGGATACAGAGGTTCGTATCATTGGTGAGCAGGACCAGAGATTGCCCGATGGCGAGATTGGTTCCATTTTCGTGCGCGGGCCACAATTGATGCAGGGCTATTGGCATCAGCATGGCGAAACACAGCAAGCATTTCATGAAGGCTGGCTGGATACAGGGGATATCGGCCTGATCGATACACAGGGCTATCTGCGTATCATTGACCGTCGCAAGGAGGTGATCAATGTATCAGGCTTCAAAGTGTATCCCAGTGAGCTGGAAGATATTATTGCGTGCCACCCGGATATTCTGGAATGCGCTGTGATAGGGCTACCGGACAGCTGCAGTGGTGAGCAGATCAAGCTTTACGTGGTGCCTGCCAGTCAACAACTGACCATCAAGGCAGTACGCGACTATTGCCGTGAACGGCTGACACCCTATAAGGTGCCGCGCTTGGTAGAGTTCTGTCAGCAGTTGCCGCGCACCTCGATCGGCAAGGTCTCGCGCCGTGCGTTGCGCGAGCAGGCGCTGGGGCGCCGCACTCTCTGAATACATTCATTTACCCGCAACAGGTTGTATCGGTTTGTCTGACTCCATTATTAGCTTGAAACAGAGGCTGCAGCAGGTTCGCCTCGTGGACCGCTTCCGCTTGCAGCGAGATCTCAACCGTTTGCAGCGTAATACTCAAACGCTGGATCCGGATCTCCTGCAACGCCTGAATGAACAGATTGACGCTTCAGTGGCTCAGGTCGAACGTTTGAAAGCCCTGCCTGCAAAGCCTGAATACCCTGACCTGCCGGTATCGGAGCGTCGTGAGGAACTGCTCAAGGCCATTGCTGAGCACCAGGTGGTTGTAATCGCTGGCGAGACCGGTTCCGGAAAGACCACCCAGATACCCAAGCTCTGCCTTGAGTTGGGGCTGGGTTGCCGTGGCCTGATCGGCCACACCCAGCCACGCCGATTGGCGGCGCGCACCGTTGCTGCTCGTATTGCCGAAGAACTGAAAACGTCGCTGGGCGAGCGTGCGGGGTATCAGGTGCGGTTCCATGATCAGGTAAGCGACAATACCCAGATCAAGCTGATGACCGACGGTATTCTGCTTGCTGAAACCCAGCATGATCGTTTTCTTGATAAGTACGAAGTATTGATTATCGATGAAGCCCATGAGCGCAGTCTCAACATCGATTTTCTGCTTGGTTACGTCAAGCGTCTGTTGCCGCGGCGACCTGACCTCAAGCTCATTATCACCTCAGCCACCATTGATCTGGAGCGTTTCTCAAAGCACTTTGATGATGCACCAGTGATCGAAGTATCCGGTCGCACCTATCCTGTTGATGTTCTTTACCGCCCGTTGCATGAAATGGAGGGTGAGGATGAGAAGGCGTTGGACCTGCAGCAGGGAATTCTGGCAGCGGTGGATGAGTTGGTCGAAATTGATCGCGCCAAGCGAAATGGAGGCCCCGGTGATATTCTGGTATTTCTGCCGGGTGAGCGTGAAATTCGTGAAACCGCTGACCTGTTGCGTAAGGCTCAACTGCGTGACACTGAAATCATTCCACTCTATGCGCGCTTGTCACTCGCGGAACAAAACAGGGTGTTTCATGGCGGTCGGGCTGCGGGGCGTCGCATTGTACTTTCGACAAATGTGGCTGAAACATCGCTGACTGTGCCGGGTATCCGTTATGTAATTGATCCCGGTCTGGCGCGCATCTCTCGCTACAGCTATCGCTCCAAAGTGCAGCGACTTCCGGTTGAGGCCGTATCCCAGGCCAGCGCCAATCAGCGCGCTGGTCGTTGTGGTCGTGTGGCCCCGGGTGTTTGTGTCCGCCTCTATTCCGAGGAAGACTTTCTCGGTAGACCCGAGTTTACTGACGCCGAGATTCGGCGCACCAATCTGGCAGCTGTTATCTTGCAGATGTTGCAGCTCAAGTTGGGGGATGTCCGAGACTTCCCGTTTGTTGATCCGCCCGACAGTCGCATGGTCAATGATGGTTACAAGCTGCTGGAGGAACTGGGCGCTGTCGACAGTTCACGTAACCTGACACCGATTGGGCGGCAGCTGGCAAGGCTGCCCGTGGACCCGCGCATCGCGCGCATGGTGATCGAGGCTGGCCGGCTGGATGCGTTACGTGAGGTGATCATAGTTGCCAGTGCGCTCAGCGTACAGGATCCGCGTGAGCGCCCGCATGACAAACGACAGGCCGCAGACCAGAAGCACAAGGAATACAGTGATGAGGAGTCTGACTTCGTCTCGCTGGTCAATCTGTGGGACCTGTACAATGAACAGCGCGAAGCGCTCAGTCAGAGCCAGTTGCGGCGCTGGTGTCAGAAGAGCTTTCTTTCTTTCATGCGTCTGCGTGAGTGGCGTGATGTACACCGCCAGCTGCACCTGAGCATCCGTGAGTTGGGCCTGAAGGAAAATACCGAGCCAGCGGATTACAAGGCGATGCATTGTTCCCTGCTGGCTGGGCTGCTAAGCCAGATCGGTTTCAAACAGGAGAAAGGCGAGTATCTGGGTGCGCGTAACCGTCGCTTCAAGATATTTCCGGCTTCGGGGGTGTTCAAGAAAGCTCCCAAGTGGGTCATGGCGGCAGAGTTGCTGGAAACCAGTCAGCTGTTTGCACATCAGGTGGCGCGGATTGAACCTGAATGGGTGGAAGCCCCGGCTCGGCATCTGATCAAGAAAACATGGATGGAACCGCACTGGGAGAAAAAGCGTGCTCAGGTTGTGGCGACTGAGCAGGTCAGCCTGTTCGGGTTGATCATTGTGCCCAAGCGCAAGGTCAACTATGGCGCCATCGATCCGGTTGCCTCCCATGAAATATTCATTCGCGCGGCGCTGGTAGAAGGTGAGTATCAAACGAGTGCCGCCTTCTTCCAGCATAATCGTGAACTGCTGGCCAGTGTCGAGGCGCTGGAGGACAAGTCACGCCGCCGCGACCTCTTGGTTGACGAGGAGCAGTTGTACGCTTTCTATGCCCAGCGCTTTGAGGAGTTGAAGGGCACTCATGTCGTCAACGGCAAGGGCTTTGAGCACTGGCGCAAACAGGTTGAGCAGGATAACCCCGAAGCGCTGTTTATGCGTGTAGAGGATATCCTGCAGCGTGAAGCAGCTCATGTAACAGCACGCCAATACCCGGATCATCTGGATTTGGAGGGAGCCCGGCTTAAACTCAGCTACCAGTTTGAGCCAGGTGCCGAGGATGACGGCGTGACGTTGGAGCTGCCCCTGGCACTGCTGCGTATCGCACCGCTGCAACGGCTGGAGTGGCTGGTGCCGGGGATGCTCGCGGACAAGGTGACAGCGATTCTGAAGGGGCTGCCCAAGTCATTGCGCAAGCACTATGTACCTGTACCCAATTATGTTGAAGCCTTTTGTGCTGCAGTGGTGTTTGCAGAGGGTGACCTGTACGAAGCATTGGCGCTTCAGCTGCTGCGCATGACCGGTATACGAATTGATGCCGATACCCTGCGTGATGTAGAGCTGGAGCCGCATCATCGATTCAACCTGCGCCTGCGTGACGAAAAGGATCGGGTCGTGGGGGAGGGGCGTGACTGGGACGCGCTTAACCGTCGCTTCGGTGACAAGGCTGAAGCGGCACTGCAGGCAGGGCCGTCACAACAATGGGGCAAAATCGGTATTACCGGTTGGGATTTTGGTGAGTTGCCTGCGTCATTGCGACTGCGTCAGGCAGGTGGTATCGAAGTCGAAGTCTGGCCTGCCCTGATTGATCGGCAGGACAGTATTGAACTTAAAGTAATGCCTTCTCCCGATCTGGCTCAGCAGGAAAGCCTGCTGGGCATCTGCCGACTGTTGCTGTTGTCACTGCCGGCACAACAACTCAAATACCTGCGCCGCGATATCCCGCAGCTGAACCAGAGCCTGATCCTGACCGGAAAGCTGTTTGAGCGCAAAAGGCTGGAAGATGAGGTTCTGCTGCTGGCGGCACGGCGTGCGTCCGGGCTTGACCCCGACAATCTGCCGCGTGATGAAAATCGCTTTGATGCCCTGCGTGAACAGATGCGAGGCAGTATTGCCGATGAAGTGGCGCAGATTGGTCAGTTTGTGCTGCAGTGTCATCAATCAGTGCACCGTATTAACAAACAACTGGGTGGCCGTATTAACCTGCAGGCTGTGCCTGTCCTGAATGATATTAAGCAGCAGTTGGCGGAACTGATGCATCCGCACTACCTTAGTCGTACAGAAGAGGAGTGGTTGCAACAGTATCCGCGCTATCTGCAGGCGATTGAAATCCGGCTGGAAAAATATCAGCGCGATCTCCGCCAGCAATGCCTGCTGTCAGATCAATTAAGCCAATTCTGGCAGCAATATAAAAAAAAGGAGCAGGAGTACCGTGCCCGGCACGAGCTGCCCGAGGCGCTCGGGCGCTTCCGTTGGCTGCTGGAAGAGTATCGGGTATCCCTGTTTGCCCAGCAGCTGGGCACAAAACTGACGGTATCCGAGAAGCGCCTGAAGCAGGCATTGGCCGAGCTTTGAGGTGCTGCCCTGATGCCGGTCAAAAAAGCACGCACTGAACCGGTGCAGGGACTGAAAATGTTGAAACGCGGCATCAGTTGTGCTGTAATGCCGCCAATTTAGGTAGTTGCTCAGCCGGACGCGAGCCTTTCTCAGCAGAGAACCTTGCAAGGGATGTGCAGTTACCAGGCAACATCGGACCAGTAAAAGTATAAAGTTACGGAACTTTTTGCTTTCATTGGTTTGCAATAATCTGGATTTATAGTATTTTTGCTGATAGCACTAATAGTGCTGAGAAAAACTAGAATTCACTACTAGTATGTTGAATGAAGGGGAAATGTTGATGAAAAAGTCACTGATTGCTCTGGCTGTTGCTGGTGCTCTGACTGCTCCGATGGTCGCTCAGGCTGATGCTACTCTGTACGGTTCTTTCCGTATGGGTCTGGTAGGTGCTGACGGCGCTGATATGGACCTGCGTGATGAATCCACCCGTATCGGTATCAAAGGTGATGTAGATCTTGGTCTGGAAAATACCAAAGGTCTCTTCAACTGGGAAGCTAACGTTGCAACTGTTGATAACGGTGGCGACATGTTCAAGGCTCGTTTGGCTCTGATGGGTCTGACGGGCGATTGGGGTACTGCATTGGTAGGTCGCCAGTACCACCCGTATTACACTATGGTTAACAGCCATACAAACATTTTCCAGGGTGCTGATGCTGATTTCGGCGAGGCTTTTGCGCTGGGTAACCAGTGGCACAAGCGTACCGACAACACTCTGGCTTATGCTTCTCCGGTAATGGGTGGCTTTCAGGTTGTAGCTGGTGCAGTTATTGCTAGCACTGGTAGCGACAGCGATAACAACTTCGACGATGACGTAGACGGATACAACCTTGGTGCCCAGTACACTGGCGTCGAAGGCCTCCGCGTTTCTGCTTCTTACGGTAATGTTGAGAATGGTGCATATGAGTCTGAAATTTGGGGCTTGGGTGCTACTTACAAGATCGCTGACCTGACTCTTTCTGCTAAATATGAAGAGCGTGAAGACAAGGCTGCTACCTATGCTTCTTACCAGAATGCCTACACGTTTGCAGGCGATTCTGAGTTGACAGTTTGGGAACTGGCGGCACAGTACCAGATCGGTGCAACAGCTCTTAAAGCTCGTTACGGTAACATTGAAGCTGATCTGAATGGTGCACTGTCTACCCCTTACGGTTCTGGTCTTGTTAATGATTCAGACGATGGAGATCAGTGGGGTATTGAGGTTGAGCAGAAGCTGGGTAACCGTGGCTATGCATGGGTTGGTTACACTGACTTCGACGAAGAAGCTGCTGCAATTTCATCTACTTTGAGTGGCAAGCGTGTTGCTGAAGATCTGTGGATGATCGGCTACCGTCTGGACTTCTAATATCGCTTGATATTAGTTCCTTGCGAAAAAGGCTCCTTCGGGAGCCTTTTTGCGTTATTAGAGATATTATCAATCCAATGTTATTGGGTATATTTGGTTGAATAGCTGTTACTTGGCTTAGTTTAAGTGAGCTCATTTACTCTGTTTGCCCCCCGAGATAGAATTGCCACATTCTCATGTCAGCTTTTAAGGATCGAGCATGCTGAAATCTGCACTGCGTACAGGGCTTCTGGTAACCGGTTTTTCACTGGCGGCTATTGCTGCCCCTTTGTCGGCGAACAGCGAAGTTGACCCTTGGGAAGGCTTTAATCGCCCGGTATTCAACTTCAATGAAGGCGTGGACAAGTATGCGTTGAAGCCGCTGGCGCAGGGATACCGTTATGTCACGCCTGACATTGCCGAAAAGGGCGTCAGTAATTTCTTCGATAACCTGAGCGATGTGCGCAATCTGCTGAACAATCTTCTGCAGTTCAAGCTTGAAGCGGCCGGTCAGAGCTTTGCTCGCCTTACGTTCAACTCAACCTTCGGTCTGTTTGGTCTGATTGATGTGGCAACACCGATGGGAATAGCTCAGAAGCCTGAAGACTTCGGTCAGACGCTGGGTTACTGGGGCATGCCTTCGGGGCCTTATCTTGTGCTGCCGCTGCTGGGGCCAAGCAACCCGCGTGACGGTATTTCACTGCTCGCGGATAGTGCTGTCGATCCTGTACGCCAGGTCGGTGACACGTCTGACCGCAATGCGCTTTACGGTCTGCGCCTGATTGATACTCGCAGCCGGTTGCTTCAGGCCGAGCAGATCATCAGTGGCGACAAATACAGTTTCATTCGTGATGCGTATATGCAGCGTCGTGAATATCAGATTAACGATAAAGCCGTTGATGTCGACTACAAGAACGACTTCTGATTCAGTTGCAACCGGGCGCGGTTGTGGCTACTGTTGAGACTCTTGATTTAGAGTCTCTTAATGGCTGATTAATGGGTCTACACCATCAGCGGGTGTTGCTGGTCTCAGACAGCACCCGCACCACTGATCGTATCTTCGAGCTCTGTGAGGAATGTGATCATCAGCGTCTGCGTCTGATTGTTTGTCGTGACACTGACGATGCCGATCAACAGCTCGACCACTATGATATCTCCCTGATAATTTTCGATCTTGCTTCTGTCGGCAGCAGCCTGTCGATGGATCGCATCGCACAGCGACTTAACCCCAAGCCACTTATCGCCCTGATCAATGAAGGCACGGCCGAGAGTTTGGTTGCTGCACTGCGCAGCGGGGCTGATGATGTTTACGTATCGGGCGAGCTGGATCTGCACCCTGAGTTGTTCGTTCGTTCGGTTGAGCGGCAATTGAAGCGAGCACGCTATATTGAGGAGGTGCGCAGTCTGCGCGACAGCCTTGAGCGTAGCCTGGATGAACTGCGTGAAGATCAGCATGCTGCTCAGCAGGTGCAGCAGAATCTGCTTCCGCCTCAGCAACAGGATATCAATGGTATCGAGTACGCCTATGTGCTCCAGCCTTCCTTGCTGCTCAGCGGTGATTTTGTTGATGCCTTTGTTGTCAGTGACAAGTTGAGCCTGTTCTATCTGGCGGATGTATCCGGGCATGGGGCTTCATCGGCGCTGGTGACGGTGTTGCTGAAAAACATGACACACAGGCTGCTGCGTAACTACCGCCGTAATTCAAGCTTTGACATTCTGTCGCCTTCTGCCACGTTGCACCGCATTAATCGGGAAATGTTGCTGACTTCGCTGGGCAAGCATTTGACCATGTTTGTCGGTTTGATTAACCACGATACTCAAACCCTGAGCTATGCTGTAGGTGGTCATCATCCGCTGCCGATTTTGCTTCAGGATGGGAGGGTGCGTTTTCTGGAAGGGAGGGGTATGCCCCTTGGCTTGTTTGAAGAGCCGGTGTTTGATGAGTTAGAGTGTCCGCTTGGCGACAATTTTACACTGACTCTGTTCTCCGATGGTGTGCTTGAAGTGATTGATGGTGAAACGCTGGAAGATAAAGAGCAGGTGCTGCTGAATATGTGCAGTGCAAAATACGGGTCGCCAGCCGAGTTTTTGCAGAGTATGATGCCCGCCGGGCGGGGACATCCCGATGATGTGGCGATCATGACTGTACGCAGAGAGTCTTTATGAGTGATGGGGCGATCTATTACGCGTGCCGCGACGGGCACTACGTTCTGAAATTTGTAGGTGATGTGCGCCTGACCCTCTGCTCGACTATCGAGCGACACCTCGAAGCCGTGTTGGAGCGTGAAGATGTGTCAGATACGCTGGTTGACCTGACTGAAACGGACAACATCGACAGCACATCTCTTGGGTTGATTGCAAAGCTTGCGATCAAGGCGCGAGAGAAAGGAATGCCGTTGCCGACCTTGGTGTCCACCAACGGCGATATCACACGCATTCTCTACAGTATGGGGTTTGATCGCGTGTTTGTGTTGCTGGAGGAGTTGCCTACCAGCCGCTGTGACCTCAAGCAGGTGCCGTTTGTGCAGGAGTCTGAAGATGAATTGCGCGAGCGAATTCTCGATGCTCACAAGGTGCTGATTGATCTGAACGAGTCCAACCGTAACGCCTTTAAGGATCTGGTCGCAACATTGGAGAGCTGCCGTTAAAGCCGCTCTCCTGCAACCGTCAGTGACCTGCCAGTAGTTGTTCCAGCTTGATCTGGTCCTTGGCAAAATTGCGAATCCCTTCTGCCAGCTTTTCCTGTGCCATTACATCTTCGTTCATATCCCAGCGGAAGTCGCTTTCGTTCAGGTGTAGGCGAGTATCATCACTGCTGCATTCAGCTGACAGCATGCGGTGCAGGGGCTGCTCAGTGCTGGCCAGTTCCTGCATCAGGGCGGGGCTGATCGTGAGTCGATCACAGCCTGCCAATGACTGGATTTCGCCGATATTGCGGAAACTGGCACCCATCACGACTGTATCGTAGTTGTGTGCTTTGTAGTAATGGTAGATTCGAGCCACTGATCGTACCCCCGGGTCACGCTGCAGGCTGAAATCAGCCTCTGGCTCTCGAGCCTTGTGCCAGTCCAGTATGCGGCCAACAAAGGGTGAAATCAGATAAATGCCGGCATCGGCGCAGGCGCGGGCCTGAGCAAAGCCAAATAGTAAGGTCAGGTTGCAGTTGATGCCTTCCTGCTCCAGTTGACGGCCGGCTTCGATACCCTCCCAGGTGGAGGCAATCTTGATTAATACGCGTTCCCGGGGAATATCAAGGGCTTCGTACATGCTGATCAGCTCTCGCGCCTTGGCAACCGTGGCTGTCGTATCAAATGACAGGCGGGCATCAACTTCGGTAGAGACGCGTCCCGGTACCAGTTGAGTAATTTCACGGCCGATCAGTACGGCGAAGCGATCTGTCATCAGTCCGAGCTGGTCGGTTGTGTTGGAGGTTTGTGCAGCAGCCCAGTCCTGTGCCTCCTTCAGCAGGGGGGTATATTTTGCATCCTGTGCGGCCTTGAGCAGCAGTGATGGGTTCGTGGTGGCATCGACCGGTGCAAACTGGCGGATGGCGTCGATGTCGCCGGTATCCGCTACCACGGTTGTCATCTGTTTCAATTGTTCAAGCTGGTTCATCAAATCTAGTCCTGTAAAAGCAAATAAAGTCTTTAGCTCAATCCTGTGCGACCAATGCAAGCGCAGCCCTGAAGGTGTCAACGCCTGCTTCCCTTGCATGACCGTTTTCGCTTAGATATCGGCGGAACTGTTTACCGCCACGCTGGCCGTGGAAGAGTCCAAGCAGGTGTTTGGCAGCGGCGTACAGGGGAGCGCCTTCAGCCAGGCGCTGCTCCAAGTAGGGGATGAATGCTTCGGCAATGTCCATGCGGCTGCGTGCCGGACGATCAATGCCGAAGTAGCGTTGGTCCACCTCACTGAGCAGTGGCCAGGGATTCTGGTAGGCCTCACGCCCGATCATCACGCCGTCGACCCTCTCAAGATGCTGGTCGCACTCGGCAAGTGTTTTAATGCCGCCATTGATGATGATCTCCAGCTCGGGGTATAGAGTCTTTATGCGGTAAACATGGTCGTAGATCAGTGGCGGGATATCGCGATTTTCCTTGGGACTCAAGCCCTGAAGAATCGCCTTGCGTGCATGAATGGTAAAGCTGGTGCAGCCGCTTTGGCGAACTGTCTCGACAAACTGGTGCAAGTGCTCAAAGCTGTCCAAATCATCAATGCCAAGTCGGTGTTTGACCGTGACGGGAATGCCTGCCGCTGCCCGCATTTCGCCCAGGCATTCCGCCACAAGCTGCGGGTGCGCCATCAGGCAGGCGCCGATCATATTGTTCTGTACCCGATCACTTGGGCAGCCTACATTCAGGTTCACCTCGTCATAGCCCCACTCTTCGGCCATGCGGGCGCACTGAGCGAGCTCACTCGGGTTGCTGCCACCCAACTGAAGCGCGACTGGATGCTCACTGGCGTGATAGTCAAGATGGCGTGCGGCGTCGCCATGGATCAGCGCGCCTGTCGTAACCATTTCGGTGTACAGCAAGGTGTGGTCTGAGAACAGGCGATGAAAGACCCTGCAATCAGATGTTGTCCAGTCCATCATTGGTGCGACAGAAAATCGCCGGCTGATACTGTCAGGTGTCGAAGAGGGATTGGAAGTGTCGAGTGTTTGTGGTGCCTGAGCTGAGTTCATTACTGCCTGTTCTGTTCAATTCAAGGCGGCTACTATAACACAGCTGGCAGGATGATTTGGCGGGGCGCAGAGACAAAACAGGCCCCAAAGGGGCCTGTAAAAAGAGGATGCTGACAGGTGATCAGAAAGCGCTGAAGCCGTAGTTGGCGATCAGGCGTACCTCGTCGACGTTGTCGAACTGCTCACTTTCAATGTGAGCAATGCGTGCACGCAGTGAAAGGCCTTCAAGCGTTCCGCCCTGAATTGTATATCGGGCCTCAAGATCGGTTTCGCTTTCTTTGGCATCTGACTGGGTGCTGGTATCAATATCCCAACCTTCGGTATGACGTGCCATCAGACTCAGTCCCGGTACAGATGCGACATTGTAGTCGGCGCGAACCTGCAGTGACTGTTCATCCGCACTGTTGAAGTCCAGATATTGAACGGAGTTCCAGACCATCAGGATGTTGTTGTCGTTGTTAAAGCCATCCCAGCTGTAGTCATAACCATCATCGCCACCTATGTTCTGGTAGGACAGCGTCATGGTTAGGTCGCCGGTCGTGTAGCGGCCTGCAAGGTTGAACAGGCTGGATTGATAGTCACGGCCGTAAAGGTCACCGTCATCCGTGCCGTAGTAATAGTGTGCATCTACCAGAATACTGTCGCCGTTGTTCAGTTCAAACGGATAGGACGCGTTCAGGTAGGTCTGACGCAGGTAGTCATCAGCGATGCCGTGAGCTGCCTGGACGTTCAAGCCGTTATTGAAGCTGTAGCTGCCGCCGAGTACGTACAGGTCGTACTCTTCGCCGTTGGCTTCATACTTGTCAAAGTCAGTCTCGGCCATGTTGACAGCACGATCACTGTAGATGGCATAAAGATCAGCGCCGCCCACTTGAGTATCCAGTTTGATCGCCTGGGTCGAGCTGGGGGTTGAGCGAGAGTCGTCATCGTATAGCAGAGGAGTCGTGAGAACCATGCGACCCGCACGCAGCTCGGTGACGTCACCCAATTTCAGTTTGATGAATGCCTGGCCCAGTTTGGCATAGCTCTCGGTATCATCGCCATCGGCTTTAAGCATGCCAATGCTTTCATCGCCACCGCGGCCATCCAGTTTGAGGGCTCCAAACAGGGAGGCATCAAAGCCGATAACATCGTTGATATAGGGAGAAACATAATCAATGCGCACGGCCTGAGAAGCGGCTACACGGTCTTCTGCGGTTCCCTGACGAAAGTCGCGATTGAAGTAAAGCGTACGCAGGTTGATATCCAGGCTTGGCTCATTGGCAAAGGCAGCTGGTGTGGCGATCATGCCGCAACTGGCCAATGCAATGGCGAGTGGTTTTTTGAGTGTATTCATCGTGGCTGTACCCTGTTGAATGAGAGGGTCTGCAGAGTTGTGTTCGCCAAATTTGGTATTGGCAGCAGACTGAACGGGGCGCAGTGTAATAAAATGCACCTTTGAGCTCAAACGTGTGGTGTTAGACCTTGTCTGTATTTAAAGCCTTATCCAGGCCCCTGCTGGGGTTGCCGGTAGCGATCATTTTTCTTTTGCTGCTCGATCTTCTGTTGGTGCGAGATTTGGCATGGACGCTGGAGAACTATCAGGGCAAGCGCTTCTGGGTCAATTTTGGCATCAGTGCTTTTGTGCTTTGGGCGCTGTTGTTCAATATCCGCGGCTATTGGAACCTGCACCGCCGCACTGCAGTCGCCTTGTTGGCTGGCGTGGCCATTGCCTATTTCGCCCAAAGTGCCTACTTCGGCGTATACCGCAAGTTTGTAACGGTATTTGATTTCCGTTTTTTTGCCACTGATCCCCTTATGACCGTTGAGTTGTGGCTGGAGCACGGTACCTTTCTGCGTCCTGTTCTGGCGGCAGGGCTCGCTTGTATGGTGTTGTATCTGATTATGCGCCAGCCGGCCTCCCCTCGTCGCTGGCTGCGCTGGAGTAAGGGTGGGTTGGGTGTTGCACTGTTTTTACTGGTGACTCTCAACTGGTATGGCGCACCTCATTTCCAGCTTTCACCGGTGGCCTATGCCGGTAATCTGATCAGTGCAGTCGAGTTCAATTACAACCGGGATGACTACCCGCCAAAACCCACGTTGAATTACCGCGAGCAGGTGCCTGAAGGAGCGCCATCGCTGGTATTTGTGATCGGCGAGTCACTGAACGTGAATCATATGGGGGTTTATGGCTACGAGCGTGCGACAACACCGAATCTTAGCCGGCTGCGGCAGGAGCAAAAGCTGGTTGCCATGCGCAATGCAGTGAGTATTGGTCCACGCACGCTGACCTCGGTTCCCTATATGTTGACCGGATTGCAAGGAGTTGACCCTCATGGAGTGATCTACTCCGTACCGACGCTGTTCAATTATGCGAAAAGTGCTGGCTATGTCACTGCACTGATCACGGCGCAGGATTTCCAATGGCGTAATACAGATAAACTTTTTGTTGATCAGGATATGGATCACTTTGAGCAGGGCAGTCATTTCAGCGCTGACGTCAGTGTGTCGATTGGTGCTGACGATCGGGTGGTGCTGGAAAAAGGTATCAAACCCTGGCTGGAGCGCCAGTCAGAAGATGAGCGTCCCTTCATGCTGGTGGTTCAGATGAGCGGCAGTCACACACCGTTTTCTCGCCAGGTACCGGCCGATATGAAGCAGTTCTTGCCGGAAGAAAACCCCAACAGCATCAACGCCTATGACAACACGGTGTGGTACACCGATCTTGTTCTAAATGAACTTTTTCAGTCAGTAAGAGCCGAGAATCCGAACAGCTGGATCTTTTACTCATCCGATCATGGGGAGCATGTGACCGGAAAGGGTGGCGCATTTCATGGCGATTTTCAGGATGAGGTGACACACAACAGTTTTCTGGTTTTCCCGCCTGCATCACATTATGAAACGGTTATTGGCAAGGTGGATGCTCCGCTGTCACAGGCAGACATTTTCGCTACTCTGCTGGAACTGATGCAAGTGGAACCGGTGACACCTATTGATGGCTTGAGCCTGTTGGGGGACATTCCTGAAGATCGGATACGAATTGTCACGGCGTTTATGAAAACTCTGCATAATGATCCGCGGGCTGCGCTGGTATTCCCGGATCGTCGTATCTGGGAAGTGGATTTTGAACGCAGTAATGTACGCTTGGCCGATGGGGAGAGTGTGATTCCCTACCGCCAGATGGATGAGCAGTACCGTCAGATGTTCGACCGTCGAATTAATGCAGGGAAAACAAGCGAATGATCGTAACCAAAACCACGGGGCTGGCGAGGTTTTATTACGCCACCCGCTATTCAATCAAGGGACTGCGAGCTGCCTATCGCAGTGAGCCAGCATTTCGGTATGAGCTGTGGGCGGCAACGTTACTGTTGCCATTGGCATTCTGGCTGGCTCAATCCGGCTTGCAGTTGGGGCTTTTGATCAGCTCACTGCTGTTTGTGCTGATCATGGAGCTGATCAATACTGCCATAGAAGCGGTGGTCGACCGTGCCGGTACCGAGTTCCATGCTCTGGCTGGCCTGGCCAAGGATCTTGGATCGGCAGCGGTGTTGCTGGCGCTGTTTATTACGGCTTTGATCTGGGGCGGTATCGCCTGGGACAATTTCAGCTGACGTTCCTGCATGGCAGCTTGCCTGCCTTGCGCGTTATAATGCCGCGTTTAACTCACCCCATTACAGGATCGAGTCACCATCATGACTGTTCGTACCCGTGTAGCACCGTCACCTACTGGCGATCCCCACGTAGGCACCGCCTATATTGCACTGTTTAACCTCGCTTTTGCCCGTCAGCATGGCGGTCAGTTCATTCTGCGTATTGAAGATACCGACCAAACCCGCAGTACGGCCGAGTCTGAACAGGCGATCCTTGACTCGTTGCGCTGGCTGGGGCTGGAGTGGGACGAAGGCCCTGATGTGGGCGGTCCACATGGTCCTTATCGCCAGAGCGAACGCAAGGATATGTACAAGGACTTTGCCATGCGTTTGGTGGAAGAGGGCACGGCGTTCCTCTGTTTCCGTACCGCCGAAGAGCTGGATGAGCTGCGTGAAACCCGTCGTGCCGATGGCAAGCATACCGCCCTGAAACAGAGTGACCTTGAGTTGCCGCAGGATGAGGTTGAGCGTCGCATGGCGGCGGGAATGCCTTACGTGGTCCGCATGAAGGTACCCGAAGAGGGTGTCTGCGTGATTGACGACATGCTGCGCGGCCCGATCGAGCTGGATTGGGGGCAGGTTGATGCTCAGATCCTGCTCAAGTCCGATGGCATGCCGACCTACCATCTGGCCAACGTGGTCGATGACCATTTAATGCAGATCACACATGTGATTCGTGGCGAAGAGTGGATCAACTCAGCGCCCAAGCATAAGCTGCTGTACCAGTACTTTGGCTGGGAGATGCCGCAGTTGTGCCACATGCCGCTGCTGCGCAACCCGGACAAATCCAAACTCTCCAAACGCAAGAACCCGACCAGTATTCTGTACTATCAGCGCATGGGGTATCTGCCGGAAGCGCTGCTGAACTATCTTGGTCGCATGGGCTGGTCGATGCCGGATGAACGCGAGAAGTTTAATCGTGACGAGATGTTTGCCAACTTCGATATTCAACGTGTGTCTTTGGGTGGGCCCGTATTTGATCAGGAAAAGCTGAGTTGGCTCAATGGCCTGTGGATCCGTGAAGAGCTGAGCCCAGAGCAGTTTGCGGCACAGGTACAGAAGTGGGCGTTGAACCCCGAGTATCTGGCGCAGATCATTCCGCTGATTCAGCCACGCGTCGAGAAATTTACCGACATCGCACCGCTGGCTGGTTTCTTCCTCAGCGGAATGTTGTCGATCACCGAGGCGGATTTTGAGCACAAGAAAGTCGAGCTTGATGAGGTGCGTCGCATCCTGCAGTTCAGTGTTTGGCATATGGATCAGCAGGGCCAGTGGGACCGTGACAGCCTGTTCGCCGAGCTGAAAAAACTGGCTGATGGTATGGATATCAAGATTCGTGATTTCCTGTTCCCGCTGTTCGTAGCCATATCCGGTACGGCACAAAGTGTTTCAGTGGTGGATGCCATGTCCATTTTGGGACCGGATATGAGCCGCGCCCGTCTGCGCCATGCACTTGAAGTAGTGGGTACGCCGTCCAAGAAGGAAACCAAGCGTCTCGAAAAGGAATACAAGGCGCTAACTGACTGATTCAGTTGTGCAAATTGTCAAATTTCCTGCAAGAAAACGTTTGACAGCACAGGGTGGGGCCATTACTATACGCCCCGTCCTTTGACGAGGGGCCTTAGCTCAGCTGGGAGAGCGCAACACTGGCAGTGTTGAGGTCAGCGGTTCGATCCCGCTAGGCTCCACCAAATCGTCATACACTGCGTCCCATTCGTCTAGTGGCCTAGGACACCGCCCTTTCACGGCGGTAACAGGGGTTCGAACCCCCTATGGGACGCCATTTTTACAGGCATTCGCCTGATTGTGGGGCCTTAGCTCAGCTGGGAGAGCGCAACACTGGCAGTGTTGAGGTCAGCGGTTCGATCCCGCTAGGCTCCACCATCCTCTTATATCTTTCCAGGTTCTCTGTAACCGGCATCAAATGCCTGCTCATTAAGAGTCAGCATTTTTCCACCCTTGTTGGCAAAACGGTCCAGCAAAGCCTGTTTCAGCAAGCCGCTGTCGAAAGGCAGATGTCTGGCTGCGGCACCGAGCATCAGGCTGTTTACCAATCGACGATCCCCCATGCCAATGGCCATATCCCCGGCATTCAAGCTGCTGACGCTGATCGGATACCGGGCCAGCTGTTCCAGTGGTGCATCCGGATATTCAAACAACCCTAAAGATACAACCGGTGGAGTTTGTGCAAAGGTGTTTACCAGTGCAGCTGCACCTGTGCGCAGATGTCCCGCCCAGCGCAGTGCCTCAGCTGGCTCGAACGCCAGTAGCAAGTCGGCGTGTCCGGGTGTGATGGAAGGGGAGTACACGTGCTCACCAAAGCGGACGTGGGAGGTTACAACACCACCGCGCTGTGCCATGCCTGCTACCTCTGTCTTTTTCACATCATGGCCGGCGCGAATGGCAGCCTGAGCAATAATGTCCGCTGCGGTCATGACGCCTTGTCCGCCAATTCCGGCCACCAGTATATTGGTTACGTAGCTCATGCACTTACCTCCACTGCATTGATTCGGCTGTCGCGGCTTAGCGGAATGATGGCATCCGGGCCGCAGGTGTTGATGCAAAGATTGCATCCGGTACAGGCTGCGCTGTCGATTTTCACGAATGCCAGTTGCTTTTCACGACCGTTGGGTTTGATCACCGTTTCACGCCGTTCAACCAGAATGGCCGGGCAGCCTACATCAAGGCAGTTGCTGCAGCCGGTACAGCTGTCGGCATCTACCGCCAGAGCCGGTTGTTGTCGGTAACGCTCGGTAAGGACGCAGGGCTGATTGGTGATGATGACCGACGGCCCGGTTTGTTTGACCTCTTCGCGCAACGCCTTGAACAGTACGGGCAGTTCATATGGGTTTACCTCATGGATTCGCGCTGGTTTGACACCTAGGGCCTCACACAGCTTTCTGAAATCTACCTGTATGGTTTCCTCGCCATGAAGATCAAGGCCTGAAGAGGGGGCGTTCTGTCCACCGGTCATCCCAACTGCTCGGTTGTCCAGCAGCAGGATGGTAACGTTGCCACGGTTGTAGGTGATGTCCAGCAGTCCCTGCATACCCATATGCAGGAATGTGGAATCGCCGATGACCGCAATGACATTCTTGTTTTGATCCGCTTCACTGCGCCCCTTGTCGATCCCTTGGGCAACGCTTAGTGAAGCCCCCATGCTGATGCAGGTATCCAGTGCATTCCATGGCTGGCCGGCCCCCAGCGTGTAGCAACCGATGTCGCCGGAGATAATGGTGTTTTTAACGTGTGCGAGGCAGTAGTAGATGCCCATGTGAGGGCAGGCGACGCACAGGGTTGGTGGGCGCGGAAACAGGTCGTTTTGAGTGGCAGGGGCAGTGGTGCAGGTGTCACCGGTGAGCTGGGCCAATGCGGGCCTTAGTACGGAAGGTGTCAGTTCTCCGATCCGAGGCAGGATATCCTTACCGCTGAGCTGGATGCCGGCCGCTTTCAACTCGGTTTCGAGCAGGGGTTCGACCTCTTCTGCTACAATAAGCTGGTCAACCCCTTGGGCAAAGGCTCTGATTGTTTCAATGGGGGCGGGGTGGCTAAGCCCAAGCTTCAGAACGGGGGCTTCCGGAAATGTTTCGCGTACATGGCAATAGGCGGCTCCCGAGGTGACAAAGCCAATCCGCCGATCCCGGCCTGGCTCGAACCGGTTCAGTTCACAGCCTTCTGAAAATTGCGCCAACTCTTTATCGCGTTGCATCATCAACGGTATGCGGTTGCGTGCGTTGCCCGGCACCATTACGTAGCGGCTGCTGTCCTTATTGAAGAACCGTGCAACCGTTTTTTCGGACGCATCGGTTCGGACCAGTCCCTTTACGTGGCAGATACGGGTGGTTAGGCGCAGCAGCACGGGTACTGAAAACTGTTCTGACAGGCTGAAAGCAAAGCGGGTCATGCTGTAGGCTTCCTGCGCGTCACAAGGCTCCAGCACCGGAATATGGGCGAACCGACCCCAGTAGCGAGAGTCTTGCTCATTCTGTGAGGAAGAGAGCCCCACATCATCCGCCACTGCAATGACCAGTCCGCCAACCGCGCCAATCAGTGTTTGAGTCATCAAAGCATCGGATGCCACGTTTAGTCCGACGTGCTTCATGGCGCAAAGGGCCCGGCTTCCGGCCAGCGAAGCGCCAATCGTGACCTCAAGTGACACCTTTTCGTTGATCGACCACTCTGAGTAGACCGTTGGATAGGCTGACAGATATTCCAGTATTTCGGTGGATGGTGTTCCGGGGTAGGCTGCTGCCACACGGCAATCGGCATCGCGGGCAGCCATCGCTACCGCTTCGTTGCCGGAAATGAATATGGCCTGTGGGTTACGTACCTGTTCGGCGGCGGTCATTGGGCGCTCCATGACAAGATGATATTTTTTATTAAAGGTCTTGTTCGAAAATGAATCATGTTTCGAGTGTAGAGCTGCAGCCACGGGCGTATACGGATCTGGATCAATAAAGCGTGAATGTGGCACATTAGCCAATAGCAGCGCGGCGAAGAGCGTTGATGTCGATCATCAGGGAGCGGGAATGTTATGAATGTAATCCAGCATGTGGCAGCTAATCAGCGTGGGCGCGATTTTGTGGTGGGTGATATTCACGGCTGGTACGGGCCCTTAATGGCTGAGCTGGAGGCGGTCTGTTTTGACCCTGCCCGGGATCGGCTGTTTTCAGTGGGGGACTTGATCAATCGAGGGCCGGATTCAGAACGTTGCCTGCTGTTGACTCAAGAGCCCTGGTTTTTTGCGGTGCGCGGAAATCACGAGCAAATATTGTTCAACTGGCTGAAACAGCCTGAGGCGGTGGATGTGGAAACATGGCTGCGATACGGCGGCAGAGCCTGGTTGGGCACCGGTCCGGAACACTACTTTGCTCGCCATGCGAAGCTGCGCCAGCATGCTGAGATGCTGGCAGAGCAAATGCCCTGGGTAATTGAGCTTGAGGTGGGTGATGGGCGCAGAATCGGCATCTCACACAGCACCTTCCCGCTGGATGAATGGGAAGACCTCGCCCTGAGGCTACCGTTTGAGCCTGCGTTGCAGGAAGCCTTGTTGTGGGAACGCCCCATTAAGCAGCCTGAATTTGTCCACCATGTGGAGGGGATCGACCTGACGGTACATGGCCATGTGGTTGTGCCAAGGGTCGAGCGACGTGGCAACGGCATATATATTGATACGGGGGCTGCGTTGTTTGAACAGCCGCTGAAGCCTGAAAGCCGTACTCATAACCCGCGTATTACGGCGATCGAACTCAGCGAATTGTTTGTGATTTCAGCTCACTGAACCGCAATCGGTGCGGTGTCACTCTTGAACTCAAGTCGTTTTCGGCACATCTGCAGTATCTGTTCGGCGATACCTTAACTGACGTGAATCAATTTCAGCATTGACTCGGAGCTACGCCCTCACTTGTCGTATTTATTGACTAGACTGATCCGTATGACTGCACCCGCAGTATCATTGCTTCAAGTGATACAATAATTCAAAAAAAGTTTTGTTTTTATGTATCATTTAAGTAGATTTGGTAGTACATTTAATCTATCGCATGTTGGTGAGCGTATCCTGTTGTATCTGTGCCTGAAGCGGTACAGCTAAACAGGCTGTAAGTGGCTAGAGCGATACAAAAAACACTCTGGCTTAGAAAAATAAGTTACACAGTGCGACAGAATGAACCAAGATCGGAGAGCAGAACGATGACGCCCGAAGAAAAGAATTTCATGCGTAAGATCGAAGCGGAAGAGAAGATCGAGCCCAAGGACTGGATGCCTGCGGAGTACCGCAAGAACCTGATCCGTCAGATCTCTCAGCACGCTCACTCTGAAGTGATCGGCATGCAGCCGGAAGGCAACTGGATCACCCGTGCACCGTCTCTGCGCCGCAAGGCGGTATTGCTGTCCAAGGTACAGGACGAAGCGGGACACGGCCTTTATCTCTACAGCGCAGCCGAAACCCTGGGTATTTCTCGTTCCGAAATGATCGAGCAGCTACAGACCGGTAAAGCCAAGTATTCCTCGATTTTCAACTACCCGACCCTGACCTGGGCTGATGTAGCGGCGATAGGTTGGCTGGTTGATGGTGCTGCCATCGTGAACCAGGTATCCCTGCAGCGTACCTCTTACGGTCCGTACTCACGCGGCATGATCCGTATCTGTAAGGAAGAGAGTTTCCACCAGCGTCAGGGCTATGAAGCCATGCTGGCTTTGGCCAAGGGTTCTCCGGAACAGAAGGCGATGGCTCAGGACGCCCTGAATCGCTTTTACTGGCCGGCCCTGATGATGTTTGGTCCGCACGACACCGAATCTGCCCACTCCCAGAAGTCCATGGAGTGGAAGATCAAGCGCGAGACCAATGACGATCTGCGCCAAAAATTTGTTGACCAGACCGTCAAGCAGATTGAAGTGCTGGGTCTTGACCACCCGGACGCCAACATCAAGTGGAACGAAGCGCGTGGCCACTACGACAGCAGCGATCTGAACTGGGACGAGTTCTGGAGTGTGATCAACGGTAACGGTCACTGCAACCGTCAGCGTATCGAGCACCATGTTGCCGCTCACGATGAAGGCGAATGGGTTCGTGACGCCATTACTGCATACAACGAAAAGAAACGCGCCAAAAAAGCACAGCGTGCAGCTTAAGAGGTAACTGGAAATGACAAAGCCAACAGAAAAACTGGAACTGTTTGAGGTTTTCGTACGCTCCAAGCGTGGTCTGGACCACAAACATGTCGGCAGCCTGCACGCTGAAGATCCTGAACAGGCACTGGAGTACGCCCGCGACTGCTACACCCGTCGCAGCGAAGGCGTCAGCCTGTGGGTCGTAAAGTCCAGCGACATCTGCGCCTCTCAGGAAGATGATGCGGATTGCTTCTACGATCCGAACGATGACAAGCCCTACCGTCACGCGACTTATTACGTGCTGCCCGATCCCGTCAACAACATGTAATTGGTGAGGAGATAGAGTAATGAGTGACGCAATCAAGGCGGCAACGCTTGAATATGCCACCCGTCTGGGTGATGACTCCGTGGTTCTGGGCCACCGTATCTCCGAGTGGGTGAGCTACGGTCCGTTCCTCGAAGAAGACATCGCCTACGGCAATGTGGCACTGGACTACATCGGTCGTGCTCGCATGTTCTATACCTATGCAGCCGAGCTGGCCAACGATGGTCGCACCGAAGATGACTTCGCCTACATGCGCAGCGATCGTGAATACCGCAACCTGTTGTTGATGGAAATGCCCAAGGGTGATTTCGCCTACTCTCAGGTTCGTCAGCTGTTCGCGGATGTGTACTACACCATCATGCTGCCGCATCTGGAGCAGTCCAAGGACAAAACGCTGGCCGCAATCGCCTCCAAGGCGATCAAGGAAACCAAGTATCACCTGCGTCGCAGCCGCGATTGGGTACTGCGCCTGGGTGATGGTACTGAAGAGAGCCACAAGCGTACTCAAAAGGCCGTGGATGCACTCTGGGGTTACACCCACGAGATGTTCGACATGGATGAAACCGAGCAACTGCTGGCTGACAACGGTATCGGTGTCGACGTATCCAAGTTGCGCGATGAGTGGCACAAGGTGGTCAGCGATATTCTGACCGAAGCGACTCTGACCGTACCGGAAGACAGCTGGGCCGTACGTGGTGGTCGTACCGGCTACCACACCGAGAATCTGGGTCACATGTTGACCGAGATGCAGATCGTGCATCGCTCTCACCCCGGATGCCAGTGGTAACGCGCCATGAATGAAATCTCACTGATGCCGGAAGAGCAGTATCGCCGTTTGCAACAGCGCAACGCCCCGGACGTAAAGGAACTCTGGAATTTGCTCGATGAAGTGAAGGATCCCGAAGTCCCGGTACTGAGCATCTGGGATCTGGGGATTCTGCGTGACGTGGAGCGTGATGGTGACCGTATTGTGGTCACCATCACTCCGACTTACTCCGGCTGTCCGGCGATGAACACCATCACCGATGACGTGGTGGCTCAGCTCAACCGAAACGGTTATGACAAGGTCGAAGTCAAAATGACGCTGTCGCCGGCCTGGAGTTCGGAGTGGATGTCACCGGAAGGACGCCGCAAGCTGCGCAACTACGGCGTGGCACCGCCGGAAGATGCCGATATCGATGCGGATGGCCTGACCCCGGATGCCCATGCCAAGTGCCCGCACTGTGGCTCGCGCAACACCCGTCGGATAAGCGAGTTTGGCTCCACCGCCTGCAAGGCGCTGTTCCAGTGCAACGATTGCAACGAGCCTTTTGACTATTTTAAGAAGATATAGGTGAAGCGATGTCTGACACCAATTTCTACACGCTAAAAGTGGCCGAAGTCCAGCCTGAAACGGACTCGGCCATCTGCGTGACTTTCGAAGTACCTGAAGAACTGAAGCAGAAGTTCAAGTTTATCCAGGGCCAGTTCCTGACCCTGCGCGCCATGATTGATGGCGAAGATGTGCGTCGTTCCTACTCCATCTGCTCCGGCGTGAACGATGGCCACATGCGTGTCGGCATCAAGCGTGTACAGGACGGCCGTTTCTCCAACTACGCCAACGACCACTTCAAGCCGGGCGTTGAGGTTGAAGTCATGCCGCCGCAGGGCAGCTTCTACACCGAGCTGAACCCGGATAACGCCAAGAACTACATGTGCATCGCGGCGGGTTCCGGTATTACGCCGATGATTTCGATCATGAAATCCGTGCTTTCAACCGAAGCCAACAGCAAGGTCACGCTGATCTACGGTAACCAGCGCAGCAATACCGTGATGTTCAAGGATGAGCTGAACTTCATCAAGAACCGTTATATGGATCGCTTCCAGTGGATCAATATTATGGACTATGAAGATCAGGGAGCGGATCTGCTAAACGGTCGCATCGACAACAAGAAAGGCTATGCACTGCAGAAGAGTGGCCTGATCGATATCAAGAGCACCGATGAAGCGTTCATTTGTGGTCCTGAGGCGATGATGACCGAAGTCTCTCGTGGCTTCCGCATGGAAGGTTTGAGTGACAGTCAGATTCACTACGAACTTTTTGCCACTTCATCTGCAGACTCCAAGGAGATGCTGGAGAAGGCACAGGCGCGCGTAGCGCAGTACGGCGAAGACAAAATGAGCAAGGTGACCGTGGTCGCCGATGGTCGCTCCGTGATGTTTGATCTGGCTACCGTGGGTCAGAACATTCTGGATGCGGGCATGGATGCGGGCATGGACCTGCCTTACTCCTGCAAGGCCGGTGTGTGCTCCACCTGTAAGTGCAAACTGACCAAGGGTGAAGTGGAGATGGATATCTCTCACGGACTGGAGCAGCACGAAATTGAAGCCGGTTACGTGCTCAGCTGTCAGGCGCACCCGATCACCGATGAGGTCGTGCTGGACTTCGATCAGCGCTGATACCGCGTTGGTTTATACCAGAACGCCCCGCCCAGTGCGGGGCGTTTGCGTTTCTACTCTTCGCTCGATGGGTTGCTGGCCGTGTCGTCAAGCGTTTGTTCGGCCATGCGTACGGCGCTTTCGATCACCACGGGTGTCAGCGGTACATCTCCGTGCATGCCTGTGCGGCCGGTTTTCACTGCACTGATTTCATCGATGGTGTTCATGCCGCTGATCACTTTACCGAACACGGTGTAACCGGTTGGTCCATTGCGGCCGTCAAGCCGAACGTTATCAGCTGTATTGATGAAGAACTGGGCTGTGGCGCTGTCCAGGTCCCGTGTGCGAGCCATGGCGATGGTGCCACGTTGGTTGCTCAAGCCGTTGCCCGACTCGTTCTTGATCGGCGCATCAGTTTCAACCTGCTCCATCTCGACCGTGAAGCCGCCACCCTGGATCATGAAGCCCGGGATTACGCGATGAAAGATCAGGCCGTCATAGTGGCCCTTGTCCACGTATTGCAGGAAGTTTTTCGCAGTAATGGGGGCCTTGTCGGCGTTAATCTCCAGTTCGATCGGACCCAGTGTGGTGTTCAGTAATACCCGGGGCATCGTGTCTTCGGCGTGGGCAGGCATAAAAGTGGCTGGCAGAAGTGCCAGGCCAAGCAGTAGTGGTTTGAGCATAGTGTCCTCCTTGGTTATCGCTGCGATTATAACCACTGAGCACTCGGTTGATAGTCGTGATAGGCAGTAACTTTCAAGAGTGACACTCTGACACTACACTTTTTTTTGATCTAGAATACTGTAAACCCCTGAGTCGTGTTTTATACAAGGATACACCATGCCCCCGCAGACACTTCCCGGCTGTGCCGGATGTCAGGTGCCGCTGGATTTTGATTTTACCTTTGCCTTTCAGCCTGTAGTGGAGCTGTCCAGTGGCGAGATCTATGGATACGAAGCGCTGGTGCGCGGCGTGGATGGGGCGGGTGCTTTCTCCGTACTGTCAAAGGTGAATGACGAAAACCGCTATGCCTTCGATCAGGCATGCCGCGTAAAGGCGATAGCTCTGGCTGCCCGGCTTGGCATGAAGCAGGTGTTGAGTATCAACTTTCTGCCCAATGCCGTGTATGAGCCAGCGCACTGTATTCGCAGTACCCTTCAGGCTGCACGGGAACATGGCTTCCCCATTGATCGGATCATGTTCGAGATTACCGAGTCAGAGCGGGTGCACGATGCCAATCATCTGACTCGGATCTTTGAATATTATCGTCAGCAAGGGTTTATCACGGCACTGGATGATTTTGGGGCTGGCCATGCCGGGCTCAATCTTATGGCCAGCTTCATTCCGCATACGCTGAAGTTGGATATGGAGCTGGTGCGCGATATCGACAGCAGTCGGGTTAAACAGATCATCGTGGGTGGGTTGATCGATATCTGTAACCAGCTCGATATTCGTATTCTGGCCGAGGGGGTCGAAACCGCCGCCGAGATGGAGTATTTCCTCCAACACGGCGTGACCTTGATGCAAGGCTACTACTTTGCCAAACCGGGCTTTGAATGTCTGCCCAAGGTTGATTTCGAGAAACTGCCCGACTGATCAGGCAAGGGCCGGTCATAGACCGGCTGAATCCTGTGCTCTGCGTTCGATCGCGGGCTCTTCGATCACATCTTCCGCTACCGCCCAGGGTTCTGCCGGAGCCAGTTTGCGCTCACCGGTGCGAGCAGCATAGCGCTCTTCTCGCAGCGCACGCAGCAAACCGGTCGCCATGGCCACCACCACCAGTGAAAACGGCAAGGCAGCGGTAATAACAGCTGCCTGCAGGGTTTCGAGTCCGCCGGCCAACAGCAGAACTGCCGTCAGCAGAGCCAGAAAAACTCCCCAGAGAATACGGTGCCCAGAGGGCGGATCGGTATCCCCGCCAGACAGAATGGTGGTAATCACCAGTGTGCCGGCATTGGCTGAGGTGATCAGGTAGGTACCGATCAGCACAATCAGCAGAGTGGATACAACCGGTGTCATGATACCCAATGACATCCCTTCAATCATGACAAACAGGGCCGAAGAGATATCGTTGTACACGGCTTCAATGACACCGCCGCCTTGAAACAGCTCCTGATACAATGCGGTGCCGCCAAACAGGCCTATCCAGATAATAGTGATGCCGGTAGGAACCAACAGTACACCGGTGACAAACTCACGGAAGGTGCGCCCGCGTGAAATTCGGGCGATAAACATGCCAACAAATGGGCTCCAGGCCAGCCACCAGCCCCAGAAGAACACAGTCCACTCTGCTTGCCAGTGGCCACCATGGGTGGCGTTGGTGTGGAAACTCAGGGGCAACAAATTCTGGATGTAGTCGCCGGTGGCTTCAATGGTGACGCCGATCAGATACTGTGTAGGGCCTAGAATCAGCATGAAGAAGACGGCGGCAATGCTAAGCCAGAAGTTCATTTCCGATAGCAGCCGCACACCACGAGAAACACCAGATACCACCGAGACGGTGGCGATCATCATGATACCTGCGATCACGGTCAACTGCAGTTCGGTGGAATTGACGATGCCAAATACACGATTAAGCCCGGCGTTCATCTGTTGAACGCCAAGGCCCAGTGTTGTGGCAATGCCAAACACAGTGCCGAATACCGCCAGCAGATCGATCAAATCACCAAAGGCCCCATGAATTCGGTTGCCCAGCAGTGGGCGCAAGGCTGAGCGTACAGTCAATGGCTGGTCGTGGCGAAAGGCAAAGTAGGCCATGGTGAGCCCGACAAAGGAGAAGATGGCCCAGCCGTTGATGCCCCAGTGAAAAAACGAGAGCCGCATGGCGATGATGGCTGCGTCGGCATCGGCGCTGCCAAACTCAACAAAAGGGTTGTCTTGAAACTGAAGAATCGGCTGTGCCACCGACCAGAAAAGAATCCCGACCCCGGTTCCGGCTGCAAACAGCATGCTGACCCAAGAGAAAAAGGTAAATTCGGGTACCTCAGCATCGTTGCCCAGACGCACATTCTTATAGCGCCCAGTGCCGAGCCAGATCATGAAGAACAGCAGAAAGGCAACCAGCAGGACGTAATACCATTCCAGAAAGGGGTTGAGCCAGCTGCGCAGCTGACCGATTGCGGCAGCACTTTCATCGGTGAAGAAAACACCGGCTACCACCGTCGCCAGAACCATCAGGATGGCGATGGTGCTCATCCCTGCGTTCATCCCCTTGAACGGGCCTGTCTGTGCCTGATTATACAATGCACTATCCTCCTTTTATCGGGTAAGATCCTGAAATGGTAAGGGTTGAGGCACTGATTACAACCGTGCCGAGAAAATAGAGTCACGGGCTGTCGGTTCGCTGAGGGTGTGGGAGAGGGTGTTGGAATGACGGAATTACTGAAGATACGGGGGTTTCCGGCGTTCATTCTGGTGGCGTTTATCAATGCGTTTATCGACCTGGGACACAAGGTCACCATCCAGAACACCCTTTTCAAAAGTTATGATGGTGAAACGCAAATTCTGCTGACGGCTGTCGTAAATGGCTTGATCCTGCTGCCTTTTATTATGCTGTTTACCCCTGCAGGTTTTGTTTCCGACAAGTACCCCAAACACCGTGTCATGCAGCTATCCGCAGCGGCGGCACTGTTAATTACGCTGGCTATTACAGCCTGTTACTATGCCGGCCTGTTCATTCCCGCCTTTGCCCTGACCTTTATTCTGGCTGTGCAAAGTGCGATTTATTCACCGGCAAAATACGGTTTTATTCGGGAACTACTCGGTGTTGAGCGTTTGAGCGAAGGCAATGGCTGGATTCAGGCTGTTACCATTGTGGCGATACTAAGTGGCATTGTGGTGTTTTCGGCGCTGTTCGAGTGGATGCTGGCCGGGCAGACGCTGCATGGCCCAAATCAAATTCTGCCAAACGTGGCCTCACTTGGCTGGGTTCTGGTGGGTGGAGCAGCCCTGCAGCTACTGCTGACCTTGCGTCTGCCGGCCTTGAGCCAAACCGATCCTCGACAATGTTTTAGCGTGCGGGATTACGTCAGTGGGCGCAGTCTGTGGCGTAACCTGGCCGAGCTGGCGAGTGTACGCACCATTCTCCTGTCCATATTTGGCCTCGCCATGTTTTGGTCAATCAGTCAGGTGATGCTGGCTGTATTTCCCGCCTATGCCAAAGAGCATCTGGACCAGAACAACACATTCATTATTCAGGGAGCGATGGCGCTGGCAGGGGTCGGCATCATGATTGGCTCTGTCATCGCGGGTCGCCTGTCACGACACTACATCAATGCCGGACTCATTCCCCTGGGTGCCTGTGGTGTGGCATTGGGGCTGCTGCTGTTGCCACAACTGAACAGTATTGCCCTCTGTGCGCTGGCCTTTCTGCTGATCGGGGCCAGCGGTGCGATGATGATTATCCCGCTCAACGCCATGATTCAGTTTAACGCTGAAGAGTCGCGTCTGGGTCGCGTACTGGCTGGCAATAATTTTGTTCAAAACGTTTCCATGCTCAGTTTCCTGCTGCTGACCGTGACAAGTGCACTGTTATCGGTACCCTCAACTTGGGTGCTTTGGCTGCTGGCGCTGGTGGCGGTATGTGGTGCAATCTATGCGGTGATCTTGCTGCCACAAGCGCTTGTACGTCTTATGGCGACAAGTCTGATTCGACGTCGCTACAACCTGAAGGTGCTTGGGTTCGAGCACCTGCCGGTGAGCGGAGAAGGGACTCTTCTGCTTGGGAACCATATCAGCTGGCTGGACTGGGCCATGCTGCAGATGGCTTGCCCGCGTCATATCCATTTTGTGATGGAACGCTCGATTTATGAGCGCTGGTATCTGCGCTGGTTCCTGGATTTGTATCGTGTCATTCCCATCTCTGCGCGAGGCCCGCGCAGCGCCATGCGCCAGGTACGCAAGCTGCTGGCTGATGGCCGAGTCGTGTGTCTGTTCCCGGAAGGCGCCATCAGTTACAGCGGTCAGCTGGGCGAGTTCAAACGTGGCTTTGAGCGGGTCGCTCGTGAAAGCGGGGATGGTCCGGTTCCGAATGCGCGGATCATACCTTTTTATCTGCGGGGGTTGTGGGGCAGTCGCTTTTCTCGCTCCAGTGAGCGGCTGCAGGGATTTGACAACCGTGGGCTCAAACGTGATGTGATAGTGGCATTTGGTGAACCGCTGCCGCTTGATACCCGTGCTGAAACGGTCAAGCAGACGGTTGCCCAGCTATCGATTCATGCCTGGAATGAGTACACCGACAGCCTAGAAACGCTGCCGCGAGCCTTTATTCGTACAGCCAGGGCGGCACCCTCTGAATGGGCTTTGACCGATCTTAACGGCCCTGTGCTTAACCATCGCAGGCTGTTGACGGCCTGTATCCTGTTCAGTCGCCGGCTTAGAAAGATTGAAGAGCAAAATGTTGGGCTGTTGTTGCCGACGGCGGCCGGTGGTGCCATTGCCAATATGGCGCTTTTGATGTCAGGCAAGACGCTGGTCAACCTGAACTACACATCACCGGAGCACGTGTTGCTGGGTTGTGCCGAGCGGGCCGGTGTACGCACACTGGTCACCTCGTCACAGTTTCTGCGCAAGCTGGAGCAGCGAGGCCTGAGTTTCAGGCAGCTGCTGGAGCGAATGAATGTAATCATCCTGGAAGACGTAAAAGCCGGGATCGGCAAGCCAGAGTCGCTGCTGACCCTGATGCAAGCAGTACTGACGCCGGTATGGGCGTTGCACTGGCGTTATGGGGGGGCGTCTGATCTGGATGATACCGCCGCGATCATGTTCTCATCCGGTAGCGAGGGAGCCCCCAAAGGGGTCATGCTGAGCCACCGTAACATGATGGCAAACCTTAAACAGATCGCGGCCGTGTTGAACGTTCAGGAGGATGACTGTGTACTGGCAACGCTGCCCCTGTTCCATGCCTTTGGCCTTACCGTTACCAGCATGATGCCGCTGGTGGAGGGAATCCCGCTGGTCTGCCAGCCGGATCCGACTGATGCGGTCAATATCGGCAAGGCGGCAGCGCGCTATCGTGCCACGATTCTGTGCGGTACCAGCACCTTTCTTGGCATTTATGTGCGCAACCAGAAATTGCATCCGCTGATGTTCAGCTCGTTGCGTTTGGTGGTGGCAGGAGCCGAGAAGCTCTCGCCGCAGATAAAATCCGGCTTCGAGGCGCGCTTTCGCGTTCCGGTCCTGGAAGGATATGGCTGTACAGAAACCACGCCGGTGGCCAGCGTAAACCTGCCGGATTACCTCGATACACAGTGGTGGCACCTGCAGCGGGGGCAGCGCGAAGGGACCGTGGGCATGGCACTGCCTGGCTCCATGTTCAGAGTCGTAGACCCGGTTTCGCTGAAGCCGTTACCGGTTGGTGATAGCGGAATGATCCTGCTGGGAGGCAGTCAGATCATGAAGGGATACCTCAACGAACCTGATCGTACTGCCGAGGTGATCCTTGAGGCGGATGGTTTGCGTTGGTACAAGACTGGTGACAAGGGGTACCTGGATGAAGATGGCTTCCTTACCATCATTGATCGCTATTCACGCTTTGCCAAGATAGGGGGCGAAATGATCTCGCTCAGCTCGGTAGAGCAAGCCGTGCAGTCAGAACTGGATCAGCCGGAGCTGGTGCTGGCGGCGGTTGCTGTACCGGATGAGCGTAAGGGCGAGCAAATTGTATTGCTGGTGGAGGGGGCTGATTCCGAGTCGATTCAGTCGCGCTTGCGGAAATCTTCAATTGCGCCGCTGTGTCGGCCTGCAAGGGTGTATACCGTTGACCAAATACCTCTGCTGGGCAGTGGCAAGATGGATCTTCCCGCGCTGCGGCAGCTTGCACTGGAACAGCAAGGCATATCTGAGGCATAATTCCGACTATAGTACTGGGTTATTATCAGGCTCAGATCGTTCAAGGAGTTTCCATGACAGCAGCAAATGCCGAGCAGATACGTGCAGCCATTGAGGCTTGGATTGATCCCGATACCGGGCTGGCCCTGGCGGACATTGGCCGGGTTGGTCCGATAGAAATTGATGACAGCCGCATCAGGGTTGTAGTTGAGCTGGGATTTGCTTGTGCCAGCCAGCACTCGAGGCTGCATGATGGCCTGAATGAGACGGTTAGCGAGATGTATGCAGGGCATACCGTTGAGATCCAGGTTTGCCAGCAGATTCAGGCACACCCCAGCCCTAAAAAGCTACCTGGCCTTGAAGGGGTTCGCAATATTATCGCCATTGCTTCCGGCAAGGGTGGGGTTGGCAAGTCGACTACCACCGTGAATCTGGCACTGGCGCTGGCTGCCGAGGGCGCGCGGGTGGGTATTCTGGATGCGGATATCTATGGCCCCAGTCAGGGTATGATGTTGGGAATTCCCGAAGGACAGCGACCCGAAACCGCGGAAGAGAAATACTTCCGTCCGATCGTGGGGCATGGCATTCAGTCCATGTCGATGAGCTATCTGGTCGATGAAAACACACCCATGGTCTGGCGAGGACCAATGGTGAGTGGCGCCATGCAGCAGTTGCTGAACCAGACATTGTGGCAGGATCTGGACTACCTGCTGATCGACATGCCGCCCGGCACCGGCGATATCCAGCTGACGCTGGCGCAGCGGGTACCGGTCAGCGCGGCGGTTATTGTCACTACGCCACAGGATATTGCTCTGTTGGATGCCCGCAAAGGGATCGAGATGTTCCGCAAGGTGGATATTCCGGTGCTTGGAATTGTCGAGAATATGAGTGTGCATATCTGCAGTCAGTGTGGCCATGAAGAAGCGCTGTTTGGTGCTGGTGGTGGCGCGCGCATCGCGCAACAGTACGAGACAGAGCTGCTGGGGCAGTTGCCGCTGGCGCTTGCGATTCGTGAGCAGACCGATGCCGGCAAGCCGACGGTGGTTGCCGACCCCGAAAGTGGCCATGCCCAGCGCTATCGAGAAATTGCTCGGAGCATGGGCGCGCGGCTGGCAAAAAAATTAACTACAGCGGGGAACTCAATTCCCACTATTCAGGTCAACAGTGACTAGTACAGCGAGATGAAATTTTCCGCCCCAGTGTTACACCGGGGCGGTTTTTTTTGCCCAAAACGTATAGAATGGTGCGTTGATTTGCCAACAGACTTTCAGGTGAACAGGCAGCTATGGGTATAAAGTCGGATCGCTGGATTCGCCAGATGGCGGACAAACACCGCATGATTGAGCCGTTCGAGGCCGGTCAGGTACGACGTGCCAATGACCAGCCGATTGTGTCCTACGGGACCTCGAGCTATGGCTACGATGTTCGCTGTGCGGACGAATTCAAGATCTTCACCAACATCAACTCCTCCATCGTGGATCCGAAGAACTTCGACCAGGGCAGCTTTGTTGATGTGCAGTCTGACGTTTGCATTATTCCTCCCAACTCGTTTGCACTGGCACGTACGGTCGAGTACTTCCGTATCCCGCGAGACGTACTGACGATCTGCCTGGGTAAAAGTACCTATGCTCGCTGCGGTATCATCGTTAACGTGACACCGCTGGAGCCCGAATGGGAAGGACATGTAACCCTCGAATTCTCCAACACGACGCCACTGCCGGCCCGTATCTATGCCAATGAAGGCGTAGCTCAGATGCTGTTTCTCGGCGCAGATGAGGTTTGTGAGACCTCCTATAAAGATCGCAGTGGCAAATACCAGGGACAGACGGGTGTTGTTGTTCCGCGAACCTGACACGCTTTAACATCATTGGTGTACATGAATTCCAATCCTGATTTGAATCAGATCCGCGCTTTCTGGCAGCAGATTGAACAAACACTCGATCAGCTGCTGGATAGTCAGCAGGATATGCAGTTTGATGCCGACAACCTGCTCGATACCTACCGTGTCTCGCTGCAGAAAATCGACCGTAATCTGACCTTCCACTTTGAGCGCGAGCATGAAGAAGGGCCGGTCGAGATGATCTTTGGTTGTGACGGCTATCCTGAGTCGATCCATGCTGTACTCAGTGTGGTGGGTGCTGCGCCTGAGCTCAGTGGCATCAACTTTCGTGCCTTCAATCACCGCTATGATCCAGTACCGTCCTGCGTCAACCTGGGTGAAGAGTACTGTGATATTGAAGAGTTCTGGTGTTCACTGCGCGTGATCGAAGGCAAGCTGCACCTGGCCATCTATCTGCAGGATTCTCCCAAAATACTGGAGATGGATCCGCGGGTTGAGGCGGTGATGATTTTCATGGATGCTCTGATTGGCGAATATGAGCTGATGACCCGGATCTGGGCGCTGGATTGGTGCGAACTGCCGGCAGAGCCACTCGATTTTGGTCTGATACCCTTGCTGCAGCTGCGTGAGCAGTTTGACAAGCTGAAAGATGACGTTAAACCTGTGGGTATTACCATTCACTAAGCAGGGTTTATCCTGCAGATGGGCGGAGGCACGGCATGAGTCGTCGGCTGGCAGATCTTATGGACAGGGTGCGGCAACGTTATGTACGCACCATGCAGGAAAGTGGTCAGCGTGAGCCTTACATCACGGCACACCGGGTGTGTCAGCAGATGCTCAATCTTTCACCGTTAGCTCTGGCGGAGTTGATTGCGGAAGATCCGAAACTGCTGTCAGCACGTGCCGGTGAGCTGGTGGAAGATCCTGCCGAGATTGAAAACCCAAGTATTGGCGTAATAGTGACCAGCAATATCTGTGCGGCGGCGCTTGAGGGGCTGCTGGCAGTGGCTGTCAATCGTGAGTGGCTCCAGATCGACAGCGATGACCGTATTCTGGTCGATGCGTGGGAGCTGGACAACATTCCCGAAGTTAAAAGTGTGGACTACAGTGATGTGGCTCCACCTGATCTTAGTCAGCGCCAGAACAGCCAGTTGTCTGTGCTGTTTAATGCGGCCGAGAAAGCCTATCTCAGGCAGTTGGGGGAAGCCCCTCATGATGCCTATCAGCTGGCGCTGCAGGTATCTTCGGATTATGTGGTGTTTGCGCCGGATGATCTGGCACCGCTGATACAGGAAAACCCGCTTCTGTTAGGACTCCGTGCCGACGAATTGGTAGATGAAGACATGTTTGAAGGTGATCCGCCTGCCGGGCTGATCATCAGTGCCCACTTGACTGAAATGCTGCTGCAGCAATTGCTGGAACTGGCTCAGGAGCAGGGTGCCTTGCCGCTGGACAGTGCTGGCCAGCTGATTTTGCCTGAATCGGATGAAGATGCGCCCACGCTGCATTGAGTGGCTTGCAATGTGCCGGCGATTCGGTATCACAAAAGTATAATAGTAAAAAGCCGGCAACTGCCGGCTTTTTACGTATTCAAGGTCGGTATTTATTGAGCTGCGGTCGATGACTTCAGCCATTCATCCAGTGACAGCAGGTCATCGGGGCTCAGCGTGCCCAGCTGTTGCTTGAAACGGAACAGGGTGGACACATGATTGAATCGTGCAGTCGCGTAGTCCAGTCGGGCTTGATACAGCGCCTGTTCGGCCTGCAACACATCCACCACGTTGCGGGTACCCACGTTGAAGCCTTCTTCAGTTGCACGCAGGGCCGTCTCGCGTGATTTGATGCTCTGCATCCGGGCTTTCACGCTCTGGACGCTGGTTTGCAGGTTGCGCAAGAGTGAACGGGTCTGTTCCGTGACCTCGCGATACCGGTCCTCACGCTCATACTGGGCGGCATACAGGTTCTGTTGCGCCTCGCGTACCTGAGAACTTGTGGCGCCTCCGCTGAACAGCGGTACGCTCAGAGTCAGGGCTACCGAACTGCTGTCCTCCCAGGGGCGACTATTGAATTCAGATTCACTGTAGCCATAGTTGGCTTCGAGATTCACGCGCGGATGATGGCCGGCACGTGCAATCTGACTGTCGCGGCGGCTGGTTTCAATGCCAAGCTCGCTGAGTTTGAGGGCCAGGTTGCCGCTGCGTGCCTTTTCGAGCCATGGCGCGGGCTCAGCCGGTGTAATCGGCTCAATCGGATAATCCTCGCGCAGCAGGTCGACCGTGGTAAATTGCTGTCCCGCCAGTCGCTCCAGTGCTTCATAGCTGTTGGTCAGGGCGCCTTCAGCATCGATTCGCTGTACGACAGCATTATCAAAGGAAGCCTGGGCTTCCTGTACATCGGTGATGGCAATCACGCCAACCTCAAATTGCGCGTTTACCTGCTCCAGTCGGCGCTGCAATGCGCGTTCTTGGGCCTGAGCGGTCTCCAGCGTGCTCATGGCACGCAGAACGCCAAGGTAAGCGTCAACCGTGCGCTGGATCAGCTGCTGCTGGTCAAGATCGAATTGAAGCGATGTCTGTTCTGTGATCAGTTGGCTTTTCTGATAACCGAACCACTTGGCAGTGTCGAATACCGGCTGTACCAGAGAGACCTGCCAGGCGCGATCATCTGCGCTCTGGTCACGATAGCCATCATTACTGTGTGTGTAGCTGCCACCGGCATTGATCTGTGGCAGCAGTTGCGCCAGCCCCTGAGTCTCTGCTTCCTGCCCGGCCAGGTAGCGGGCTTCTGCGGCCTTGAGCTGCGGGTCGTTATCCAGTGCCATGCGGTACAGATCGGCAAGAGCCGCTGCACCAGCAGGTGCACTGCTGAAGCTGGCAAGGGCCAGCAGCGGGATGAGTTTCCGTTTAATGCGTTTCACTGTGCAATACTTCCCTTGTGTGATGTACGGGCCGGTCGTTGGGTTCCGGAGCGGGCAAAATCTGCTGCCACAGCATATCAACTGCGTCATAAAGTGGCTGGCGGCTATCTTCAACTTTCATCCGCAGCAGTGCGCCTTGCCAGTAGTCCCAGATCAGGCGCGCCAGGGCACTGGCAGAGAGGTCGGTGCGGATACTGCCTTCCTGCTGACAGATCAGCATATCGTCATTTATGGCATCGATAACACGCTGGATTGCATCGCGAATGGCGTGCCGAAATTCCGGTGAGGCCAGAGCCATCTCTCCGGACAGGTTGGCCAGCAGGCAGCCGATTCGTTCGTTTTCATCAGAAAAGTCTTCGATCAGGCGCAGCATCATGGTTCGCAGCTTGTCGGCGTGGGAGCCCTGAATGCGGCTGAATTCTTCGCGCCACAGGTCCATTTCCAGTGCCTGATAGTGTTCGATGACTTCGATGGCGAATGATTCCTTGCCGCCGAAATAATTGTAGAAGGAACCACGCGAAACGTCACAGGCATCCAGAATCATGCTCAGGCTGGTGCCGTGATAGCCGTGGCGCTGGAAAAGGTGGTTGCCAAGATCCAGCAAGGCTTCGCGGCTGTGTACCGGGGGTCTGCCTCGTGTCATTTAATTGAACCGATCATTCCAGAAAGGCGTCATTGTGCATTAACAGACTGGCCAGTTCAATAATCTGTCACTCAAATCCCGCGCTGTTTCTTTTCTTTTCTCAAGCGGCTGTCCGCCAGCAGCAGCAGCTCATCACCACTGCCGTTGACTTCTGACAGCAGAGCCAGGCCGGCACTGGCATGAAAGGCTGACCCCAATGTCTGTGTCATGGCGCGGTTGATCTGATCCAGGCGCTGTTGCAAAGGCGGTGGCGTGTGTTTGACGGGAAGCAGCAGGACGAACTCGTCGCCGCCAAAACGGAACAAGTGGTCATCAGGACGGCAGATGTGGCGCAGGCGGTCGGCAAACTGGCACAAGACGCGGTCTCCTTCGTGCTGGCCGTGCAGATTGTTGATTGCCGAAAGGCTGTCGATGTCGATCAGTGCCAGCAGACAGTCACGGCCGGACTGCTTCCGCTCCTGTTCGCTGCCGGCAAGGGTGTGATCGAGTGCGTCGCGTCCGGGCAGTTGTGTTAAAGGGTCCAGCTGGAGAGCAGGGCTGCGCTCACTGCTCTCCAGCTGTTCCGGTTGCCAGGCGCTGATAAGATCGGCGCAGAGTTGCATCAGATGGATACTGTCAGCCAGGCTGGCTGTTTTCTCGGCCCCCCACAGGCTCAGGTGTCCCAATGGGTTGCCATTGCGGGAATCCACGCGCTGAGCAATCCAGAGTCCCTGATCCCCAAGCAGGGGATCGCGCACTCTGGCTTCGTTCCGGTCCCATTCCAGAATCAGGGTGCCGGGCTGGCCTTGCTGGTAGAGCGGAGCTGCTGAGCTGTTTTTAAGCTCCAATGTTTGCGGTGGCAACAGCTGCTGTCCTGACCAGTGTCCCATCAGAGCCAGCTTATCAGTGCCCTGCAGCTTGCAGCCAGCCGCCTCGGGCCAGTCAAGCAGGGATGCCAGAAGTTGCGGCAGAATAAAGAACGGGTCGCTGCCTGAGGCCAGGGCAGGCATCAGTTCCTGCAGCAATGCTCGCTGCTGTTGTCCAGCACGGTGCCCGCACGCCAATATCAGGTAGTGCTCATCCGTTTTCAGGCGCTCGAAGATCACGCCCTGACTGATCAGGATGTCGGTATTTTTGCTGTCACTGCTCCAGTCCACAATGCTCTTGCGCTGCTTTTTCGGCAATTGTTCAAAGGCCTCGTTGCTCCATTCGGCTTTGGAGTCCTTCAGCAGCAGGGCCGGAGCGGATGTGTCGGCAAGCAGTCGAGTCAGAATTCTGGTTTTCATGGCAGTGTTCGATCAGGATAGGGGATACAAAAAGCCCCGGACTGTGCCGGGGCTTGTGTTTAGCGTTCCAGTGCCGCCTTGATGCGGCTGATTGCATCCTCGAGCACATTCAGGCTGGTAGCGAAAGAAAGTCGCATGTTGCCGGGTGTGCCAAAGGCCGATCCAGGCACCAGTGCGACACCGGCTTCCTGCAACAGAAACTCGGCCAGTGCAATGTCATCATTGAACTCGGCGCGAGAGTCGATCACCTTGTGGAAGCTCGGGAAGGCGTAGAAAGTACCGTCCGCCCGGATGCACTCGACACCGTCGATCTCGTTCAGTGCATTGACCACGAAGTCGTGACGCTGCTTGAACGCATTGACCATCATGGCGACACAGTCCTGCGGGCCGTCCAGTGCTGCCTGAGCCGCCACCTGCGCGATGGAGTTCGGGTTGGATGTGCTCTGTGACTGAATCTTCTTCATGGCGCCGATCAGCTTGGCCGGGCCTGCCGCATAACCGATACGCCAGCCGGTCATGGAGTAGGCCTTGGAAACACCGTTCAGCACGATGGTACGGTCATACAGCTCAGGACAGGCGTTCAGGATGTTGCAGAACGGCTGATCGGTGAACAGGATGTGTTCGTACATGTCATCAGTGGCAACCAGTACCTCCGGGTACTTGTTCAACACCTCGCCCAGAGCCTTAAGCTCTTCCAGTGTGTAGGCTACACCGGATGGGTTGGAGGGGCTGTTCAGTACGACCAGACGGGTACGCTCGGTAATGGCATCATCCAGTTGCTGCGGCGTGATCTTGAAACGCTGCTCCTGGGTAGTGGTGATGATCACCGGCTTGCCTTCGGCCACAAGAACCATATCCGGGTAAGATACCCAGTATGGGGCAGGGATCACGACTTCATCGCCCGGGTTCAACAGAGCCAGCGCCATGTTGAAAAAGCTCTGCTTGCCACCGCTTGAAACCAGAATCTGGTTGGGGGCGTAGCTGAAACCGTTCTCACGCTCAAATTTGGCAATCACCGCTTTCTTCAGCGCCGGGGTACCATCAACGGCAGTGTATTTGGTAAAGCCGTCCTGAATGGCTTTGGTCGCCGCCGCCTTGATATGTTCCGGGGTGTCAAAATCGGGTTCGCCGGCGCCGAGGCCGATGATGTCTTTGCCTTCAGCACGCAGCTCGGCAGCACGATTTGTGACGGCCAGTGTGGGTGAAGGTTTGATGCTGTTAACGCGGTCGGAAAGTTGCACGTCCAAGCCTTGGTCCTCTCTGTAATCGGTGCAAGGAATCCATCAATGCATAGCCAAAAGAGCATACAGCATAACGCACCGGGTCTGAATGCCCCGTTATGAAAAAATGCGTATCGGCGGGCGTTGCAGGCTGGTTTCTGTGTGTTGCATCAAAACAGGTATAATCGGCGGCTGGTTTGAAACAGGTGGAAAAATGAAACAGAGGTTCAGAGTACAGTCGGCATTTGCGCCCGCCGGCGATCAGCCGAAGGCGATCAGTGAGCTGGTTGACGGGCTGGAGTCGGGGCTTGCAGCCCAGACCCTGTTGGGCGTGACAGGATCGGGTAAGACCTTCACCATTGCCAATGTGATCGCCGCCGTGCAGCGCCCCACCATTATCATGGCGCACAACAAGACGTTGGCGGCACAGCTGTATGGCGAGTTCAAGGAGTTCTTCCCGGACAATGCGGTTGAATACTTTGTCTCCTATTACGATTATTACCAGCCGGAGGCCTATGTGCCGGCGTCTGATACCTTTATCGAAAAGGACGCCTCGATCAACGATCATATCGAGCAGATGCGCCTGTCCGCTACCAAGGCGCTGCTGGAGCGGGATGACGCCATCATCGTGGCAACGGTATCTGCCATTTATGGTTTGGGCGACCCCAAGTCCTATCTGTCGATGATGCTCCACCTGGACAGAGGCGATGTGATCGATCAGCGTGATCTGTTGCGCAGGCTGGCAGAGCTGCAGTACACCCGCAACGATATCGAATTCCATCGTGGTACCTATCGAGTACGCGGTGACGTGATTGATGTGTACCCGGCTGAATCGGACAGGGACGCCATCCGTATTGAGCTGTTTGGTGACGAGGTGGATCAGATCGCCTGGTTCGATCCCTTGACCGGCGAAGTCTTGCGCAAGGTGCCACGCGCTACCATCTACCCCAAAACCCACTACGTCACGCCGCGTGAGACCCTGCTTGAGGCCACCGAACATATCAAGGAGGAGTTGCGCGAGCGGCTGAAGCAGCTGCGCGACAACAATAAGCTGGTGGAAGCACAGCGACTTGAACAGCGTACCCTGTACGATATTGAAATGATCATGGAGCTGGGCTATTGCTCCGGCATCGAAAACTACTCGCGTTACTTGTCCGGTCGTGATCCCGGGCAGGCACCGCCCACCCTGTTCGATTACCTGCCTGACAGCGCGCTGCTGGTGCTCGACGAGTCTCATGTCACCGTGCCGCAGATCGGTGCCATGTATAGGGGCGACCGCTCGCGCAAGGAAACCCTGGTTGAATACGGTTTCAGGTTGCCTTCAGCGCTGGACAACCGGCCGATGAAGTTTGAGGAATGGGAGCAACAGGCGCCACAGATGATTTTCGTTTCCGCCACGCCCAGCAAGTACGAAGCCGCGAATGCTCAGCAGATTGTAGAGCAAGTGGTACGACCGACCGGACTGGTGGACCCGCAGGTTGAAGTACGTCCTGCAAGCAATCAGGTGGATGATCTGCTGGCCGAGATCAACCTTGTTGTCGCACGCAAGGAGCGGGTGATCGTGACTGTGCTCACCAAACGCATGGCTGAGGATCTCACCGAGTATTTGGCTGAGCACAATGTGCGGGTGCGCTATCTGCATTCGGATATCGATACGGTTGAACGCGTGGAAATTATTCGCGATTTGCGCATCGGCGAATTTGATGTACTGGTTGGCATTAACCTGTTGCGTGAAGGGATCGACATGCCGGAGGTATCACTGGTGACTATTCTGGATGCCGACAAGGAAGGTTTCCTGCGTTCGGAAACCTCCATGATCCAGACCATCGGTCGTGCGGCGCGTAACGTCAACGGGCGTGCCATTCTTTATGCTGATCGCATGACAGGTTCGATGCAACGCGCCATTGATGAAACGGAGCGGCGTCGCAACAAACAGATCGCCTTCAATGCAGAGCATGGCATTACACCCAGAGGCATCAGCAAGTCCGTGGCCGATATCATGGAAGGTGCCAGCCAGATTCCCGGCAAACGTGGCAAGGGCGGCGTGCGCAAGGCTGCCGAACCGGATGCCGAATATCGGGTTGATGCCCAGCTGCTCAGCCCTGCAGAGCTGGCAAAGACCATCACGCGTCTGGAAGACAAAATGTACGAAGCGGCCAAAAATCTGGAGTTCGAGCAGGCAGCCCGCTACCGGGACGAGCTGGAACGTTTGAAGCACAGCGGTTGAGGGTATCCGATGCTGGAGTGGAGTGTATTAATAGTGGCTGGATATCTGGCAGGGGTGCTGAACTCAATTGCTGGAGGTGGCTCTTTTCTGACCTTTCCGGCGCTGGTTTGGGCCGGCGTGCCTCCAATAACGGCAAATGCCACCAGTGCCGTGGCCGTATTGCCCGGGTACCTGGGCGGTGCGGCCGGGTTTCGCAAGGAGTTGCGCAGTCTGTCCATGCGAGAGCATGTGCAGATGTCGGTTGTGGGCCTGGCTGGCGGCTTGGCAGGAGCGCTGTTGCTGCTGGTGACACCGACCGAGCTGTTCTCGAAAGTGGTGCCGCTGTTGTTGCTGTTGGCAACCTTGATGTTTGCCTTTGGTCAGAAGCTGCTGGCTCTGGTGCGCAACAGTGAAAACCCCCTGCCGCTGCTGCCTGGCCTGTTTGTGGTGGCAGTCTACGGGGGCTATTTCAATGGCGGGCTGGGAATCATGTTGCTGGCGATGTTTGCAGCCGCCGGCATGGCAAATATGTTGCTGATGAACGGCCTGAAAAACTGGCTGTCATTCGTACTGTCGATGATTTCCGTTGTGGCTTTTGCCATCGCCGGCAAGGTGCTTTGGGTTGAAGCATTGGTGATGATGCTTGCGGCAACGCTGGGCGGCTATCAGGGTGCTGCCCTGTCGCGCCTGTTGCCGGTTGCCTGGGTCAAGGGCGGAGTCGTAGTTGTGGGTCTGATGATGACAGTGGTATTTTCCCTGCGTGCATGAGGGTGCAGGTTGAAAATTGTAAACCAAGCAAAAAGGATGTGGCGAATCATGCAGGGAGTGAAACAGGTACTCTGCCTGGTCAGAGCAGGCGTGTTTGGGCTGGTATTGCTGTTGGTGACGACCGTGGTGACGGCTGCAGGCATCAGTGACTATTGGCACTACGACGAGTATTACCGGCAACATCCTGAGCAGAAGCCCTGGCTGGCTGAGTTGACTGAAGCGGTTCGCCAGCGCGCTGAGCCTGTTGAGACAGACCTGCAGGCGAGGCCGCTGCGCATCGCCATGGTATATCCCTCTCTGCAGGCATCAAGTTACTGGCCAGACAGCGAACGGGCCCTGCAGCAGCGGCTGAACCAGCTCGGTATTCGATATCATCTGGAAGCACGCTATACCGAGCCGAATATCCAGCTGGTCGAGCAGGTAAACCAGATACGTGAACTGCTGGACTGGCAGCCGGATTACCTCCTTTATACCCTTGATTCATCGCGCCAGCAGTCGATCATCGAGCGACTGATCCAAAATACGGATACGCGGCTGATTCTGCAGAACATCACTACGCCGCTCAAGGCATGGGGTGACCGCCAGCCACACATGTATGTCGGTTTCGATCATGCTGAAGGGGCGCGTCTGTTGGCTGATCACTTTGGGAAACGTTTTCCTCAGGGTGCCGACTATGGTGTGCTGTTTCGTAGCCAGGGTCTGATCAGTCAGTTGCGCGGAATGACCTACATTCAATCGGTGCCCGAGAGTCACCGTCTGCGCAGCAGTTATTACACCGATTCCAGTCGAGTTGGAGGGCGCAAGGCGGCGTTGCAGATGCTGCGTGAACACCCCGAGCTTGACTACATTTATGCCTGCTCTACTGACGTGGCGCTGGGAGCAGTGGATGCCCTGGCCGAGCTGGGAAGAGCTGATGTGGTTGTCAACGGCTGGGGTGGCAGTCCCGCCGAGATTGAACAGCTGCTCCTGGGGGGGCTTAAAGCAGTTCTGATGCGCATGAATGATGACAATGCCATCGCCATCGCGGAAGCGATCAAGCGTGACCTTGAGGGCAAGCCACAGCCGTTGATCTACTCCAGCGATTTTGTCGTGCTGGATGACAGCATGAGTGTGGAAGAAATACAGGCGTACGAGGCGCAGGCGAGGCGCTACAGCGCAGGCGGATATTAGTCGCATGGGCAGGCTGCGCTTCAAAACGCTGACATTTTGGCTGACATTGGGCATCTCGCTGATATTTGTAGCCGTGTTTCTGGTCGTTACCTTCATCCAATCACGCAGTGTGATTGAGGAGCAGGCATATACACTCAATCGCAGCCTTGCTCTGCGCTATGAAGAGCGTGTAACGGACTATCTGCAGCAAATTGAAACCGAAGTCTTGACGTTGGCGGCCGATCGTACCCGCATTGAAACACTCTACACCCAAAGCCCTGGCCGGCTTGAAACCGGCTTTGAGCGGTGGGAGGAAAGCCACGAAAACCGTCGCTATGATTTTGTGGCGCTCTCTTTTTTTGAGTCGGGGCGTTGCCTGTTGTCGCTCAGTTATACCCCTGAACTTAACCAGTTGCCCTGTGAACAGCTGATCAAACAGCATGGCAGTTTTCAGTACAAGGGCTGGAAACTGCTTGAGGTGGGTGGTGAACAGCTTGCCGTATATTCGGTGCCGCTTTACCTGCACGACAGTGGCAAGATCGTTGGCCAGCTACTGTCGGGGATGCGCCTGGGTGGGAATCGCTATTTGCTGAGCTCCATTTTGGTCAAAAGTGACAATTTACGTCATTTGGCGCTTTTTGATGGTGACCGAGTGCTGAGTCGGCTCCAGCCGGAACTCGAATCCAGTAATTCGGTTATGGCCGAAGATCTGGTGCTCTCGAACGGCCTTACTCCGCTTGGGCCGCAGCTGCGGATAGGTTTGCTGGCTGATGCCAGTGCGCAGCGTCAATTACGCGATGCGCTGGCGGAAACGCTGCTGTATGGCTGTCTGCTGGCACTGGTCGTCTCGCTGCTCTCGTCCTTTTTGTTGTCATCGGCGGTTGACCGGCAGTTGCAGCAATTAATCAGCCTTACCCGTCTGGCCAACCGTCAGAGCAACACCCGTTGGCCGCAAAGCTATATTCGGGAATTCAATCTTATAGGCGAAGAGATCATTGCGATCGTTAATCGCCTGAAAGAGCGAGAGCAAACGCTGGAAGGGGTCAACCAGAGACTGTCACAGAACATTGAAGAGAAGCGCCAGATCCTTCAGCACTTGATGCAAACCCAGGAGCGTGAACGACTGCGGCTGTCGAACGAGTTGCACGATGATATGGCGCAGCTGCTGGTTGCTGTACGCATGCACCTGCGATTGCAGCGTCAGGAGCTGGAGCAGGCTCGCTTGCCGCAACAGAACCTGCAGCTGGCCGCCGAGCTGATCGACAATATCTATGACACGGTTTACGACCGAATCAGGATGCTGAGACCTTATGAGCTGAGTGATTTTGGCCTCGGTGTGAGTCTGACCAGTTTACCGGCCGTGAACTTGCTGGAACAGCTTGATTACGCGGTTGAATTTGATATTGAACAGAGCCGGCCGCTCAAGCCTGATCTGGTATCGAATTTGTATCGCATCGCACAGGAGGCACTGTCCAACGTGACACGCCATGCAGGTGGAACCTGGGTACTGGTACGCCTGCGAGACGAACCTGACGGGCTGCGTATGACTATCGCCGATGACGGTGTAGGCTTTATGTCGGAACAGAATGGTGGAGTCGAAACTTCTGGTTTTGGCTTGATGGGGATTCGTGAGCGGGCAGGGCATCTGAATGCTCAGGTTGAGATTCACTCCGACCATGGGGTTAGCATTGATCTGCTGATCCCGCCTGAATATGCGTATTCATTTGTGGATCTGTGTGAAGGACCAGGGGAGGCACCTACGTAAAAACACGTATCGCATATTGCGTAGTATGCGGTATCGGCTGCGTAGAACCACTCCCGTCTCTGGGTGGTATTTCCGATACCGGCCTGTGCCTTTGCTGTCGATAATGTCATGGCTGATGACTCGTCTGAGTCATTGTCAGACTCGACAACAGAGGATAGATAACAACAATGCTTAAATTTACCTTTGCCCGCAAACTGATGGCCGCTGCTGCCTGCGCCGCTGTCATGGTTAGCCCCGTTCAGGCGGCCGAGAAAGTCCACAAACTGAAACTGGCTGAAACCTGGCCCACGAATTTTGGCGTTTTCAGCGAGCCGGCTCGCCGCATGGCAGACCTGGCCAACAAGATGTCCAATGGGCGTCTGGAAATCAGTATCGATACTGCCAACAAGCACAAGTCAGCCTTTGGCGTTTTCGACATGGTACGTGCCGGCCAATATGACATGGGGCACTCAGCGTCCTACTACTGGAAAGGCAAGGTGCCCAACACGCTGTACTTCACCACCATGCCGTTTGGCATGACCGCTACCGAACAGTATGGCTGGTTCTACTACGGTGGTGGCATGGAGCTGATGCAGAAGGTCTACGAGCCGTTCAATCTGATGTCTTTCCCGGGCGGCAACACCGGTGTGCAGATGGGTGGCTGGTTCCAGAAAGAGATTAATACTGTAGAAGACCTGGAAGGCCTGAAAATGCGCATTCCGGGATTCGCGGGTGAAGTGCTGGCCAAGCTGGGTGCCAACCCGACCAACATTCCGCCGGGTGAGCTGTATACCTCTTTGGAACGTCGCACCATCGATGCACTGGAATGGGTGGGGCCTTCCATGGACCTGCGCATGGGCTTCCACAAGATTGCACCCTACTACTACACCGGCTGGCATGAGCCTGCAACCGAACTGCAGTTCCTGGTCAACAAGCGTACCTTTGACAAGCTGCCTGCAGACCTTCAGGAAATCCTGACCACTGCCATGCGCGTTGCGGCCTATGACATGACCATTCAGTCGCACCATGAGTCCGGTATGAACTGGGCCACCATGAAGGCGGAGTTCCCGAATGTTCAGGTCAAGCAGTTCCCGCCGGAAGTCATCCAGGCGCTGAGTAAGGCCAACGATGAATTGCTGGCTGAGCATGCCGCCAACGATGAGCTGGCCAAGGAGATTCTGGACTCCCAGGCCGAGTACATGGGTGTGGTACGTCAGTGGACTGACATTGCAGACCGTGCCTACCTGAACAGCTTCGAGTAAGCCTGTTCTCTTCGAGGCTCCGGTTGCGGAGCCTCGATCCGCATCCGGAAGATGTATCTGACAGCCTTGGGCTGCGAGGGATTCTGAATGTTTCTGTTACGCCTTGAGCAGACGATCAACGCCTTTTCCGATTGGCTGGGCAAGATCTCTGCCGTTCTTTTTGTGATCATGCTGTTCAACGTTTTCTACGACGTGATCACGCGTTACCTGTTTAATGATGTGTCCATCGGCATGCAGGAGCTGGAGTGGCATCTGTTTGCTGCCATGTTCATGCTTGGGGTGCCGTTTACCCTGAGGGTCGGTGGCCATGTGCGCGTTGATCTGATCTATGAAGGGTTGAGCCTGAAAAAGAAAGCCTGGATTGACCTTTTCGGTGTCCTGACGCTGTTGTTCCCCTTCTGTCTGCTGGTGGCCTGGTATGGCGTGGATTTCGCCCGCGAGTCCTTTGAGCTGGGTGAGGGCTCGGGCGACCCCGGTGGTTTGCCGTATCGTTGGGTGATTAAGGCAGTTATTCCCTTTGCCTTTTTCTGCACCTTCATCAGTGGTGTCGGGATGATGCTTCATTCTGTTAATACGCTCGCGGGCCATCACAGGGATGATGGCTACACCCCGATGCAGCACTAACGCACAAGGTATTCCCGATGATCGGTATTACAATGTTTTTCGTTGCCCTGGGCATGCTGTTGATCGGCTTCCCGGTGGCCTTCATTTTTGGCGGTGTGGCGCTCTGGTTCGGTGTCTATGCCGAGGGACCGGACATGTTTGCCTTCATGCCGTTCCGTATCCAGAGCATCATGGAAAACACGGTGCTCATGGCGGTGCCCTTGTTCGTGTTCATGGGAATCGTGCTGCAGAAAACCCGTCTGGCCGAGCAGTTGCTGGAATCCATGGGCAAACTGTTTGGTGGCGTACGAGGCGGTCTGGCAATTTCCACCGTACTGGTAGGTGCTCTGCTGGCTGCTTCGACCGGTGTGGTGGGTGCGTCCGTAGTCGCCATGGGTCTGATCTCGTTGCCGGTCATGCTCAAGTACAACTATGACAAAAAGCTGGCCTGCGGCACGATCTGTGCCTCCGGTACGCTGGGGCAGATCATTCCGCCATCCATCATCCTGATTATTCTGGGTGACGTGATGGGGATTCCGGTCGGTGATCTGTTTCAGGCGGCCATCATGCCTGGATTCATTCTGATCGGTGCCTATGTTCTGTACATCCTGGTGTATACCTACCTGAAACCTTCAGCGGCTCCGGCCTTGCCGATGGATCTGGACGATGGCACACGTCGGGAGCAAGTCTTCAAGGCATTGAAAGCGATTATTCCTCCGCTGGCACTGATTCTGGTGGTGCTGGGCTCGATCTTTGCCGGTATTGCAACACCGACCGAATCCTCGGCGCTGGGTGGCGTAGGTGCTCTGCTGCTGGCGCTGATCTACCGCCAGTTCAGCTGGAAGATGGTATACAACTCTGCCATCGAGACTGTGAAAGTTACGGCGATGGTTTTTGCCATCCTGTTGGGGGCCACGGCGTTCTCCATGGCGTTCAGCTATACCGGTGGTGAAGAGATTGTAGAGCATTACCTGTCCAATCTGCCGGGTGGGGCCATGGGCTTCCTGCTGCTGTCGATGTTGGCAATCCTGATTCTTGGCTTCTTTATCGATTTTGTTGAAATCAGTTTCATCATCGTGCCGATTCTGCTGCCGGCTGCAGAAATTCTGGGTATAGCCCCGGTCTGGTTTGCGATCCTGATCGCAATGAACCTGCAGACCAGCTTCCTGACGCCGCCTTTCGGCTTCAGTCTGTTTTACCTCAAGGGGGTTGCGCCGCCCAATGTGCGTACCCTGGACATCTACAAGGGGGTCGTGCCCTTTATCATCATGCAGGTGGCAATCGTGATTTCGATTCTCCTGTTCCCAGGGTTCTACGGTCTGGTTTAGACTTAACGAACGCCTGTTCGGCCCTATGCCGTTCAGGCGTTTTGTTTTTCTGGCCGTGCGGGTGCAGTTCAATGCCGCTGAAGATCAAGATCCTCCTTCTTTCCATTCTTCCGATGATGCTGGTGACCTCGGCTGTTGCCTGGCTTGGCATGAATCAGGCGCGTCAGCTGTCAGAGGAAGAGATCCGGCTGTTTGAGCAGCATTTGCTGGGCTCCAAGCAACGAGAACTGGAAAACTATGTCAGCCTGGCGCTGACATCCATCGCCCATATCGTTGATACGGCAGGCCCCGATGATGCCCAGGCCAAAAGTGCGGTCAAGCAGATTCTGACTGATATGACTTTCGGTGATGATCAGGACGGGTATTTCTTCGTTTACACACTTGAAGGGGTCAATCTGGTTCACCCGACACAGCCGGAGCTGGTCGGGCAGGACCTGTATGACATGCAGGACGCCCGTGGCAATTACGTGATTCGCAATTTGCTGGAGCGCGCTCGACAGGGCGGCGGCTTCCATCGCTACCTGTGGCAAAAACCCTCCAAGCAGGCACGTGAAGAGAAAATCAGCTATGCGGTGATGTTGCCCAAGTGGAACTGGATGCTGGGAACCGGTCTGTATCTGGATGATATCAGCCGTGAGGTTGCCAAGATCCGTGCCGAGGTCAACCGTAACATTCGCAACACCTTTTTTACCGTGCTTGTCATCATGTCGGTGGCTGTGGTGTTGGTGGTCCTGTTGGGAGTTGCAATCAACCTGCATGAGAATCGTTTGGCTGACAGTCGTCTGAGGCTGCTGGCGCATCGTTCCATTCTGGCCAACGTGGCGGATCGACGTCGCTTCTCGCGGGAGTTGCATGATGGCATCAACCAGTTGATGGTATCAGTGCTGTACCGGATTGAGTTGGCGCAGCGCAAACTGAAACAGGGAGATCAGGAAGGATTGACTGACCTGGACAAGGGCTATCAGGTGCTGAATGAAGCGATTCAGGAAGTGCGTCGGATTTCTCACGACCTGAGACCGACTCTGCTGGATGATCTGGGCCTGGAGGCGGCGCTGGAAGGCTTGCTTGATCGCTTTACGGAGCGAACCTGCATCCGACTGGATTTGGATATTCGCTTGCCCGGTGGAAGGCTGCCAGAGGACGTGGAAATCACGGTCTATCGCCTGGTCCAAGAGGGTCTGACCAATGTGGAGCGACACTCAGGTGCGGGGCTGCTACGCTTACGTTTGTGGCAGCAAAGCGGTCAGCTGTGGTTGAAAATGCAGGATGATGGCTGTGGCTTTGACCCCGAGGTACTGGAGCGATTTGAAGGTATCGGTTTGCGCAACATGCGCGAACGGGTCGAATTGCTGGGTGGCGAGTTCAGGCTGGCTTCACGGCAGGGGCAGGGGGCAACACTGTTGGCGGGCTTGTCCCTGCAGCAGGCAGGAGGTGAGCGATGACAGACTCGATCAGGGTGCTGCTGGTGGATGACCATCCGCTGGTTATTGATGGCATTCAGGCCCGGCTGGAAAACGAGGGTGGCATCGAAGTGGTTGGACAGGCCGGCAATGGTCTTGAAGCCATCGAGCTGGTTCAGTCTCTCAAGCCGGATGTGGTGTTGATGGATGTATCAATGCCGGTGATGAATGGCCTTGAGGCAACCCGAGAGTTGCGGCAGCGATCCCCTGAAACGCGGGTGCTGATTCTCAGCATGCATGACAACCGGGAATATATGGTACAGCTGATTCAGTCTGGTGCCCGAGGCTACATACTGAAGGATGTTTCTGCGGCCGAGATGGTGAAGGCGATTGAAACTGTTTGCCAGGGCGGTACTTACTTCAGTGCCAGTGCATCGCAGACCTTATTCAGTCACTTTACGGACCCGGAGGCGGCGGTTTCGGCAGAGGAGCCCGGGGAATTAACGCCGCGGGAACGCATGGTGTTGCGACAACTGGCTGAAGGGCACAACAACAAAGAGATTGCCCGTGCCCTGTCAATTTCGGTGCGGACGGTGGAAACCCACCGTCAGAACATCAAGTCCAAGCTCAATATTCACACAGCTGCAGGCCTGGTGCGGTATGCGCTGGAGCACAATCTGGTTCAGTGAGGCGGCGCGACCTCCTCTAACACAACGGGCCCAAGATCATTGGCCTCGGCTGCTTTCCTGAGGCGGCCGTCCTGTTTGATGTCACTGACAAAGCGATTCACTCGTGCCAGCCACTGGGGCTGCCCTTTGGCTACGGCATATGCGTACCGGAAGGGGCGCTCAGTCATTGATGCCGGAGGTTCAATCAGGCGAGCCCAGTCATAGAAACGGAGCACCTTGCGTGAGTATGGGTAATCAGTGATGAATACATCCGCCATGCCTGACATGACAGCCTGCTCACGTTCTCGAGGGTCCTTAACGACCATCATGTCGGCATGTTGCAGGCTACTGCGCATTTGAGACTCCATATAGGTTCCTTCCTGCACACAGACAATGGCGCCGGGCTGATCAATATCACTCCACTGTTGTATGCCAGGATGCGTGCGTGTGCTGACTGCATACATCTGGCTGGCCAGGTAGGGCTCACTGTAATCGATGCGCTGGGCACGCGCGTCCGTGATTGCTATCGAAAACATTCCTATGTCACAGGCGTCCGCTTCCAGGTCATCCATGAAACGGCCGAAATGTGTTTCGACAAACTCAAGCTCCACATCAAGGTCGCGTGCAAATTCATGCGCCAGTTCGATATCAATCCCCTCAAGATTGCCTGTCTTGGGGTGGCGTGCGCTGATGGAAAAGTAGTCGGGCCAGATACACACTCGCAACATCTGTGATTGTATGATCCGGTTGAGTCGATCAGGAGAGTTCGTTTGTGCATTCAGGCCAAGGCTAATGCACAATAGTGTCGTGAGGACAACCCAAGAACGGGGTGACAGCGCCTTGACCTGCATTTAACGTCTCCAGAGAGTAAACGATGCCAAGCACTATAGCAGATGATAAACCCCGGTATAGCCTGAAGACGGGCTTGTCTGTTTTGCTGTTGGGGCTGCTGCTGATTACGACGTTGGTGGTGATGCAGTTGGTTGTCGTCAACCTGGGTACACAGCGGGCGGTTGCTGAGCTGGAAAAGGAAGCCACCCTGCTGGCACACTCGCTTGAAAGCAGTGTCACTCGAACGGTTCAGGACGTACAGGGGCGCTTGCGCTCCCTGGAGGATCTGTTGGAGCACAGTCAGGAGTTGCTGCAACAACCGCTAGAGCTGCAGCAGCGGATGCAGATGCTGGTTGCCATGACGCCCCAGCTGCGTGAACTGGCAGTACTGCAGCGACAAGAGGGCCGCCTAACCGTGTTGGCGAGCTCCGCGATAGCGCGTGATGGCAGTCATATCGAGTCCCTTGCCTGTACGGAAAGTGCCCCTGTTACAGCATTGCTGCGTTTTTCCGAGCCGCTGCCTGGGCGCTTCCTGGGCTCCGATACTGGGCCTGAGGGAGTGTATAAATTGCCGGTATGCATGCTGTTTTCGGCCGAGGCCGGGCAGCAGACATGGCTTGTTGCAGTATTGAACCCAGATGCGTTGCGTGAGTTGTTCCGGCCGATCATTGATAACCTGCCAGCGCAGGTGCAGCTCTATCGTCATGACGGTCGAGCGCTGGTGGAGCTGCCGGTCGCTGCAAAAGGCTTTGCTGCAGCACCCGGGGAGTTGTTGGAGTTGGTGCGCCAACGCGAGTGGGGACTGTATCACGCTATTGAACAGCCTGACGCCAATGTAACAGCCTACCGTGCTACCTCCATGCTTCCGTTATTGTTAACGCTTGCCATCGATCGTAATCAGGCGTTGGCACCCTGGTATAGAACGGTAGCGACAATGTGGTTGATAGTGGGTGTGGTGTTGGTGTTGATACTTATGGCATCAGTTCTGATCGCCTGGATGCGCTACCGCCAGTATCGTTTGATAGATGAGCTGCACTTGCTGGGCGCAGCGATCAGTACTACGGCCAATGCCGTGCTGATTACAGATCGCCGTGGCGTTATTCGCTGGGTCAATCAGGCATTTACGCGCCTGACCGGCTTTACGCCCGAAGAAGCTCTGGGGCGCACGCCAGCCATTCTCAATTCAGGTGAGCACTCGGCACTGTTCTTCAGACGCTTATGGGATACGATCATGGCGGGTGAGGTTTGGCGTGGCGAGGTGGTCAATCATACCCGTGATGGCAAACAGCTCATGGTTGAACAGACAATCACGCCGATCAAAAGCGGCAAAGGAGAGCTGACTCATTTTGTGGCGGTGCATGAAGATATCACCGCGCGCAGAGCGGCCGAGCAGCGCTCGCTCTATCTTGCCAATCATGATCACCTGACCGGACTTCCCAACCGGCGTGAGCTGCTGTCGCGGTTGGGTCAATGGCTGCAGCCAGACGGCCCTGCCTATCTCGCTCTGCTGTATATCGATCTGGATAACTTCAAGGCGGTCAACGACACGCTTGGGCATGGCCGAGGGGATGAACTGCTGGTTGGCATGGTAGCCCGCCTCAATAACCTGATTCCGCCAGGTGGGTGTCTTGCTCGGCTGGGGGGGGATGAATTTGCAATTGTGATGGTGCAGGATGTGGGGCGCGAACAGGCGTCGCAATTGGCACAGCGAATAACCGACCTGTTGGCCGAACCCTTTGAGCTTGCGGGTCAGCGCTTCAGTTTGACGGCCAGTATAGGTTTGGCTCTCACGGCAAGGGGCAAAAGCGACCCCCAAACCTTGCTGCGGCAGGCTGATCTTGCACTCTATGCGGCCAAACATGATGGTCGTAGCGTATATCGAATATTCAATGCAGAGATGGACTTTCAAGTCAGCCGAAGAGTGAATATCGAGCAGGGGCTGAGACTTGCGCTGACGCGGCCTGAGCGTGTTTTCAGCATGTACTACCAGCCAGTATTCGATGCCCAGACATTAAAGCCTGTAGCGGCTGAGTTGCTGCTGCGCTGGAAGACTGAAGCGGGAGAGTGGATTTCACCGGCGGAATTTATTCCAGTTGCTGAAGAAAGCGGCATGATCATTGAGCTTGGTCGCTGGCAATTGGAGCAGGTAATCGCGCGTATGGCAGACTGGGAATTGATCAACAGCAGCCGTTTTTACCTTAGTGTTAATGTATCGGCAGTACAGCTGGCGCGTGACGAGATCGCCAATTGCATGATAAGCCTACTGGATCAGTATGGTATTCCGGCGCACAAGATCACAGTGGAAGTAACCGAAACGGCAATTATCAATTTGAATGACAGGTTTGAAGCCAATCTGGCTTCTTTTGCCGCTGCCGGAATACGCCTGTCGGTAGACGACTTTGGTACCGGCTATTCATCACTTGGAAATCTTCGTAACCTGCGAGCGGACTACCTGAAAATAGATCGCAGTTTCGTGGTGGGTATTGGGCAAAACCATGGCGATGAAGAGATCATTCTGGCCATGCTGGCGTTGGCGCGAAGTCTTAACATGAAGGTGGTTGCCGAAGGAGTTGATAAAGATCATCAGCTAAGATTTTTGCAGCAGGCCGGCTGTGATCAGATACAGGGCTATCTGCTTGCCAAGCCAATGCCGGAGTCGGCTTTGATGCGTCACCTGCAACAGCATCAGGCAGGCCCAGGCGGTTGAGTGACTTGATGCAGGCATATGAAAAAAAAGAAAAATATCATTTGAAGGGCTTGCGCCCAAAGTCATCATCTATATAATACGCAGCACATTTTAGGACTATAGCTCAGTTGGTTAGAGCACCACCTTGACATGGTGGGGGTCGGCGGTTCGAGTCCGCCTAGTCCTACCAGATTTATAAAAAAGCCACTACGGGTCATGCCGAGTGGCTTTTTTTGTTACACTGCACCTGAATGTGGCTTGTACAAACTCTAGGGAAAGGGAGGGGGTATGTCGAACAGGGAAGATGATCAAGCGTTTGAAAGCTTGAGTGATCTGTTAGGTGTGGAGGAAAATCTGGATGCAGTTCGTCCAGATCTATTCGAAACAGTTGCAGTTGATGAGGTCGACAGCTCACAGGCGAGGCCTAGTGTGGGTTTTGATGTTGAAGCTTTTGATCGTTCTCGCGCATTGGTGTTGTTGGGTAAAAGCACTGGTGGAATCTGTTTGCAGCAAGTGCGTGAATTTGCCATGGAGGCGCATGCAGGGCAGCAGCTTCGACATACTTCAGAGCCATACTGGAAGCATCTGTCTGAAGTTGCAGGGCTTGTGGCGACCTGCAGAAATTCAGGCCCCAGGATGGTAGCGCTGGCCTGGTTGCATGATGTGGTTGAAGACACAGCTGTTACGTTGCGACAGGTAGAGCGTACGTTTGGTGCTTCGATTGCTGACGGAGTGCGGTGTCTGACGGGCTCAGCCAATAGTTCAATTTCGAGTGAGGAGCGTAGTCGGCGTGACCGGCAGCGGTTGGCGGCTGGTGATGCGGATGTGCATAGTGTCAAGCTGGCCGAAATTGCATGCCGTCTTTCATCTCTGTGTCGTCTTAATTCGGAAGTTGAACTTGCGGATTATCTTGAGGAAAAGCGCCTTGAGGTTGGCGTGCTGACTCAAGGTGATGATGGCTTGAAAAGACTGGTGCGCACGCTCTGGTCTGAAGCAAAGCGAATGGCTGGGTCGAGTAAGGTATAGTGCGTGTGCGTGAATTGTGGTTGGATGTCCTACCGAGACAGTTGTTTGTAGCTTGCACCTGAGGTGCTGAGTTGAAAGCTCAACGTTGCGTGAGTGGCTGGGCGCGTATTCAGTACTTCTCTGTGGCCCTGCTCGCTTAGCAGGTATGCGTCACATAGATCGCACTTGATCAGTTCGCTATCATTGATTTTGCTGATGCTGAGGTGGTGTCGTGAAAAAATTCCGCTGCTCAATAGAGTGCGGCAATGTTGGCATATCTGTTCCATGGTTGGATCCCTCCTGAGTACAAGCGTCCTGCTGATACCACTTTAGCTTATCTAAAGGTCATGAGCAGTAGGAATTTTTCCTAATTTAAATGTTTGTTTGGACCAAAAAAAACCCTGCATAGGCAGGGCTTTTTGGTTTATTGAAGTCAGGCAGGATAATCACGCTGCTTTGCACCAGTATAGAGCTGGCGCGGGCGACCAATTTTGTTCGGGCTGGAATGGAATTCATTCCAGTGCGAGATCCAGCCGATGGTGCGGGAGAGGGCAAAGATCACGGTGAACATGTTGGTCGGAATGCCTATCGCTTTCAGGATGATGCCGGAATAGAAGTCCACGTTCGGGTACAACTTGCGCTCAACGAAGTATTCATCTTCGAGCGCGATCTGTTCCAGTCTCTTGGCGATCTGCAGCTGAGGGTCGTTTTCGATACCCAACAGAGCCAGAACTTCATCGCAGGTCTTCTTCATTACCTTGGCGCGAGGGTCGAAGTTGCGGTATACGCGATGGCCAAAGCCCATCAGGCGGAATGGATCGTTCGGATCCTTGGCCTTTTCGATGAACTCGGGGATGTTGGCCTCATCGCCAATCTCATCCAGCATGGTCAATACTGCTTCGTTTGCGCCACCGTGAGCCGGTCCCCACAGGGCGGCAATGCCGGCTGCGATGCAGGCAAACGGGTTTGCACCGGAAGAGCCTGCAAGGCGAACGGTAGAAGTGGAAGCGTTCTGTTCATGGTCGGCATGCAGGATGAAGATGCGATCCATGGCACGAGCCAGTACAGGATTGACTTCATAATCAGCGCAGGGGGTGCCGAACATCATGCGCAGGAAGTTGGCACCATAGCTGAGTTCGTTTTGCGGATACATGAACGGCTGGCCGATGGAGTACTTGTAGCACATGGCTGCAAGCGTCGGCATCTTGGCGATCAGGCGGTACGCACAGACTTCGCGGTGGTGGGGGTTGTTGATATCGAGCGAGTCGTGATAGAACGCTGACAGTGCGCCAACAACACCGCACATGATGGCCATTGGGTGCGCGTCACGACGGAACCCCTTGAAGAACTGGCTGAGCTGTTCGTGCACCATGGTGTGGTTAGAGATGGTGTTAACGAACTTCTCTTTCTCTTCTGCCGTGGGCAGTTCACCGTTGAGCAGCAGGTAGCAGACTTCAAGGTAGTCGGACTTTTCAGCCAGCTGTTCGATCGGGTAGCCGCGGTGCAGCAGCACGCCTTGGCCACCATCGATATAGGTGATCTTGGATTCGCAGGCCGCAGTGGACACGAAGCCGGGGTCGTAGGTGAACAGGCCTTTGCCGGTCAGTGGGCGTACATCTATGACGTCGGGACCTTCAGTGCCGGAATAGACCGGCAGTTCGATCGCTTCGTCCAGACCATCGACTGTCAAACGTGCTTTCTTGTCAGCCATCAGAGGCTCCTATCATTCTGTTTTGTATTGCTGCGGCTTGCTACTGAGCCGCTTCATAGGAAATGGCCCGAAAAAGGACCCACCCACTATAGAGTTTGAAACAGGATTGTCAATTAAGCCTTGGGGGTGAAATGTTGCATCGCAACAGAAAGAATTTTCCTAGCAATTCAGTTGCTTTGGGGAAATAAATAATTAGTTGTATGTCGACCTGAGGATGATTATACGAGCCAGGCAGCAGGTCTGGATCTTCACACTAGACTTAAGCCTTAGGTAGCGCTGGGCGCGTTGTATTCCAAGGGTGATCTGTCTATACTCTCGCACCTGAGTTGGCACCGTGCCCACTGGTTAAGTGTCAGTTCTGGCATCTCGAGGTACTACTCTCTGAGCACTTCCTAGCAACCTTGTCCTGCAACTGGACAGAAAAGTGTGAACTAGAGCCGTGAACAAGAAAAGACCTGTAAATTTAGATCTGCGAACCATAAAAATGCCACTCCCGGCGATCACTTCAATACTGCATCGCGTATCAGGTGTGGCGCTGTTCTTTGGCGCCATCTTTATGCTTTATGTATTAAGTATGTCGCTGGAATCTCAGGCCGGTTTTGACCGCGCTGCTGAGATGCTCCAGGAGTCATTCCTGGCAAAACTCATTGCATGGGGGCTGGTGTCAGCGCTGCTGTACCACTTCTTTGCAGGTATCAAGCACCTGATCATGGATCTTGGCCACTGTGAAGAACTGGATAGCGGTCGTTTGGCAGCCAAGGTCACTTTGGTGATAGCGGGCATCGCTATCCTGCTTGCGGGAGTCTGGATATGGTAACAAGTATCACAAGCTTTGGTCGTAGCGGTCTGTATGACTGGATGATGCAGCGCGTCACCGCAATTGTACTGCTGGCTTACACCATTTTTATGATCGGCTATCTGCTGATGAATCCGGAACTGGATTACAACCAGTGGAAAGAACTGTTCAGCGGTACGGTCATGCGTATCTTTACCCTGCTGGCAGTTCTGTCTATGGTGGCGCACGCCTGGATCGGCATGTGGTCTGTTTCTACTGACTACATCAAGGCGACCGGTGCTCGCTTCGTGTTCCAGTCCGCATGCGGCCTGCTGGCGTTTATTTACGTCGTGTGGGGCATCCAGATTCTGTGGGGTATCTAAAACATGTCTAAACTGCGTACGCTTACTTTCGACGCGATCGTCGTCGGTGGTGGTGGTGCTGGCATGCGCGCTGCGCTGCAGTTGGCACAGTCAGGCCTGAATACGGCCTGTGTCACCAAAGTATTCCCGACCCGTTCTCACACTGTGTCTGCTCAGGGTGGTATTACCTGTGCGATTGCCAGTGCTGATCCGAACGATGACTGGCGCTGGCATATGTATGACACCGTCAAGGGGTCAGACTATATCGGTGACCAGGACGCAATTGAGTACATGTGTTCCGTAGGTCCTCAGGCTGTATTCGAGTTGGATCACATGGGGCTGCCGTTCTCGCGTACCGAAATTGGCCGCATTTATCAGCGCCCGTTCGGTGGTCAGTCCAAGGGGCCGGATAACCCCACTCAGGCAGCGCGTACCTGTGCAGCGGCTGACCGTACCGGTCATGCGCTTCTGCATACACTGTATCAGGCCAACATGAAGGCTGGTACGACTTTCCTGAATGAATGGTATGCCGTTGATTTGGTCAAGAATGCCGATGGTGATGTGGTTGGCTGTATTGCCATTTGCATCGAAACCGGTGAGACCGTCTATATCAAGTCCAAGGCAACTGTGCTGGCAACTGGTGGTGCGGGTCGTATCTATGCATCCACCACTAATGCACTGATCAATACCGGTGATGGTATTGGTATGGCGATGCGTGCTGGTGTGCCCGTTCAGGATATGGAAATGTGGCAGTTCCACCCGACCGGTATTGCCGGTGCTGGCGTCCTCGTAACCGAGGGTTGTCGAGGTGAGGGTGGCTATCTGGTGAACAAGGATGGCGAGCGCTTCATGGAGCGTTATGCTCCGAACGCCAAAGATCTTGCAGGTCGTGATGTTGTTGCACGCTCCATGATTCTCGAGATTCTCGAAGGGCGTGGTTGTGGCGAGAATGGCGATCATGTTTATCTGAAGCTGGATCACCTGGGTGAAGAGGTGCTGCATTCACGCCTGCCGGGTATCTGCGAGCTATCCAAGACCTTTGCTGCCGCAGATCCGGTGAAAGAGCCGATCCCGGTTGTGCCGACCTGTCATTACATGATGGGTGGTATTGCGACCAATATTGGTGGTCAGGCAATCTCTCCGGATGCTCAGACCGGTGAAGACAGGATCATCAATGGTTTGTTCGCCTGTGGTGAAGCGGCTTGTGTATCTGTACATGGCGCCAATCGCCTGGGTGGTAACTCTCTGCTTGACCTTGTGGTATTCGGTCGTGCGGCAGGTATGCAGATCGAGCAGCAGATGCGTGAAGGTTACTCTGTGGCTGAAGCGACCGAGTCTGATATTGAAGCGGCGATGTCTCGTCTGAACCGTCTCAATAACAGCACTGGTGGCGAAAAGGTTGCGGATGTGCGCAAGGATCTGCAGAGCACCATGCAGCTGTACTTTGGTGTATTCCGTGATGGCGCAAGCATGCAGAAAGGTCTCGGCCTCCTGAAGGAGATCCGTGAGCGTGTTGCCAACGTACATCTTGAAGACAAGAGTCAGGCGTTCAATACCTCGCGTATTGAAGCTCTGGAGCTTGAAAACCTGATGGAAGTTGCTGAAGCAACCGCGATTGCGGCTGAGGAGCGCAAGGAGTCCCGTGGTGCGCACGCCCGTAACGACTTCACCGAGCGTGATGACGAAAACTGGCTGTGCCACTCTGTCTTCTTCCCGCAGAACAAGTCCGTTGGCAAGCGCGCAGTGAATTTCGCGCCCAAGACAATGGATCCGTTCCCGCCGAAAGTACGAACCTATTAAGAGGCTGGTGCGATGCTGGTAAGTGTATATCGTTACAACCCTGAAGTGGACGATGCTCCCTACATGCAGGATGTCCATATTGATATCCCGGGTGGCAAGGACATCATGGTGCTGGATCTGCTCCAGCTGCTGAAAGAAAAGGACACGACTCTTGCTTATCGTCGTTCCTGCCGTGAGGGCGTGTGTGGCTCGGATGGCATGAACATGAATGGCAAGAACGGTCTGGCGTGCATCACGCCGCTGTCTGAAGTGGTCAAGGATGACAAGCTGGTACTGCGCCCGCTGCCGGGTCTGCCGGTGATTCGTGACCTGGTCATCGATATGACTCAGTTCTACAAGCAGTACGAGAAGATCAAGCCGTTCCTGATCAATGACACGCCGCCGCCGGCGATCGAGCGTTTGCAGTCACCGGAAGAGCGTGCTGAGCTGGATGGTCTGTACGAGTGTATTCTCTGTGCATGCTGCTCCACTGCCTGTCCTTCCTTCTGGTGGAATCCGGACAAGTTTGTGGGTCCGTCCGGCTTGCTGCAGGCCTACCGCTTCCTGGCCGACAGTCGTGATACCGCGACCAATGAACGTCTGTCAGAGCTTGATGATCCGTTCAGCGTATTTCGTTGTCATGGCATCATGAACTGTGTCAGCGTGTGTCCGAAGGGTCTCAACCCGACAAAGGCGATTGGTAAAATTCGCAACATGCTGATTCAGCAAGCAACCTGATTTTTCTCGGGTATAAAAAAACGGCATCTTTGATGCCGTTTTTTTTGGTTCTCAGGCAGGAGGGTTCGGACGTCATAGCCAAAAGGCCTATGTCATCCATGTGGCATAATTTTATAGAATCCTCGCCTGCTAGCGGTGTTAAGGCCGCAATAAAAAGCGTAGAATTATCGACCGCGGCCGCACGCGATCCGTCGTTGCTGCGGGACGATACAAAAAACGGTAATCAGCAGAGGGTTAACGGGCTGTTGGGTCAGGAAATAGTGCAGCCTGATCGCTACAGTGCCCTCTCAGAGCCAGGGTGAGATGATAATGCAAGATGGCATAATGGAGCAGATGTGGAAGAATGCCCATCTCTATGGGGGCAACCTTTCATATGTCGAACAACTATACGAAACGTACCTGATGGACCCGAATGCCGTTCCACAAGAATGGCGTGAAGAGTTCGATCGACTCCCCAAGGTTGGTGATAACATCACGCAGGATGTGCCTCACTCCACCATCCGGGAACACTTCCTTCTCCTCTCCAAGAATCAAAAGCGCGCCATGCCGGTATCCGGCAGCAGTGTCAGCTCTGAGCATGAAAAGAAACAGGTTCGCGTTCTGCGTATGATCAATGCCTATCGCGTGCGTGGACACCAGCACGCTGATATTGATCCACTGAACCTGATGCAGCGTGAGCAGGTGCCTGACCTTGATCCGCGCTTTCATGAGCTTTCAGAAGCTGACTTCGATACCCGCTTTCAGCTGGGTTCACTGTTTTTCGGTCCCGAAGAGAGCACGCTGAAAGAAATCCTGGCTGATCTCAAGAAAACTTACTGCACTACCGTCGGCGTTGAGTATATGCACATCGTCGATACACAGGAAAAGCGCTGGATTCAGTCACGCATGGAACCTGTGCGCAGCCATCCTGTACTGACCAATGATGAGCGCAAGCACATTCTGGAGCGTCTGGTCGCGGCTGAGGGCCTCGAGAAGTATCTCGGCTCACGCTATGCCGGTGCCAAGCGCTTTGGGCTTGAAGGTGGCGAGAGCCTGATTCCGTGCCTTGATGAGCTGGTTCAGCGTGCCGGTCGTGACGGTGCCAAGGAGCTGGTGATCGGCATGGCCCACCGCGGTCGTCTCAACGTGCTGGTCAATCTGTTTGGCAAGAATCCGCAGGATCTGTTCGGCGAGTTCGAAGGCAAGCGCGTAATCGAAACCTCTGGTGACGTGAAATACCATCAGGGCTTTTCATCCAATGTGATGACACCGGGCGGAGAAGTTCACATCGCCATGGCGTTCAACCCATCTCACCTTGAGATTGTGTCTCCGGTGGTTGAGGGCTCCGTGCGTGCGCGTCAGGACCGTCGTAATGATCCGGTTGGCAATACTGTAATCCCGGTTGCCATCCATGGTGATGCCGCCTTCGCAGGTCAGGGTGTGGTGATGGAGACATTCCAGATGTCTCAAACCCGTGCCTACAAGACCGGCGGCACCGTCCATATCGTGATCAACAACCAGGTGGGCTTCACCACTTCCAAGAAGGAAGATGCGCGTTCCACTGAGTATTGTACAGATGTGGCCAAAATGGTGCAGTCTCCAATTTTCCATGTGAACGGAGATGATCCCGAAGCCGTCCGCTTTGTTACTCAGCTGGCACTGGACTATCGTAACGAATTCAACAAGGATGTGGTTATCGACCTGGTGTGCTATCGCCGTCGAGGCCATAACGAAGCGGATGAGCCTTCAGGTACTCAGCCGCTGATGTACAGTAAAATCAAGTCCCAGAAGACAACCCGAGAGCTGTATGGTGCTCGCCTCGTCGAAGAGGGTGTTATCTCGGCTGAAGAATCCAAGGCGCTGGATCAGGACTACCGCAAGGCACTGGAAAACGGTGAGCATGTGGCCAAGTCTCTGGTGCTGCAGCCTAACTCTGAGCTGTTCGTTGACTGGCGCCCCTACCTGGGCCATCAGTGGTCTTTCGAATGTGACACGCGGGTGGATGCCAAGCTGTTGAAAGAGCTGGCCAATAAAACCTGTGAGTTCCCGGAAGGGGTGGCGGTTCAGCGTCAGGTACAGAAGATTTACGAAGACCGCAAGAAAATGGCCGCCGGCGCCATGGAAATCAACTGGGGCTTCGCAGAGACCATGGCCTATGCAACACTGCTGGCTGAGGGCTATCCAATTCGCCTTACCGGTCAGGATGTGGGGCGTGGAACCTTCTCTCACCGCCATGCGGTGATCCATAACCAGAAGGATGCTTCCACTTATACTCCACTGCGGAATCTTGCAGATGGGCAGCCAGCCTTTGATATCTATGACTCCTTCCTCTCTGAGGAAGCGGTACTGGGCTTCGAATATGGTTACTCAACCACTACGCCGAATGCATTGGTAATCTGGGAAGCTCAGTTTGGTGACTTTGCCAACGGAGCGCAGGTCGTTATCGATCAGTTCATTACCTCCGGTGAGCACAAGTGGGGCCGTCTGTGCGGTCTGACCATGCTGTTGCCTCACGGCTTTGAAGGTCAGGGCCCCGAGCATTCATCCGCACGCCTTGAGCGTTTCCTGCAGATGTGTGCCGAGCACAATATTCAGGTGTGTGTGCCATCCACACCGGCTCAGATTTTCCACCTGCTGCGCCGTCAGGTCGTGCGTCCGCTGCGCAAGCCGCTGGTTGTGATGTCTCCGAAGTCTCTGCTGCGTCACAAGCAGGCGATCTGTTCGCTTGAGGATCTTTCCGAAGGCACGTTCCAGCCGGTGATTCCGGAAGTGGATCAGCTGAATCCGAAGAAAGTAAAACGCGTGGTCATGTGCAGTGGCAAGGTTTACTACGACCTGTACAACCGTCGCGCCGAACTGGAAAAGGACGATGTCGCCATCGTTCGCATCGAGCAGCTCTACCCGTTCCCGGAACAGGGCCTGAAAGATGCCATTGCTGATTACACCAATCTGGAATCGGTGGTTTGGTGTCAGGAAGAGCCGATGAACCAGGGCGCCTGGTACTGCAGTCAGCATCATATGCGCAATGTGATGCAGCAGCATGATCCCAAGCTGCATCTGGTGGGTGTGGGTCGTCCCCATGCCGCAGCACCGGCAGTAGGCTATATTTCGGTTCACCTTGAGCAGCAAGAGCAGCTGGTCAACGAAGCAATCAACGGTTAATGACAGGTTCGCATACAAGACCTGAGCAGCATTAATAAAGGAAACAGCATGTCCATCGATATTAAAGCGCCGACTTTCCCTGAATCCGTTGCTGACGGAACAGTTGCAACCTGGCACAAGCAGCCGGGTGAAGCATGTTCAGCTGATGAGCTGATCGTTGACATCGAAACCGACAAGGTCGTTCTTGAAGTGGTTGCACCGGCAGATGGTGTTCTCAAGGAGATCGTCAAGGGTGAAGGTGACACTGTTCTGAGCGAAGAAGTTATTGCCATCTTCGAGGAGGGCGCGGCTGCGGCTGCGCCAGCACCGGCTGAAAAGGCCCCCACAGCCGAATCTGCCGATTCGCCTGCCGCGGAAGTGACCACTGACGCTGATAAGGTTGGTCCGGCCGCTCGCAAGTTGATCGAGGAGAACGGCCTGGATGCGTCCAAAATTCCGGGTACCGGCAAGAATGGTGGTATCACCAAGGAAGACGTACAGAACTTCCTGAAAAACAAGCCTGCTGCAGCTCCGGCGGCCGCTGCTCCTGCAGCCGCAGCTCCGGCACTGAACATTCCGGCTGGCGAGCGCACCGAGAAGCGTGTTCCGATGACCCGTCTGCGTGCCACCATCGCCAAGCGTCTGGTCGAAGCGCAGCAGAATGCGGCGATGCTCACAACCTACAACGAAGTGAACATGAAGCCGGTCATGGAGCTGCGCAAGCAGTACAAGGACCTGTTCGAGAAGGTTCACGGCGGCACGCGTCTGGGCTTCATGTCCTTCTTCGTAAAGGCGGCTACTGAAGCATTGAAGCGCTTCCCGGCGGTCAACGCTTCCATCGACGGTAACGACATGGTCTATCACGGCTACCAGGATATCGGTGTTGCCGTATCAACTGAGCGTGGTCTGATGGTACCGGTGCTTCGTGACACGGATTCCATGAGCCTTGCTGAAGTGGAAGGCACTATTGCCGATTTCGGCAAACGTGGTCGTGAGGGCAAGCTGGGCATGGATGACATGCAGGGTGGTACCTTTACCATCACCAACGGTGGTGTGTTCGGTTCTCTGATGTCCACTCCGATCCTGAACCCGCCGCAGACTGCCATTCTGGGCATGCACAAGATCCAGGAGCGTCCAATGGCGGTCAATGGACAGGTTGAGATCCTGCCTATGATGTACCTGGCGCTGTCGTATGACCACCGTATGATTGATGGCAAAGAGGCGGTACAATTCCTCGTCACCATCAAGGATCTGCTGGAAGACCCGGCACGCATGCTGCTGGATGTCTAATCAGACCCGCAATCGAACGAGTGAAAAACAGGATTAAGTAATGTCAGATAAATTTGATCTCATTGTTATCGGTGCCGGCCCCGGCGGGTACGTGGCTGCAATTCGTGCAGCTCAGCTGGGTCTGAAAACTGCCTGTGTCGAGAAGTGGGTTGATGACAAGGGTACACCGGTTCTCGGTGGTACCTGTCTGAACGTCGGCTGTATCCCGTCGAAGGCACTGCTTGAAACCACGCACAAGCTGCATGAGGCTCAGCACGGTTTCGCTGCTCAGGGTATCGTGGCCGATAACGTGCGCATGGACACCAAGCAGATGGTGGCCCGCAAGGATCAGATCGTTAAGAACCTGACCGGTGGTATTGCCGGTCTGTTCAAGGCCAATGGCGTGACTTTGCTGCAGGGTACCGGCAAATTGCTGGCCAACAAGCAGGTTGAAGTAACGGCCCAGGACGGTAAAACCGGCGTTTACGCTGCCGATAACGTGATTCTGGCGTCTGGTTCCGTACCGGTCGAGATCCCGCCGGCACCGCTGACCGAAGGTCTGATTCTGGATAATGAAGGTGCCCTGAATATCGATGAAACCCCGAAACGTCTGGGTATCATTGGTGCAGGTGTCATCGGTCTGGAAATGGGCTCCATCTGGGCGCGTTGCGGCTCTGAAGTCACCGTATTTGAAGCGATGGATGACTTCCTGGCACTGGCTGACGTTGATGTCGCCAAGGAAGCCAAAAAACTGCTTACCAAGCAGGGTCTGGACATCAAGCTGGGCGCGCGCTGCACCGGCACCGAGATCATCGATGGCAAGGAAGTGAAGGTAAAATTCGCTGATGCCAGCGGTGACCAGGAGATGGTGTTCGACAAGCTGATCGTAGCAGTTGGACGTCGTCCTCAGACTCAGGGCCTGCTGGCAGCAGACAGCGGTGTCAAACTGGACGAACGCGGCTTCATCTTCGTTGATGACAGCTGCCGCACTGATGCGCCAGGCGTCTACGCCATCGGTGACTCCGTGCGTGGCCCAATGCTGGCACACAAGGCCTCTGAAGAGGGGATTATGGTCGTTGACATCATTGCTGGCCACAAGGCTGCATTGAACTATGACTGCATCCCCAACATTATTTATACCTTCCCCGAGTTGGCCTGGGTCGGCAAGACCGAACAGCAGCTCAAGTCCGAAGGTGTAAAAATCAAGGTTGGTAAATTTCCGTTTGCTGCATCTGGCCGAGCAATGGCTGCCAATGCAACTGACGGCTTCGTCAAGATCATTGCTGACGAAGAGACCGACCGCATACTGGGCGTACACATGGTCGGTGGCATCGCCTCCGAACTGATTGCTCAGGGTGTGATTGCGATGGAATTCTGCGCCAGTGCAGAGGATCTGCAGCTGATGGTGTTCGCTCACCCGACCGTCAGCGAAGCTGTGCATGAAGCAGCACTGGCCGTGGACAATCACGCCATTCACATTGCAAATCGCAAAAAGCGATAACCTGAAGGGTTAATCGGTGGGGCAGAGATCCTGCTTTTGCCGATCTGCAGAGCAAAGGTGTATCCCGACTGACTGCACTCTGGTCGGGGTACCTGTATAACCGAAAATACAACGGATTAGAGCATGAACCTTCACGAGTACCAGGGTAAACAACTGTTTGCCGAATATGGTCTGCCGGTCTCCAAAGGGATCGCGGTAGATACTCCGGAAGCGGCTGCTGAAGCGGCTGAAAAAATTGGCGGAGACAAGTGGGTTGTAAAAGCCCAGGTTCACGCCGGTGGCCGTGGTAAAGCAGGTGGTGTAAAGCTGGTTGACTCTCCGGCTGACGCCAAGGCATTTGCCGAAAAATGGCTGGGCCAGCGTCTGGTGACTTATCAGACAGACGCCAATGGTCAGCCGGTTACCAAAATTCTGGTTGAAACCTGCACCGATATCGCTAACGAGCTGTATCTGGGTGCGGTTGTTGACCGCTCCAGCCGTCGCATCGTGTTCATGGCTTCCACCGAAGGTGGTGTCGAGATCGAGAAAGTTGCTGAAGAGACTCCGGAAAAGATCCTGAAAGCAACCATCGATCCCTTGACCGGCGCTCAGCCGTATCAGGGTCGTGAGCTGGCGTTCCAGCTGGGCCTGCAAGGTGATCAGATCAAACAGTTCGTCAACATCTTCCTTGGCCTGGCCAAGATGTTCGAAGAGAAAGATCTGGCACTGCTCGAAATCAACCCGCTGGTCATCACTGACCAGGGCAACCTGCACTGCCTGGATGCCAAGATCGTTATCGACGGTAACTCTGTTTACCGCCATAAGGATCTGCAGGGCATGCACGACCCGTCTCAGGAAGACGAGCGTGAAGCGCGTGCAGCCGAGTGGGATCTGAACTACGTGGCACTGACCGGCACTATCGGTTGCATGGTAAACGGCGCAGGCCTGGCCATGGGTACCATGGATATCGTGTCTCTGCACGGCGGTTTCCCGGCCAACTTCCTGGACGTTGGTGGTGGTGCAACTAAGGAACGTGTAACTGAAGCGTTCAAGATCATCCTTGAAGACAAGAACGTTAAAGCGGTTCTGGTTAACATCTTCGGCGGTATCGTACGTTGCGACCTGATCGCTGACGGTATCATCGGTGCAGTTAAAGAAGTGGGTGTCAACGTACCGGTTGTGGTACGTCTGGAAGGTAACAACGCTGAGCTGGGTGCGCAGAAACTGGCCGAATCCGGTCTGGACATCATTGCAGCAACCAGCCTGACTGACGCTGCTCAGCAGGCAGTCAAAGCAGCGGAGGGTAAATAATCATGGCCGTTCTGATCAACAAAGATACCAAAGTCATCTGTCAGGGCTTTACCGGTGGCCAGGGTACTTTCCACTCTGAGCAGGCGATTGCCTACGGCACCAAAATGGTTGGTGGTGTAACTCCGGGCAAGGGCGGTACTGAGCACCTGGGTCTGCCGGTATTCAACACCGTTAAGGAAGCTGTAGAAGCGACTGGCGCTGAAGCGTCTGTTATCTACGTTCCGGCTCCCTTCTGTAAGGATTCCATCCTGGAAGCCGCCAATGCTGGCATCAAACTGATCGTTTGCATCACCGAGCACATCCCGGTAATGGATATGCTGCAGTGCAAAGTGAAGTGTGATGAACTGGGCGTGCGCCTGATCGGCCCGAACTGCCCGGGCGTTATCACTCCGGGTGAGTGCAAAATCGGTATCATGCCGGGCCACATCCACCTGCCGGGTAAAGTCGGTATCGTTTCCCGTTCTGGTACTCTGACGTACGAAGCGGTTAAACAGACTACTGACGCTGGCTTCGGTCAGTCTACCTGTGTTGGTATCGGTGGTGACCCAATCCCGGGCTCCAACTTCATCGACATCCTGGAAATGTTCCAGAACGATCCGCAGACTGAAGCGATTGTTATGATCGGTGAGATCGGTGGTTCTGCCGAGGAAGAAGCGGCTGCCTACATCAAGGCTAACGTAACCAAGCCGGTTGTTTCTTATATCGCGGGTGTTACTGCACCTCCGGGCAAACGCATGGGCCACGCTGGTGCGATCATCTCCGGTGGCAAGGGTACTGCAGACGAGAAGTTTGCGGCTCTGGAAGACGCTGGTGTGAAGACTGTTCGCTCTCTGGCCGATATCGGCAAGGCACTGTCTGAAGTGACCGGTTGGGCAATGAAGTAAGAGCCGTCGGGTTTCTTTCAAAAAGGCAGCTTCGGCTGCCTTTTTTGTTTCCGTGCGCCCCTATCCGCCCTCTGCTAGAATGCGCCTTCAGAAACACATTCCGAAGGTATTCCCTTGAGTCAACATCCCTTTTCAGTCCTGCCGTTGCGTGCCGAGCTGCTGGACAATCTCGCCTCGCTTGATTATCACTTGATGACCCCGATTCAGCATGAGAGTCTCCCCGTGATTCTGGACGGCAAGGATCTTATCGCTCAGGGCAGAACCGGATCAGGCAAAACGGCGGCCTTCGGTCTGGGGGTGCTGCAGCAGCTTGACCCCACACGTTTTCATGTTCAGGTGCTGGTGCTCTGCCCGACCCGCGAGCTGGCTGATCAGGTTGCACAGGAATTGCGCCGTCTTGCGCGTCAGATCCCCAATGTCAAAACGCTGACATTGTGCGGAGGGCAGCCTCTGGGGCCACAGATTGGCTCACTGGAGCATGGTGCCCATATCGTTGTCGGCACCCCTGGGCGCCTTGAGGAACACCTGCGCAAGGGCACTCTCAAACTGGACAGGTTGCAGGTGCTGGTGCTGGATGAAGCCGATCGCATGCTGGAAATGGGCTTCCAAGCTGCGGTGGACGCGATTGTTGATCAGACGCCGGCCAAGCGCCAAAGCCTTCTGTTCAGCGCAACCTATCCACGTGAGATTGAGGACATTGCCAGCCGTATTCTAACCAACCCGGTTCGGGTGGAAGTGGCCTCGCTGCATCAGTCCGGCAGCATTCGCCAGCATTTTCATCGCGTTGCCGAAGAGGAGCGTCAGGCGGCTTTGACGGCACTGCTCTACCATTATCGTCCGGTATCGGCGGTAGTGTTCTGCAATACCAAGCAGGAAGTGCGCGATCTGGAATCTTTTTTGCGACAGGAGGGGATTGCCGCGGTGGCTCTGCACGGTGATCTTGATCAGCGCCAGCGTGATCAGACCCTGGTGCGGTTCTCCAATCAAAGCGCTTCTGTATTGGTGGCTACTGATGTTGCAGCCAGGGGGCTGGATATAGAAGGGCTTGATCTTGTGGTCAACTATCGTCCCGCCAAGGAGTCTCAGGTGCATGTACATCGCATTGGACGCACCGGTCGTGCCGGCCAGAGTGGTGTGGCAGTAACCCTGTTCAGCGACCGGGAAGGTCACAAGCTTGCGGGCATTGAAGCTCAGCTGGATATAATTGCCACGGAAGAGCCTTTGCCCGCCGCGCGTGCTGATGGCAGTTATCGTCCACCGATGGCAACGTTGCAACTTGATATCGGTAAAAAACAGAAGATCCGCCCCGGAGATGTTTTGGGTGCATTGACCGGTGGCGAGGGGCTTCAGGGTGATGAGGTCGGCAAAATTCGCGTGTTTGATTTTTGTACCTATGTGGCGGTCAGTCGGCCGGTGGCGAAAGAAGCGGTACGTAAGCTGTCTCAGGGCAAGATCAAGGGCCGCAGCTGCCGTGTACGACAGTTGCGTTGAGGAAAAGACATGAAGATCTGGGTCGATGCTGATGCCTGTCCGGTGGTGATTAAAGAGATACTCTTTAGAGCGGCTGATCGGACTGGGCTGGAGCTGACACTTATTGCCAATCATGCAATCAAGGTGCCGCCCTCCGCGAATATCCGCGCGATCCAGGTTTCCGGTGGGTTTGACGTGGCTGACCACGAGATCGTACGCCGCTGTGAGGCCGGCGACCTTGTGATTACCAGTGACATACCACTGGCGGCAGAGCTGCTGGACAAGGGCGCGATGGCTCTAACGCCGCGAGGCGAGCAGTTTACGGCGGAAAATATTCGTGTCCGGCTGAATATGCGTGATTTTATGGAAACGTTGCGCGCCAGCGGCGTACAAAGTGGCGGTCCTGCGGCCATGAGCCAGTCCGACCGCCAGGCCTTTGCCAATCAGCTCGACCGTCTGATCAGTAAGGCGCTGCGAAGCAAGGGTTAACCGATACGGTGGGGTGGAAGTTCAAAACCCTGTACCCGGCGTCCGCTAAGGCGGATCAGGCCGTTATAGCGCTCATCTCCAGTTGATGTGAAACTGAATTGGTAGCAGCGCTCCAGTTCGAGAAGGCCTTTGGAATTGCGCCTCGGTTTCATGCTCTTCAATGCGATACTCTCATCCAGTAGCTGTACGTCCTGTTGCTGGCAATAGGCCCGTACCTGGCGCGTGGCATACTCACGTACCTTCAGATTCTGCCACCACATCAAACACAGACAGGCTGTCAGCGCCAGCCAGAACAGATCAGACAGCTCAATCCACATAGAGGTCTCCTTCAAGGGGGGCTCATAATACCAGCCGTTGCGTTAAAAATAACCCTGTGGAATTGAGGGGTGAAAATACCTGATCAAAATGCTAGGTTAATGGCATTGAACGTTAGGGGGTGGTCATGTCTCATTTGCAAGGCCTGGACGGGCTGGTATTTGACAACAGTTATGCACGCTTACCGCGGCACTGGTTTCAACCGACACGTATTTGTCCGCTGAAGCATGCCCATTTGATCAGCTTCAATCCGCCGGTTGCACGCCAACTGGGCCTTGATCCCTGTGGAGTCAGTCCAGGCCTGCTGGCACAGGTATGTGGTGGTGAAGTCGACTGGCCGGGTACAGAGCCGTTGGCGATGAAGTACACCGGCCATCAGTTCGGAAGCTACAATCCGGATCTTGGTGACGGGCGCGGTTTGTTGCTGGGAGAGGTGATTGGCCCAGAAGGGCAGCGGCTGGATCTGCACCTTAAGGGGGCAGGCAAGACCGCCTTTTCCCGTTTCGGTGATGGTCGTGCCGTATTGCGTTCCAGTATTCGCGAGTATCTGGCCTCGGAAGCAATGTGTGGTTTGGGCATTCCGACAACACGTGCGCTGTGTCTGCTGGGAAGTGAAGAGTACACCCTGCGCAATGGCATGGAGCCCTGCGCCATGTTGCTGCGTGTCACCTCCAGCCATATCCGTTTCGGGCACTTCGAGTACTTCTATTACAGTGGTCAGCATGATGATCTGCATCGGCTTGCCCAGTATTGTATAGAACGCTATTACCCACAGTTGCAATCAGCCGAGCAGCCCGTGGCACAGATGTTTGCCGAAGTGGTGAGACGTAGTGCTGAGCTGGTGGCACTCTGGCAAGCCTACGGTTTTGTGCATGGTGTGCTGAATACCGATAACATGTCGATCATCGGTGAGACCTTCGACTATGGCCCATTCACGTTCATGGACCATTATGAACCGGATCATGTAGCCAACAAGAATGACCATGCCGGGCGCTACGCCTTCTCACGTCAGCCGTCCATTGTGTTGTGGAACCTCTCAGCACTGGCCCAGGCGCTGCTGCCACTGATAGAAAAATCAAGGTTGGAGGTCGAGCTGGATCGCTTCGAAGAGCTCTATGAAGCGGCAAAGCTGAAGAGAATGCGGGCACGTCTAGGACTGCAAACCCCTCGGTCGGACGATGCTGATCTGATTGTCAGGCTGGAAGCGATCTGGACTGCACAACGGATGGACCACAACCGGTTTCTGCGTCACTTGTGTGAATGGCAGCCGGGCGATACCTCGTCTACCAACAGTCTGCTTGCGTTGGCGAGGCAGGAGAAGGCGGTTGCGGACTGGTTGCGGCAATACCAGATGCGCCTTGAGTATGAGGCGGCCAGCACTCCGATCCGTCAGGCACAGATGCGCTCGGTCAATCCGCGCTATATTTTGCGCAACTATATGGCTGAAGAAGTCATTCGCGAAGCTCATCAGGGCGACTACCGTCCACTGAACGCACTGCTTCCATTGCTGCGCCATCCCGGCGATGAGCACCCTGAGTTCAGTGCATATGCTGATGCGCCACCGGACTGGGCTGCTGCAATCCATCTGACCTGTTCTTCCTGATGCCGGGCGGTGAGCTACAGACAGAGGACCTCATTCCCTGTAGATTAAGGGTTTGAAATCAAGGCACTGAGTCACAGGTCCGGTCATGGAAAAACTACTGCTGCTGATCCAAAACAACTGGCTGAATGCTTTTGCAATCACCTGGTTTCTGTTCTGCTTTCGTGGCTATATGTATTACGCTGCCAGCCGTGCCAAGCACACGTCCTGCCTCGTCAGCATGCTGCACATGTACCGAACCGAATGGATGCTGCGGATGATGACGCGTGAAGTGCGTATCGCCGATACCACCGCCATCGCCAATCTTGAGCGCACGGTGGCGTTCTTTGCCTCGACCACCATACTGGTGCTTGCGGGCCTGATTACGGTGATGAGCTCGGCCGAAAAGGCGATCAATCTGGTGCAGGATCTGCCATTTGTGGTGGTTGCAACCCGGCAGGAATGGGAGCTTAAACTTCTGCTTCTGATCGTGCTGTTTATCTACGCCTTCTTCAAATTTACCTGGAGCCTGCGCCAGTATGGTTTTGTATCGGTGATGATCGGTGCCGCCCCCCTGCCGGCAGAAAGCCCGTCCGAAAAGCAGGTGCGTGCCCACGCAGAACGCATTGCCACCATGGCCTCCATGGCCGCAAACAACTTCAACCTTGGTTTGCGTACCTACTATTTCAGCATTGCCGTGCTGGGCTGGTTCATGAATGCCTGGGGCTTCATGCTGCTGACAATGGTGATTGTCTTTGTCTTGTACCGACGGGAATTCACCTCCACCACGCTTCAGACCTTAACCATGAGCAGTGGAGCAGAGAAATGACGCAGGAGGAATATGCAGGGCGCTGCACACGGTTTCTGAACGCCCAGCCTCATATGATGAAACTGGGCATCCGCCTGATACAGGCGGAGAAGGGGCGTGCTGTACTAGTGTTGCCGGTGCAGCCTCAATTGATCAGCCCGGTACTAGATACCTACCTGCACGGTGGTGTACTGACTACACTCGTGGATGCCGCCAGCAGTGTTTCGACGTTGTGTGCCCTGGATCGGTTTGAACTTTGCCCGACGCTGGATCTGCGTATCGACCATATGCGCACTCCAGCCCAGAGTCAGCCCCTCTACGTAAGTGCAGAATGCTACCGCGTGACCCGTAGCGTACTGTTCACGCGTGCGTCGGTTTATCAGGACGATCCCGAACGCCCGGTCGCCTATGCCATTGCAACCTTCATGCGGCCTGAGGGTGGAAGCACCGAGTCCGAGTTTCGTCGCCTGATTGAGGGAGGGGACAATGCAACAATTGCTTGAGTTGGTACGTCAGGCACAGGAAAGTGGAGATTATCAGCCGCTGGTCGATCTGATCCCCTATGCGCGGGTATTGGGTGTGCAGTGTGAATGTTATGGTGAGGAGATTATCTTTCGACTGCCGGCCAACCCCGGCAACATAGGCAATCCCACCATTCCTGCCATTCACGGAGGTGTGATTGCATCCTTCATGGAATTGACAGCGCTGTTCCAGCTCACCCTGCAGCTGCCGCAGCCTGGACTGGCCAAGATTATCGACTTCTCACTGGATTACATGCGGGCGGGGCTTGATAGAGACACATTCGCCATTTGTGATGTCAGCCGACAGGGGCGTCGGGTCGGCAACTGTTCGGTGTTGGCTTGGCAGGAACGTAAAAGCAAACCGATTGCGCAGGCGCGTGCACATTTTCTTCTGGATGCTGGTACTTTAATGCCTGTTCCGCGATAAGCGCTTGAAATCCCGGGGCGGGCCCCCATATCCGTGACGTTGAACGTTAGTTTTCGGAGGTAGATAAGCCCGCCATGAGCACAGATACTCAGAAAGAGACACTCGGTTTCCAGACGGAAGTTAAACAGCTTCTGAATCTGATGATCCATTCCCTCTATTCAAACAAGGAGATCTTCCTGCGTGAGTTGATCTCCAACGCTTCTGACGCATCTGAAAAACTGCGTTTTGAAGCGCTGCATAACGATGCGCTGTATGAAGGGAACCCGGATCTGGATATCCGCATCGAATTCGATAAAGACGCCGGAGCCGTCAGCATCGAAGACCGCGGTATCGGTATGAACCGTCAGGATGTGATTGAGCACCTGGGCACCATTGCCAAGTCCGGTACGGCCAGCTTCTTGTCCAACCTTACCGGAGATCAGGCCAAAGACAGTCAGCTGATTGGCCAGTTTGGTGTCGGTTTCTATTCCGCATTTATTGTGGCCGAGCGTGTTGATGTCTATACCCGTCGTGCCGGTGAGCCCGCCGAGAACGGTGTGCACTGGTCGTCAGCCGGTGAAGGTGAGTTTACCGTTGGCAGCATTAACAAACCCACCCGTGGCACCCGCATCGTACTCAAGCTTAAAGAGGGTGAAGAAGAGTTTGCCGATGGCTGGCGTCTGCGCTCACTGGTGCGCAAGTATTCTGACCATATCTCCATTCCGGTAAAAATGCTGAAAGAGGAGCAGCCGGCAGAAGAGGGTGAAGAGCAGACTGAGCAGAAAGCTGAGCTGGAAAGTGTCAACTCGGCCACTGCACTCTGGACGCGCAGCAAGTCTGACCTGACGGACGAAGAATACCAGGAGTTCTACAAGCATATATCGCATGACTTTGCAGATGCTCTGACCTGGTCACATAACAAGGTTGAAGGCAACCTGGAATATACCAGCCTGCTGTATGTGCCGGAAAATGCGCCTTACGACCTTTGGAACCGCGAAGCGCCGCGTGGTCTGAAGCTGTACGTGCAGCGTGTGTTTATCATGGATCAGGCAGATCAGTTCCTGCCGCTGTACCTGCGCTTCATCAAGGGTGTGGTCGACAGCAACAACCTGTCACTGAACGTGTCCCGCGAGATTTTGCAGAAAGACCCCAACGTCGACAAGCTGCGCTCAGCGCTGACCAAGCGTGTGCTGGATATGCTGTCGAAGTTGGCTAAAAACGATGCTGACAAGTACGCCAAGTTCTGGACTACCTTCGGTCAGGTCATCAAAGAGGGGCCGGCCGAGGACTACGCCAACCGTGACAAAATCCTCAAGCTGTTGCGATTTGCCTCAACCCACAGTGGCAATGCCGAGCAGAACGTTTCGCTGGAAGACTATGTCACTCGCATGAAGGAAGGTCAGAAAAAGATCTACTACATCGTTGCTGACAGCTTCAATACCGCCAAAAACAGCCCGCACCTTGAGATCTTCCGCAAGAAAGAGATCGAAGTGCTGTTGCTGTCTGAGCGCATCGATGAATGGATGATGGGCCAGCTGTTCGACTTTGACGGCCACAGTTTCCAGGATATCACCAAGGGTGAGCTGGATCTGGGTGAGACAGAAAGCGAAGAGGACAAGAAAAAGCTCGAAGAGGTGGCGAAAGAACACGAAGGGCTGGTGGAGCGCCTGAACAAGGTACTGGCAGATCGTGTCGACTCCATCCGCATCACCCATCGTTTGACCGAATCACCGGCTTGTCTGGTGATCGGTGACTACGATATGGGGCTGCAGATGCGTCGTATTATGGAAGCTGCCGGCCAGAAAGTGCCTGATACCAAGCCGATCTTCGAGATCAACCCGGAGCACCCGTTGATCGACAAGCTGGACAAGGAGCCGGATGAAGAGCGCTTTGGCGAGCTTGCGCTGGTGCTGTTTGACCAGGCGGGGCTGGCGGCAGGTGCTGCACTGGACGATCCTGCCAGCTACGTGTCACGTCTCAATAAGCTGTTGCTTGAATTGAGCCGCTGAAAGCGGGAGGTTGTATGAGCAAAACGGACGGCTCGGAGTCGTCCGTTTTTTTATCTGTTCCGGATCAAGGACATTTCCATATTGAGGTTGTAAGCTGTTATCAATTAACAAAATGGAGATCTCCCATGAAACCTCTGCTCGCCATCACTGCTGCAACCCTACTGTCTCTTCCGCTGAGCGTTCAGGCCATGAGTGCCGATGAAGTGGTGCAAAAACATTGTGTTGCCTGCCATCAGGCCGGGCTGGGCGGAGCACCCAAAATGGACGATAAGGCTGCCTGGGCGCCAAGAATTGCGACCGGTGTGGATGCGATGACCGCCACTGTGCTGGCAGGCAAGGGAGCTATGCCGCCTAAAGGAACCTGTGGCAGCTGCAGTAAAGATGAAATTCGCTCAGCTGTTGAAGCGATGACGGCACCATTGCAATAATTCTGAAGCCTCAAGTTGAGCATGCGGGCAGATGACTGTATCAGCCTTGTGTGCTCATCAACTGCATTGACTCGTGGGTCCATTCCAGGCTGCTGACGTAGCATGCCTGCATCGCTTTCATTCGAACCAGGTCCTTGTTCTCCCACTTGCCCTGCATGAATTGCTGCACTTGGTATAGAAGATTGCCAAGGGGTGAGTCATCACCTCTGAGTGCATCCTTGATAGTGTCGCTGACATCGACCTGAGACAGGATGTCCTCTCGGCTGATGCTGAGCAGAGCGTCAAGGTGTACGAGAAGCCCGGCCATGAAGGCCTGCTCAGCGTCCACATCGGCTGTGGGAGTGGCAACCAGTTCCGACATGCGCGCCAGCAGCAGAATCTGTCGTGTAAGCTCTGATGGCTTGCCGTAGTTGTCGGCGAGTGCAATCAGCGAAACCCACTTCTTAAGCTGGCTCATGCCAAGGTAGATCAACGCTTCCTGCAGGCTGCTGACTTCGCGCCTGAGGCCGAAGGCGGAAGAGTTAACCAGTCGCAGCAGTTTGTAGGTCAGGGCCGGGTCTCGCTCGATCAGCTGTTTCAGTGTTTCGACCTGTACGTCAGGGTCATTCAGCGCACTGAGTAACTGCATCAGAATCAGTTTGTTGCCTTGTGGGCTGTGGCCTTTCAGCAGTTCGGGCTTGCTGAAAAAGTAGCCCTGGAACAGGTTGAAGCCCAGTTCTCGACAAAAGGCGTACTCCTCGTGTGTCTCGACCTTTTCAGCCAAAAGGCTGACCTTGAAGCGCTTCAGCAGCGCTACCTGCTCCTTCAGCTGTGACGCATCCATGGCGCGAATGTCAACCTTAACGATGTCCGCGATTTCAAGCAGGGGGTCGAAGCTTTCATCGTATATGAAATCATCCAGCGCGATGCGGTAGCCTGCTTCCGCGTGTCGCTTGGCAGCTTGTATCAGTTTGGGGGTGACGACACTGTCCTCGAGAATCTCGATTACCATCTCTTGTGGAGGTACAGGCGGCAGACTGTCGGCTTCCAGCATCTGCTGGGTGAAATTGACGAAAGCGGGCAGAATGCGCAGGCTGCCGGCCTCACAGATGCTGGTGTAGGAGTGCAGGATGACGCGGCTGCTCGCCTGATCACCACTTATTCTCGCCTGATCACCGCTAATCAGTGGCAGAGGGTTAATCCCATCTTCGCTGCGATAAAGCAGCTCATAGGCCACAACCTTCATATCTAGATTGAATATGGGTTGGCGGGCCATCAGGATTTTCGCGCTGTCAGTCATGTGCAGCCTCTATCTGTCGCCTTTGGGGGTCGTTAACCCTTATTAGTGATGCCTTCAGGCAACAGTTAACATTGTCATGCAGGTTGCACGCAAGCTCAAGTGTTCACTTCGTTTGAGTGCTGTTCTGGATCATGTGTTAATGCAGGGATTGCATACTGACCCCGTATCGGGGGTATTATCGGTCTGAGAGGTAATCAGCCCGCCGCCCGGGTGAGACATTAAACCGCATGTCTGGAGAGATGAAATGACAACGGATGCAACCGAGGCTCGTTACACGGCATTGCTACAGGTCTGTCAAGACCCGCTGCTGATTCTGGATGGCGAACGGATTGTGGACGCCGTGCCGGGTAGTGCCGGCTGGCTAAAGCCTGACCAGATGAAAGGCAAGGTGCTGTCGGACTTTCTGGCTGAGGATTTGTTGATTCAGGTCCGTTCGCTGATTGAGCGAGCCCGCCTGGAAAGTGCTCCTGTTCAGCATGAGTACCAGCTGAGGCCTGAGCATCTGCCGGAGCTGAGGGCGCTGGGGCTGCACGAAGCACTCTGGTATCGTGGCAGCTGGATGGTAACCGCTGCCGGTGAAATAGTCTGGAGTGCCCGTGATATCACGGCGCAGAAAAAGCTTGAACGTAAGCTGTCGCACCAGGCTCAGCGTGATCCGCTGACCGGTGCCTATAACAGGCGTGCGCTGGTACCGGTGCTTGAAGTGTCGGTAGCTCAGGCGCTGCGATATGACGGTGCAAGCAGCTTGTTATTGATTGATATTGATGGCTTCGGCAATATCAACGAGCAGCACGGTTGGGATGCCGGTGATCAGGTTTTACAGCATACGGTTTCCGAATTGCACCGGCTCAAGCGGACATCGGACTTTGTCGCCCGCTACAGTGATGATCAGCTGGTGATGGTGCTGCCTGAAACCAATCACGAACAGGCGATGTTGGCAGGTGAGCGCATGCGCTCTGCGGTAGAAGCGCTTGAAATTCCCTATCCTACGGGCAATCTGAGCTGGACGGTCAGTGTGGGTGTGGCGTCTGCACTCAATCTGGAGGATGATGCGGTGAGTGTGTTGCGTCGGGCTCGTGAGCACCTGTTGATTGCCCAGCACAGTGGAGCCAACCGCGTTGAGGGTGAGGCGCTCTGAGCAGAGCGCCTTGTTGACCTAAAGTGACGGATGGTTGCGCAGGCAGTCGATCAAGGCCTGCATCTGTGTTTCTGTACCGATAGTAATACGCAGGTGGTTGTCGATACCCGGTTTGGTGAAATGCCGCACCAGAATCCGATTGTCTCTCAAGTACTGCATCAGCTCGGCCCCGGCCACTTTCGGGTGGCTGGCAAACACGAAGTTGGTGTGGGATGGCAGCACATCAAATCCCAAAGCTGTCAGCTGTGTCGTAGTCCAGTCCCGGGTTGCGATAATCTGTTGGCAGCACTGGTTGAAGTACGTTTGATCCTCTAGTGCTGCAATGGCACTTTGTTGTGCCAGCATATCCAGCGGGTAGGAATTGAAGCTGTTCTTGACCCGCTCCAGCCCATCTATCAATTCTGCCTGACCATAGGCAAATCCGACCCGCATTCCCGCCAGTGAGTGTGACTTGGAGAATGTCTGGGTAACCAGCAGGTTAGGAAACTCACTCACCAGCGCGGTAGCGCTTTCAGCACCGAAGTCCACGTAGGCTTCATCCACAATGACAACAGATTCCGTATTGCGCTCAAGCAGGCGGCGAATCTCGTTCAAGGGGACGGAAATGCCGGTTGGGGCGTTGGGGTTGGCAAAAATGATGCCGCCATTAGGGCCCTGATAGTCATCGAGGTTGATACTGAAGTCGGCATGCAGAGGTATGTGGCGTGCCTCAATGCCAAACAGGTCGATGTAAACGTTATAGAAGCTGTAACTGGTTTGCGGCAGCAGCAATGGCTGGTTCTGGCGCAAGAAGGCCATAAAGGCCAGTGCCAGCACTTCATCAGAGCCATTGCCAACAAAAACCTGCTCTGGCTGCAGCCCCTGGTCGGTAGCAAGTGCCTGTTTGAGTGCCTGACAGTCCGGGTCCGGATAGAGGCGCAGTCGCTCGGCATCAAAGGTAGCAATCACCTGCTGTACGCCGGGTGCCGGGGGGTAGGGGTTTTCATTGGTGTTGAGCTTGATCAGGCCATCAACCTTGGGTTGCTCCCCGGGTGTATAGGGGACCAGTGACTGGATGGCCGGGCTCCAGAATTTACTCATGCTCGGACTGCCCTGCAGCAATTGAATTTAAGGCTGCATGATAACAGAGCCGGCAGGTGGGAAGAAATGACGCGCCTGAATGTGGGTACAGTTCAGTTCTTCAGCGGGCTCTGTTCATCACGCAGGTAGTCGGGGACACCGTTCTCGGTAGATCGGTCCAGCGCGCCGATATCGAGCATCGGAGCCGCATCAATGTGGTGTGCACCCAGTATGTGGGATACGCGCTCCAGAGAGGCAACGATCATCGATTGCTCCCAGTCGTGCATATCTTCGAACTCACGGATAAAGGTGTCTTGCAAGGTGGCTGGGGCTGACTTGAGCAGTTCGAGACCAGCTTCAGTAGGGCAGGCCAGAACCTTGCGCTTGTCGGTGTGGCTGCGCTCGCGGCGGACCAGCTCCTTGCGTTCAAGCCGGTCAAGAATGCTGGTGACAGTTGCCTGTGCCAGATTCATTTCCTTGGCCAGCATACCAATTGTCAACGGGCCGTTGATGCGCAGCGTTTGCATGACCATCAGTTGTGGCATGGTGAGCCCGGTCAGGCGGCTCAAATGTTTGTCATGCAGGTCGGTGGCACGAATAATCTGGCGCAACAGCACCAGTGCGTCCTGACTCTTTTCCATAGCGCTCAGCAGATCTCCGGAAGCAGGTGTGAACTGATCGCGCTTTTTAGCCTGATTCGTAAAGTATTGCAAAATAAGTTTGTCACTCCTTGTTAAGTATTTTGTAATGCAAAGCAATGTAAGATTTCAGGTTTTACCATGCATGTGGCGCTGAGATGCGCTCAAATGGGCTATTGTATGTAGAGCATTACGATGACTTGTAAGCTTGCAATGCCATTCTAGATGTGTTTTATAATAAAAACCATAGCAATGCGAAATAAATCAAATACTATGGAATCTGACATTATTACTTTGCGTAAACCCAAGGCCACTGATGGCTATGCCCTACATAAGCTGGTGGAGCGTTGTGCTCCGCTTGATCCCAACTCTGTCTACTGCAATCTGCTTCAGTGCAGCGACTTCGCTGACACGGCAGTAGCGGCGGAAGACGAAAACGGTGAACTGGTCGGTTTCATTTCCGGCTATCGTCCGCCGAATCGTCCAGACACTCTTTTTGTCTGGCAGGTGGCAGTCGACTCACGTTGCCGCGGCAAAAAGCTTGGCCAGAAAATGCTGTTTGAGCTGGCTGAACGCTTGGCACCTGAAGGTGTTCGTTTTATCGAGACCACCATCACGCCCGGCAACGTCGCCTCGGAAACTCTTTTTGCTCGCGTGTTTGCGGCCTTGTCAGCGCCGGTAGAGCGCTCGGTCCTGTTCTCACGTGATGAGCACTTTGAAGGCAAGCACGATGATGAAGTGCTGTACCGTGCTGGCCCTTTCAAGCTCACTCCCCCGAATGCATAACCAGGAGAAATCGATGAATATTTTCCAGAAAACTGAATCTGAAGTTCGTACATATAGCCGCTCTTTCCCGGTGACGTTCACCAAAGCGAAAGGTGCTGTACTGACCACTGATGAGGGCAAGGACTATGTCGATTTCCTCGCCGGCGCCGGAACACTGAACTACGGCCACAACAACGATGTACTCAAGCAGGCACTGGTTGACTACATCATGGCAGATGGCGTGACTCATGGTTTGGATATGCAGACTGAAGCCAAGGCCGAGTTCCTGAATACGTTCCGCGACCTGATCCTTGAGCCGCGTGGCATGGGTGACTTCAAAGTCATGTTCACGGGGCCGACGGGAACCAACTCGGTAGAGGCCGCGTTGAAGCTGGCGCGCAAGGTTAAGGGGCGCAGCAACATCATCTCCTTCACCAACGGCTTTCATGGTGTGACCGGTGGAGCGTTGGCTGCTACCGGTAATCAGCATCATCGTGGTGGCATGGGAACCTCAATGCCGGACGTTACCCGCATGCCGTTTGACGGCTATCTGGGTGAAGGTGTTGATACCACAGAATATCTGGAGCAGGTGCTGAGCGATCCGAGCAGTGGTGTTGATCACCCTGCTGCGGTCATCGTGGAAACCATCCAGGGTGAGGGCGGCCTGAACGCAGCCTCATTTGAATGGCTGCGTAACCTTGAAAAGGTATGCCGCCGCCATGACATGCTGTTGATTGTCGATGACATTCAGTCCGGCTGTGGTCGTTCAGGGCGCTTCTTTAGCTTCGAAGAGGTCGGCATTAAACCTGACATCATCACTCTGTCCAAGTCCCTCAGTGGCTATGGTCTGCCGTTTGCAGTAACCATCTTCCGTCCTGAGTTGGATATCTGGAGCCCGGGTGAGCATAACGGCACTTTCCGTGGTAACAACCACGCGTTCGTAACCGCTGCCACAGCATTTAAGACGTTCTGGAGCGATGACAGCTTCCAGAAAGAAGTGCAGCGCAAGGCGAAGAAGCTGCGTGAAGGTCTGCAGGCTATTATTCGCAAGCACGGCAACAAAACCCTGGAGCTGAAGGGTCGTGGTCTGATGAGCGGTATCGAGTGCCCGGATGGTGATCTGGCCGGTGCGGTGATCAAGGGTGCCTTTGAACAGGGGTTGGTAATTGAGACCAGTGGTGCGCATGACCAAGTGGTGAAATGCCTGGTGCCGCTTGTAATCACTGATGAGCAGATCGATTTTGGTATGAAAGTGCTGGATAAGGCATTTGCAGCAGCCATGGAAAAACGTGAGCGTAAGGCTTCCTGAACCTCGGGCCTCTGCCCTGGAAGTTCACGAGCGCCTGCGGGCGCTCCGCACACTGCATAAATTCAACGGAGAACAGATTCAATGATCGTAAGAACCCTGCAGGAATGTGAAAATTCGGAACGTCGTGTCGTATCCGAGAACTGGGAAAGCACCCGTATGCAGTTGAAAAATGACAACTGTGGCTACTCTTTCCATATCACCACCATCTATGCAGGTACCGAGACCCACATCTGGTACCAGAACCATTTCGAGTCCGTATACTGCATCAGCGGTGAAGGCGAAATCGAGACTTTGGCTGACGGCAAGATTTATCAAATCCGCCCGGGTACACTGTACATTCTGGACAAGCATGACGAGCATCTGCTGCGTGCCAGCTCCGAACTCAAGCTGGCATGTGTATTCAATCCGCCGCTGAGCGGCAAGGAAGTACATGACGAGAACGGCGTTTACCCGATCGATGCAGACCCGATCGAAGCCTGATCTGCCCCGGATATCCTTCGCCTGAGGGATATCCGGTCGTACCAGAGCGCAACCGTTCAACGGCAAATCCATGAGAGAAGCCAACAGGATATAACATGCATACTGTAGAGAAGATCGGCGGCACCTCAATGAGTCGCTTCAGCGAACTGATGGACACTATTCTGATTGGTGACCGCAGCGGAGAGGAATTGTACAACCGCATCTTCGTTGTTTCCGCCTATGGCGGTATCACCAATCTGCTCCTTGAACACAAGAAAACCGGTGAGCCCGGTGCCTATGCCCGCTTTGCCAACGCCGAAAACGAAAGTGCCTGGCGTGAAGCGCTGGCCGAAGTAAAGGCACGTATGGTCGAGATCAACCGGGAGCTGTTTGGTGATACCGACGAGCGCACACAAGCGGATGCCTTCATTACCCAGCGTATTGGGGATGTCGAGGCGATTATGTCCAACCTGGAGGAGCTCTGTTCCTACGGTCATTTCCAGCTCGATGACCACCTGATGAAGGTGCGCGAAATGCTGGCCGCCATTGGTGAGTCTCACAGCGCACACAACAGCGTGCTTGCGCTGCGCAAGGCTGGCGTCAATGCACGGTTTGTTGACCTTTCAGGCTGGGATCAGGAAGAGCCGCTGGCGTTTGATGACATGATCGAACAGAGCTTTGCTGACATTGATGTCAGTCGCGAAATGCCGATTGTCACCGGCTATACCCACTGCAAGGAAGGGCTGATGCGTACCTTCGACCGTGGTTACAGCGAGATGACCTTCAGCAAGATCGCGACCAAGACCGGCGCAGTCGAGGCGGTAATCCACAAGGAGTTCCACCTCAGTACAGCCGATCCGGGTATTGTCGGGCTGGACAATGTTGTCACGATTGGTCGAACCAACTATGACGTGGCCGATCAGCTGTCCAACCTGGGTATGGAGGCGATCCACCCCAAGGCAGCCAAGGGCCTGCGTCAACAGGAGATTGAACTGCGCATCAAAAACGCGTTCGAGCCTGATCATGCTGGTACTGTTATCAGCACGGATTACTGCAGTGCCAAACCCTGCGTTGAGATTATTGCTGGCCGTTCCAATGTATTCGGTATTGAAATTTTCGATCAGGATATGTTGGGCGAGGCGCGCTACGACATTGAGTTGTCGCGCCTGCTGCATGAGCTCAAGCTCTATGTTGTCAACCGTGATTCCGACGCCAACAGTATCACCTATTTTGTGGCGGGTAACCGCAAGATGGTCAACCGTGCTGTGCGCTTGATCAGCGAAAAATACGTGAGTGCCGAGGTGGCGATGCACAAGGTTGCAATTGTCTCGGCCATCGGCTCGGATCTGAAAGTGCCTGGTATTCTGGCTAAAACGGTTTCCGCATTGGCGGCTGCCGGAATCAGTGTACAGGCGCTGCATCAGTCCATGCGTCAGGTTGAGATGCAGTGTATCGTGAACCAGGAAGATTATGAGCCTGCGGTACGTGCGTTGCATCACGCCTTGATCGAACAGGAGGATCACGGGGACGTTATATGCGCCGCCTGAGTGCGCTGCTGATGGCTGGATTGCTGCTGGCGTTGCCATCGGCAAAGGCCCAGTCTCCTTCGTCTGACACCACTGCCGCCTCCGAGGCGGCAGTGGTCGTTTCCGAGTCTGATCAGTTGCGTTCGGAGCAGCGTCAGGAGTTGCGTCAACACGTTCAGCAACTGCAGGAGCCGCTCTACAATCCGTTTATCGAACGCTACATGATCGATGAAATCAAGGCGCTGCGCTCCGACATGGAGCGGCAACGGGTCGAAATGATTCGGGAGATTACCGACCGTGAGCTGAAGGTGGCCAACACCTCGATCTCTTATGCCACCGACACGGTAACCTATTTTTTCTATCTGATTGCAGCTGCATCATCGATCCTGTTGATTGTGGGCTGGAGCTCAATCCGTGAGATTCGTGAACGGGTACAGAGCATTGCGGATGAAAAAGTGGGCAAACTGGTGCAGGAGTATGAGGAGCGGCTTGATCGAGTCGAGAAGGAACTGCTGCGCAAATCCCGCATCATTCAGGAAAACCAGCATGAGCTGGAGATTACCAATGAAGTTCAGACCCTATGGGTCAAGGCGACTCAGGAAACGTCCTGGGAGCAGAAAATACGGTTGTATGATCGTATTCTTGAGCTGCGCCCGGATAATCCGGAAGCGCTAACCTATAAGGCCGATGCGGCGCTCGAACTGAACCAGCATCAGTGGGCGATCTCACTGTGTAACCGTGCCTTGACGGTAGATCCTGACAGTGGTCATGCCTACTTTCAGCTGGCCTGTGCCTATGCTGACCTGGGGGCCAGCCGCATAGCACTGGATTATCTGAAACAGGCTGTACAGATTTCGGATGAGTATCGGGAGCAGGGCCGTCAGGAGCAGCGTCTGCTGTCACTGTCGCAGGAGCCTGATTTCGTGTCAGTACTTACGCAACAGCAGGAAGGAAGCAGCAAAGAGGACTAGACTCTTTGCTGCGTAATTCAAGGATTAATGCAGGTAGAGATCCTGGTCGTCGAAGATGTCGCCAATTTGGCGCATCAGACGACGCTCTTCCATTAGGTCTTCGATCTGGCGGCGGCGCTTGCCGTTATAGCGTACACGGCTGCGGCCGATCTCTTCCTCTTCGGTAAACTGCTCGTTCCAGTCGTCCAGATCGTCATCTGCAACTTGATCGACACGGATTTTGGTGCCCATCGACATGATCTCATTTATCAGGTTTAACAGGTGCGGCAGGGCCGCGTCATGGGTGTGGGAGCGATTTCGGACCGGTTTTTAAGGTTGCCGCCGAGGCCGCGTCATGACTGGGTTTGAGCCCCGTCTCCACTTCCGCGAATATAGTTCAGTGGCCGGTCGGCTTCAAAATAAAAAATTGCTATCGCCTGGATTAAAAAAGACGAGGATGCGCTATCAGGAGAGGAGAAGGGCTGCCGGTTGGCAGCCCTTGGGGATTACTTTTCGAAAACGTAGGTGCCGGGTGCCACTGTCAGTGGTGGATATTCCTTTGATCCCATGGTCGGGGGGGCAACTTTGCTGCCGGAGTGCTTGTCCAGCCATTCGCACCAGGGCACCCACCAGGAGCCGTCCTGGCTCTCATGACGAACCAGCCAGTCATCAGCCGGAATATGTTTGTCTTCTGCAGTCTGAACACCCACCTGATAGCTGCGTCTCGGGTGGCCGGGCTCGCTGACGATACCGGCATTGTGGCCGCCACTGGTGAGTACAAATGTCACTTCAGTGTTCATCAGGTCATGGATCTTGTAGACAGATCGCCACGGTGCCACATGGTCGGTCTGGGTTGCGACGCAGAAAACGGGAACGCGAATGTCTCGCAGCGAGATGGCACGATCACCCACACGGAAACGCCCGCTGGCAAGGTCGTTTTTCAGGAACAGGCGCTGCAGATACTCAGAGTGCATTTTGTAAGGCATGCGGGTGGAGTCGGCGTTCCAGGCCATCAGGTCGTTCATGTGTGGCGGTTCACCCAGTAGATATTCGCTGACTATTCGCGACCAGATAAGGTCATGGGAACGCAGCAGCGTGAAGGCACCGGCCATCTGCTGTGTATCCAGATAGCCGCGGTCCCACATCAGGTCTTCCATATAGCTGAGCTGACTTTCATCGATAAACAGCATTAGCTCGCCGGCTTCAGTAAAGTCGGTCTGTGCCGTAAACAGACTGAGTGATTTCAGGCGATCATCGTTGTCTCGTGCCATGGCCGAGGCGGCAATGGTGGCAAGCGTGCCTCCAAGGCAATAGCCGACAAGGTGTACCTTCTGCTCAGGTACCACCGAGTTGATCACTTTCAGTGCGTCCATCACACCACGGCGCAGGTAATCACCCATGCCCATGTCACGGTCTTGGGCGGTGGGGTTGTGCCAGGAGATCATGAAGACTGTGTGGCCCTTGTCGACCAGGTACTTGACCATGGAATTGTGCTCGGACAGGTCAAGAATGTAGTACTTCATGATCCAGGCGGGTGTAATCAGAACCGGCTCGGCGGCAACCTTGTCGGTTGTGGGCGAGTACTGAATCAGCTCAATCAGGCGGTTACGGAACACCACCTTGCCGGGTGTTACCGCCAGGTTCTTGCCGGGCATGAATTCGGGGTCGATATCATCCGTTTCACTCAACAGGTTATGCTGGATATCCTCCAGCATGTTCTGCAGTCCCTGTACCAGATTCTGGCCGCCGGTATTAACAGTTTTCTCTACCACCAGCGGGTTTGTCATTGGGTAATTGGTCGGCGAGAACAGGTCAAGCCACTGGCGCGCGGCAAACGACACCATATTCTCATGGTGGGGAGCAACGCCGGGAATTCCGGTTGTCGCATAGTGCCACCACTGTTCCTGCAGCAGAAAACCCTGTGACATCACATTGTAGGGAAAGCGTTTCCAGGCCTCGTCACGAAAGCGACGGTCTCCCGGCAGTGGCTTGATGAAAGGGGGTGCGTTGGCATCAAGACTGGCGCGGCCGGCCCAGAGAGAAAATGCACTGAGCTTGCGCACCATATTCTCACGCATCTCGTTCATTTTGCCTGGTGAATGGCTGGTATGGATCAGCCAGTCCATGTAGGCCAGGGTCAGAGAGGCGGGCGACATGCCGTTGGTGTAACGTCCCTCGATGGCATGGATGACACGGTCTATGCTGTTCTTAATGTCCGGTAGTGGCATGCGGGTCATTCGAATCTCCTTTCTTGTCCGGTGGGGGCCCGGAACCTTAGTGTTAAGAGTAACAGTCAGTATAGGGGCGGTGTATGACTATTTTTTAACCCAAAGTCGAATTGCCAATAACCTCACTTTTCGACTTTTGCTGCAGGTGCGAAAAATATAGAATAGCTTATATTACGTTATGCTTGAATGCACACCGGCGCAGCCGGCGATCAGGGGATCAAAGCGAGTGTCGACCAAATACCTCAAACGCTTCTTCAAACCCGAATCCATTGCCATTTTCGGTGCTTCCGAGCGCGAGGACAGCATGGGCGGAATCGTGCTGCGTAACCTGCTGGACAGTGGTTATGCGGGTAAGCTGATGGCGGTCAATGCTCAAGGGTATGAGCAGGTTAACGGTGTTCATTGCTATCGATCGCTGTCAGACCTGCCTGAAATGCCGGATCTGGCCATTATTTGTTCACCGCCTGAAAGCGTGGCGGGTATCATTCGCAAACTTGGCGCCAATATGGTCAAGGCAGCCATGATTCTGACCGGAGGGCTGAGCAACTCGGACAGTGATCATTCCCGTTCACTGCGCGAAGAGGTCCGCGAGGCCGCGCGCCCTTATGGCATTCGCATTCTGGGCCCAGACTGCATGGGTTTGCTGGTACCGGGATCAAAGCTCAATGCGAGCTACGCGCATGTGAACATAAGCAAGGGCAAGGTGGCCTATGTTGGTCAGTCAGGGCTGCTGGGCACGGCCATGATTGACTGGGCCAGTGGGCAGGAGATCGGTTTCTCCCACTTTCTTACACTGGGTGAGGGTGTTGACGTCGATCTGCCGGCCATTATCGACTATCTGGCAAAAGATCCCGCCACCCATGCCATTCTGCTGCAGATGGATCGTATTATCGGTTCTGCGCGCGACTTTGTCTCAGCGGTACGGGCTGCGTCCCGCAACAAGCTGGTGCTGGTACTCAAATCCAATATCATTCAGGACGGTCGTATGTCGGTGGAATTGGCCCCCGGCGTTGATGATGAAGACCGTGTATATGATGCGGCCCTGCGCCGAGCCGGCGCCGTGCGGGTTGAAACCTCGGACCAGCTGTTTAATGCACTGGAAACCCTGTCACGAATGAAACCGATGCGCGGTGAGCGCCTCGCCATTGTCTGTAACGGTATGGGCCCCAACGCATTGGCCAATGATCGACTGCTGCGCAAGCAGGGCAAGCTGAGTGAAATTACCGAAGAGACTCGGACCGCACTTGAGGCCATTTTGCCGGCCGAGTGGAATGGGCGTAACCCGGTTGATCTCAACGCCGATGCGACCCCGGAACGTTTTGCCGAAGCCATTCGTTTGTTGACCAAGGACCCTAACGTTGATGCAGTACTGACCATTCATGCACCGACACGCATGGCTGCCAGCGTTGCGACAGCCGATGAGGTGATCAAGGTGGCACGCAAGACGCCGCGCAATGTGCTGACCTGCTGGATGGGCCGCTTTTCGGCCATCGAGGCACGCAACCACTGCAACGCAGCTGGTATTCCCACCTTTATGACCCCGGAAGAGTCGGTGGACGCCTTTATGCAGATGGTTGATTACCACCGTAATCAGGCCGCCATGCGCCAGACGCCGGCGCCATACCATTTGCATAACCTGCCAAATCGAAAGCGGGCGCGGCAGATGCTGCAGGATGCGCATGCAGAGGGGCGGGACTATCTGACCCACTCTGAAGCCAGTGATCTGTTGGATCTGTACGAAATCCCGACACCCAACACCGGCTATGCCGATGATATCGCCGGGGTCGTGGAGCTGGCACGGCAGATGGGCGGTTCGGTAGCCGTCAAGGCGCTGCACCAGGACAATCTGTACCCCTTCTTTTACGACAGTAGCGCCTACCAGCGCTGGCGTGATCTGGCGCTGGATCTGTATTCCATCAGCGAAGTGCGCCATGCAACCACCAAGCTGGCCTACAGAGTGAGTGAACGGTACCAGCCAGAGCAGACCCACGGCTTCGTGGTACAACAGATGAAACGTGGCTTTCAATCCCTCCAGATCAATGTGGGTGTGACCCGTGATCCCGTATTTGGCCCACTGATTCTGTTCGGTGTGGGTGGCTATGCGATTGATGTACTGGCCGATCGCAATATCATGCTGCCGCCGCTGAACTTCGCATTGGCGCGTCAGCTGGTCAAGCGCTCGCGGGTGTACAACATCATCAGCGAAAACAGTTATCAGGTTGAGCGTGATGTTGATCATCTGTGTGAGCTACTGATACGACTGTCGGAGATGGTGGTTGATCTGCCTGAACTGAAATGTCTGGAGATCAATCCGCTGCTGCTGAACAAGCGTGGGCTGCTGGCCGTCGATTGCGCCGTATCGCTGGGTGAGGCCGCGAGGCTGTCGATATCTCCGTACCCGGAACATCTCAGCGAGAATGTCTCTCTGCGTCGCTCTGGACGCAAGGCGATTCTGCGCGCCATTCGTGGTGAGGACGAGCCGGCTCACCTGGAGTTTTTCAACTCGCTTAGCCCGGAGTCGATCCGGCTGCGTTATTTTTACAGTCGAGGTGTGCCCAGCCATGCGGAGCTGGCCAACTGGACCCAGATCGACTACGACCGTGAAATGGCTTTCATTGTGTCGGCACCGAAACTCAGTGGTGCAGGATTTGAAACCCTGGGGGTAGTGCGAGCCGTGACCGATGCCGATAATATACGCAGCGAGTTTTCCATCGTGATCCGGGACGACATGCAGGGCGAAGGGCTTGGGGTAATGCTGATGCAGAAAACCATCGATTACTGCACCAGTCGTGGCACTTTGCAGCTGGTGGGGTCCACCATGCCCAGCAATAAAGGTATGCAGGGGTTAGCTCGCAAGCTTGGCTTCAAGATCAGCTACAACATGGAAGAGGATGTGGTTGATATGAAAATGATGCTGAACGAGCCCACTGAAGACTGGCAGATCTACCGCCTGCAGCACTGATCTCCTTGACCGACCAATCCAGCCGACAGGACGCTCCCGAGTGGGCGTCCGGTATTGTTACGTATTATGAGCACAGCAACCGAACCCGATCAATCCGCTTTCCGTCTTTCGTTGCCGGTACTGTTTGGCTATATACCGCTGGGGATGGCCTTTGGCGTCCTGTTTTCCGAGCTGGGGTATCACTGGCTGTATGCAGCCCTGATGGGGCTGGTGATCTATGCCGGGGCTGGCCAGTTCATGGCAGTGGGCCTGCTGGCCAATCAGGCAGGTCTGCTTGAAGTGTTCGTGGCTACACTGTTGCTGAATGCCCGTCACATGGTATATGGCCTGTCACTCTTGAGTAACCTCACACTGCAGGGCTCGCGCCGTTGGTATCTGATCTACGCCCTGACCGACGAAACCTATTCGCTGCTGACCATGCTGCAGGCCGGCTGTGATCGAATGCGTGCTCGGCTTCAGTTCAGGTTGGCACTGCTGAATCACCTCTACTGGGTGATCGGTTGTACCCTGGGGGCCTGGCTGGGTGGGCAAATCAGCTTTTCAACGGCGGGTATCGAGTTCACGCTGCCTGCACTGTTCCTGGTGCTGACATTGGAACAATATCGAGTGGTACGCCGACCGGGTGTGTTTGTTCTGGCACTGGTAATCGGCCTGCTGGCGCTTTTGATCAGTGCCGACAACATGCTGATGTTATCCATAGGAATGGCCGTTTCATTGTTGATCATGGCCAGAGGAGGAGAGGCGTGGAGCCGACTGCGTATCTTCTGAGTGTCATAGCCGTGGCTGCTCTGGCCACCTTTCTGACACGAGCACTGCCTTTTGTGCTGCTTTATCGTTGGGCTGACCACCCGCTGTTGAAGCACCTTGGGCGCTATTTGCCACCTGTGCTGATGGTTTTGCTGCTGTTGTACGCATTGAGGGATGCGTTGATGACGGGGCAATATCTATTGCCCTCGCTGTTGTCGCTGGGGCTTGTGACTGCGCTGCACTGGCTGCTGCGCAATCCGCTGATCAGCATTTTGTCCGGTACCGGTCTTTATATGTTGTTGATCCAGACAATGCCCACTGGCTGACATATATCAGGGCTGATGGGGGCAAAACAGGTCGTGCAGGGTGCGTATAATGGTGATCGCGGTGTTACCGTTGAGCGAGTAAAAAATGGTTTGGGACTCGCGTCGGGTACGTACCAATCCATCCCGGCGCAGCACGGCCAGATGTTGCGACAGGGCTGACTGGCTCAGATCAAGGCAGCGATTGAGCTCAGATACGGACAACTCCTTGCCGTCGAGGTGACACAGAATCAGCAGGCGACTGTCGTTGCCCAGCACGCGCATCAGTTTCGCGGCAGATGCTGCATTCTGCTTCATCATCTCGATGCTGTCAGGGCTTAACTGTGGGGCAGGTTCGGCAGGGCGGTGGTCCGTGTGAGTCACGTCACAATACTCCAATCTTGTTATTTGTTGGCAATTCTAGCCTATCACTACAGTTAATCCAATTTAACTAATATACCTAGAACGAATATTAGTCTTCTCTTATGTCATAACGTGCCGACACTTCAGACCCCCGCGCCCGTGTATGTGACGCTGATTTAGGGTAAACCCTTATACTTTGGTGCAGCTCGCGACTAAAGTCGATTGTTGACATCTCGACTTGCTTTGCCTTCGCCTATAACGTTCCGCCTGCTTGTTGTCAGGGGGTTGGGGAGCCCCCTGTTTTCCTTAAATAGAAATAAAACACTGGTCAATGCCAGAGGAGCACTTATGGAACTCTATCAGCGAAAGCATGGGGAGGAGCATCCGTATTGGAAGTTCGGCCCTTTCAAAATTCGTCTGCCATTCATTCACCATCGCTGGGAATGGCCAGAAACCATCCAGGCCTTGATCATGTTCGTGGTTGGCATGGCGATGATACCGCTGCTGGAGCAGTATCTGGGTCTACCTTACGATGTGGCACTGGCGTTTGTGGTGATCTGCGGTTTTGGCTTTATGCTGCCAACCGTGTTGGGAGTTCCGATGGTGCCGGGATGGATAACACCCGCGATTCCGGTGGTGGTGCTGTTTCTTGGCAATTTTGAGCCCGGCCCCGAAGCAATACGTGCACTGATCGGGCTGCAGCTGGTCGTCACCCTGATCTTCTTTGTTCTCGGCATTACGCGGCTGGGCAGCAAGCTTGTCGACATGTTTCCGGATTCGATCAAGGGTGGCATTCTGATGGGAGCGGGTATTGCCGCCATATCCGGTGAAATTGTGGCGGGTGGCCGACTTGAGCAAACGCCGGTTTCACTGATCATCGGTGGTGCCGTGACCGGGTACGTTCTGTTTTCACTGTCATTTCGTGACTGGACGGAAAAACACCGCTGGGCAAGGGTAATCGCCGGCTATGGTATGGTCCCGGGTGCGTTGGTGGCGATGGCCATCGGTTGGGCCGTAGGCGAATATCCAATTCCTGAGGTCCAGTTTGGCCTGTCTGCACCTGCGTTTGACAAGGTGCTGGACTACACCGTATTCGGTGTTGGCCTGCCATCCCTTGAGATGGTCTGGATGGCAATTCCGACCGCTGTGATCGCCTATATTATCGCGTTCGGCGATATCATCGTGGGTAAAAGCCTGCTCAACCGTGTGGACCACCTGCGCCCTGATGAAAAAATTGAAGTCAATGTTGACCGGGTGCACCTTGTTACCGCCATGCGTAACCTGATGCATTCGCTGCTGGCCCCCTATCCGGGTCTGGCTGGCCCCTTGTTCACTGGTGCGATGGCGACCATTGCGGAGCGCTATCGTTACGGTCGCAAGGCGATGGATACCATCTACAGCGGGGCCAGCATCTTCTGGATTGTCGGGTTTATTGCACTGTTCATGCTGCCACTGGTGACCCTGTTCAAGCCTGTGCTGCCGATTGCCCTGTCCCTGACGTTGCTGATCACCGGCTATCTCTGTATCAGTGTGGGCGTTGAACAGATCGATAACGCCACCTCCATGGGTGTTGCCGGCACCATGGGGGTTGTGCTGTCAGTCTACGGTGCAGCCTATGGGCTGGCTGTGGGTATCATTCTTTACCTGCTGCTGGAGCGCCGCTCGAAAAAGGCATTGCAGGAACACGCTGGCGAGATGCCGGAAGAACCGATACACATTGAAGAAATAGCCGAGGATTACGGTAACCGTTGAAACAGGGGCTGTCGGTGCAGGGATGCACCACAGCCGACTCAGGCTCTGGCAAAGTCGGTGCGGCTCTTGCGACGCTTAGCAGCCGGCTTGTTGTTGCCCGCCTGAGTGCAGTTCCGGCCCCGTTCCTTAGCCAAATAGAGAGCCTGATCGGCACGCTTTATGACTTCCCGCGGTGTTTCACCAGCTTTGTTTTGACATACACCGATACTGATCGTCACCTTTACGATGCTGGTATCAGAGGAGTTGCTGCCTCGCTGATTGCGACCACTCTGATCATCCTCCGGCCGGTTCTGATCACGTATCTTCATCGGGTAGTCGGCAACACGCTGGCGTACCTGCTCAAGTGCATCAAAGGCTTCCTGCTCCGAGCGGCGCTTGAACACAATTGTGAATTCCTCACCACCATAGCGAAACAGCCTGCCGCCACCGCGCACCAGATTCAACTGTGATGCAACCATCCGTAATACCTGGTCTCCGATGTCATGCCCATAGCGGTCATTGAATTTCTTGAAATGATCGATATCCAACATGGCAATCGAATAGTGTCGGCCTGGCCCAATGAGATAATGTTCAAGTGCGCGGCGACCGGGAATGCCGGTGAGTGTATCAATAAAGGCCATACCGTAGCCGTGATGAATCAAAGCGCCAATCAGTAACAGTTGTGCTAGCAGATGATAGCCGCTGTTGAGCAAAGGTTGTCCCGGCTGGCTAAGGCTGATCAGGAATGCGAACGACAGTGCAGCAGTTGCCAGCGTATCTACAGGCTGTCGCCGCAATCGCAGAAGGCAGATGGGCAGCAACAGGAGCAGGTTCCACCAGAAGGCAGCTGTTGGAAGAGCCAGTCCCGGAGCAATAAAGTTGAGTAATGCCAGTGGCAGATGCGGCAGCAACTGTGTCAGCAGTTGGGGAGACTCAAGCCAGATAAGTCCCGGGACAAGATAGATGACAATCAAACAGCCGCAGCGAAGCATGCCGCTGCGAGACAGCAGGCCTCGTTCAGGCAGAAGCAGTAATACAACCTGGCCCAAAGGCCAGAACAGACTCAGCAAAACCAGCAGCACATAACTGGCCGGATTGTCGGGGCCGGCATCGGCCGTGGCGTGCAGCAGGGTGGCGGCACAGGCAAAGTGCAGTGACAGCAGGAGAATTCGGCCATGCTTGAAGCCGATAGCCAACAGCATCACCATCAGCGCCAAAAGCCAGGGTAGGGTATTCAACAGCAGCTGGTGACCGGGCGTAAGCAGGTGGAGCTGATCACGCAGCAAAAACGGAACCGGCAGCAACAGCAACGGCAGCAAACGCAACGCCAGTTTCAGAATCACGTGAACACCCACTCCATTATCCGGGCAAGAGTCGCAAGTTTAACACGCCCGGAGAGAATGAGCCTGCCGATTGTGCTGTTGAGCACAGTCGGCAGGTGTGGTGTCAGGCGCGATGAGTCGGTTTGAATCCGATCATGCGAGCGATAAGAATGGCAGGGCACCAGCCGGTAAAGGCTGACTGAATCAAGCTAAGCCCAATAATCAGCGGCAGGATCAAAAGGGTTGGGCCGACCATGCCCAATACTACGGGCAAGCTTGTGGCGAGAATCAGAGTGCCGGCAATAATATGAACGCCCTGGTTGACGCTCATGCCCTTGGAGTCACACACCTCTTCCTTCAGGCCCAGCAAGCGAAACACCGTGATGGCGGGGCACCAGCGAGTAAAGGCAGACTGCAGCAGGTTGAAACCGACAAAGGCAGTCAGCCAGAGCCAGAGGGCAGAGTGGTATTGGCTAAGTGCCAGGCTTATCAGCACAACGGTACCGGCCATCAGGCGCAGGGCAGCATTCAATGTCATCGAACATCTCCTTTGATTAGCGTTTTCTGAATTATATATAATTAATGTCTAATATTAATAGTCAAAAGTCGACTGAATATCCAATGCTGTCGTTTCCATGCTCCTTCAGTCGGGCTATGCTGGGAAAAATTCTGACAGGAGACCGGCATGAGTGAGTTCAGGCGTTTATTGGTGAATCTTGCTGAAGATGAGCACCGGGGCGAGCTGCTGCAGAAGATGCGGCGTCTGCTGACGCCCGACAGTCAGGTTGAACTGTTTTCCTGTGTCTATTCGGCGGGATTGGACAGCAATCATCTGTTCGACGCTGATGGGCGCCAGCATGCGATTCAGTCCGTCTTGAGAAAGGTGGAAAAAGGTCTGCAGTCCCATATGGACAAGCTGGTACAGCAGGAGATTGAGGCCGGGGCGGATGTCTACTGGGATCGGGATCGCGCTGAAGGCGTGGTACGCAAGGCGCTGCGCTACCAGCCCGAGCTGGTGCTGCATGCGTTGGAGCCTCATCCCAGGGTGCTGAGCCAGTTGCTGGCTGCGTCTGACTGGCGTTTGCTGCGCCAGTGCCCGACACCACTGCTGTTAAGCAAGACACGTCAATGGCCTGAGCGTCCTCGCATTGCAGCCGCCATCGACCCTTTTCATCTTGATGATGTAGCTGCTGAGCTGGATCAGAAGCTGTTGAGCCATGCAACACGGTTGGCGGCACAGCTGGGGGGAGAACTGCATGTGATTCACGTATTCAATACGCTGCCACACTCGGCCATTTTCGATGAGCACCTGGTTGTGGATTACGAGCAGCTGCAGAAAAAAGTGGCAATAGAGCACCGGCAGCGGATCGGTGAAATTATTGCGCCACTGCAACTGGAGGTCGGAGACCCCTGTGTTCACCTTAGGGAAGGTGAGTTTCATCAGGTATTGCCGAAGCTGATCGATGAACAGTCAATCGATGTGCTGGTGATGGGGTCTTTGGCGCGCGGTTTTATCGATCGACTGCTGCTGGGAAGTTCTGCTGAGCGTCTGTTGGATCAGGTCAGCTGTGACCTGATGATCGTCAAACCGGACAGCTTTCACTGCCCGGTGACAGAGTTCTAGACAGCAGGGCTAAATCTCGAAGCTGGCCCATACAGGGGCATGGTCGGACGGTTTTTCCATGCCTCGTATCTCGTAATCGATACCGGCATCTCGACAGCGCTCCAGCAATACGGGCGTGGCCATAATCGCGTCAATGCGCAGGCCGCGACGAGGATCGTCGTCAAAACCACGGCTGCGGTAATCGAACCAGCTGAACAGGTTGTCCTCCTCCGGGTGCAGTATGCGGAAGCTGTCACCCAGGCCCCACTGCTTAAGCTGGTCAAGCCACTCGCGCTCAACCGGCTGGAAGCTGGTTTTGCCGGTTTTCAGCCAGCGTTTGCGGTTGACTTCACCGATACCAATATCCTTGTCTTCCGCCGAAATATTAAGATCACCCATCACCACCAGCGGCTGCTCGGGGTTGCAGCTGGACTGCAGATAAGCCAGCAGATCAGCATAGAAACGACGCTTGGCCGGGAATTTTGTCTCGTGGGCAATGTTCTCGCCCTGGGGGAAGTAGCCGTTAAGAACCTTGATGGGCTTGCCGCTGGCCGAGTTGAACTCGGCCATGATCATGCGGCGCTGGGCATCAGGCTCATCCCCCGGAAAACCGTATTCAACATTAATCGCAGGCTCACGAGAAATCAGGCACACGCCGTAATGTCCCTTTTGACCGTGATAGACAACGTGATATCCCATCGCCTCGATCTGCTCTCGCGGGAACTGGTCATCGGCTACCTTGGTTTCCTGAATGCCGATCACATCCGGCTGATGCTTTTCGATCAATCGCTCAAGCTGGTGCATGCGTGCGCGAATACCGTTGGTATTGAAAGAGATCAGTTTCATGCTCTGTCCTGAAGGAAGCTGCGGGTCAGGTGAATCATATTATCAGAAACGGCCAGCCAGGTGGGTGCGATGCAATAGTTTTTGGCTATTACTGCGGGGCGGCAGTTCTATTGGGCTATCGTGTTACAGCCCGATACAATGTCTCTAATGAACGAGTGGATTGTTAAGGAGAGCACAGTGGCAGAATTCGATTATGACCTGTTTGTGATTGGCGCCGGGTCTGGCGGTGTACGTGCTGGCCGGATGGCTGCCGGCATGGGAGTTCGGGTAGCTGTAGCCGAAGATCGCTATCTTGGTGGTACCTGCGTTAACGTGGGCTGCGTGCCGAAAAAACTCTATGTCTATGCGTCACATTATGCTGAGTCCTTGCATGAAGCCGAGGGCTACGGCTTGAAGGCGGAGTCTGTCCAATTTGACTGGGCGACTTTGCGAGACAACAAAAAGCAGGAGATTGCCCGTCTTAACGGGATCTACACCAATCTGCTCAAAAATGCCGGCTGTGACTTAATGGATGGCCGCGCCAGCATCACTGGGGCTAATGAAGTCAGTGTCAACGGCAAGGCTTATACTGCAGAGCGGATTCTGGTGGCTACCGGAGGCTGGCCCTTTGTGCCGGACCTGTCAGGCAAGGAACATGTCATCAGCTCCAACGAAGTGTTTGATCTGGAGCGGTTCCCCGAGGATGTGATCGTCGTTGGCGGAGGCTACATTGCGGTCGAGTTTGCCGGCATATTTGCGGGCCTGGGTGCGCGTACTGAGCTGATCTATCGCGGTGAGCTGTTTCTGCGCGGGTTTGATCAGGAAGTGCGAGAATTTACAGCCCAGGAAGTGGCGAAGAAGGGGGTAAACCTCAGTTTCAATACCAATATCGAGTCGATTGAGCGGTTGGCCAGCGGCCGCTTGAGTGCCCGCCTGACGGATGGGCGTATCCTGGAAGCCGATCAGATACTGTACGCCACTGGTCGTGTACCCAATACCGATGGGCTTGGGCTTGAAGCACTGGGCGTTGCACAGGCAAAAAACGGAGCCGTAATCGTCAACGATCAGTTTCAGACCTCGGTGCCGTCGATCTATGCCATCGGTGATGTGATTGACCGGGTGCAGCTGACCCCTGTGGCGTTGGCCGAAGGCATGGCGCTGGTGCGAAGCCTCTATGCCAAGGGTTCACCCAAGGTGGATTATGACCTGATCCCCACGGCCGTATTCTGTCAGCCCAATATCGGAACGGTTGGTCTGAGTGAAGAGCAGGCGCGTGAGCAGTACAGCAATATTCAGGTGTTCCGCTCCGAGTTTCGTGCGCTCAAGCACACGTTAAGCGGCAGTGACGAGCGCACCTTGATGAAAATGATTGTGGATGCTGACACCGATCGCGTGCTTGGCGTACACATGGTGGGCGCAGAAGCCGGTGAGATCATTCAGGGTATCGGTGTGGCACTCAAGGCAGGCGCAACCAAGGCGGTATTTGACAGCACCATTGGCATCCACCCGACGGCAGCGGAAGAGTTTGTCACCATGCGTGAGCCGGTCAGGTGATCCAGGCTTAAGCAGCAAAAGAGGCCGGGCATCAGTCCCGGCCTTTTTCGTTCTGCTCAGCCAGAGAGGAGTCGCTGCTGTCTATCGTGGCGGCAGCCAAAGATGCAGTGTACGAAACCAGTTCAACCCGGTCAGTTGCTCACGCAGACGCTCCTGCAACTCTCGCGCCGTTAGGCCTGTGTGCAGCATAAGCTGGTGGAACTGCTCAGAAGCCTTGATGTCCAGGTCGATATACTCAGGGTGGTAGTACAGGATCAGCTCGTAGTCGGGATTTTCACCCAGAATACGGCTGATGATAGCGTCCAGATGTTGGCTGACTTCAGGCCGTGTTGGCATGACAGGGCAAAATACCTCGTCATGGAATTCTTCATCATCGTAGGTATCGATATGGAAAATGATATGGCTGATATCATCGAAGCGGCTCTGCAGCTGACACACCACGTTGTCGCCGATGAAGTGCCCTTCCGCCGCACTGAGGTGAGGAGCAACCTGAAGGTGCATTTCCAACAGGCTTTGGCTACCCATGCGACGACTTTTGAAGCTGTGCACATTGATTACGCCGTCAACACTCAGCACCTGCTCGCGCAGTTTGGTAACCTTTTCTTCCGGCAGAGCCGTGTCGACCAGTTCGGTAATGCTTTTGGCGACCAGGTCCCAGCCAATCTTGCCGACCATTAGCGCAACCAGTACTGCTGCAAGGGCGTCCAGCCACCAGATGCCGGCCATGGCGCCCGCAACAGCCAGCAGTACGACGATGGATGAGAAGGCATCAGTACGACTGTGCCAGGCATTGGCAATGATCAGGTCAGAGTCCAGCTTCTTGCCTACCTTGAACGTGTACTGGAAAATCCATTCCTTGCTGACAATGGAAAGTGCTGCAACGATCAGTGCCGGCCAGCTGGGCAGAATTGTTGGTTGCTCGCTGAACAGAAGCTGCAGACTGTCATAGGCCATCACGCCACCGACACCTACCAGAATCACGCCGAGCGCAACCGTGCCGACGGTTTCAAAACGCGCATGGCCCCAGGGGTGGTTTTCGTCAGGTGCCTGGTGAGACAGACGCAACACGATGACCACCATGAAGTCGGTGACCAGGTCCGACAATGAGTGGATACCGTCCGCAACCAGCGCCGTGGAGTTGGCGATGACCCCAATCAGGATTTTAAGGATGCCGAGTACGGTGTCCAGAACAGCACCAATGATGGTGACTTTTTCGGCTGCCTTGCGGCGTATGTCCAGTTGCTCTTGCATCAATCCGAAGCTCTCTCATCCGACAGCGGGGGATGATACCTGCAACACTCGGCCAGAACCAGCGCAAAGGCCTTAAAAATAACACTTGCGTTATGTAACATATTGATAATAAATGAATAAATACAGTTGATCAAAAAATAATCAATCTGTAGAAGAGCAAGAGAATATGCCTGCTGAAGCCGTTTGGTAATCAAATTTTCACAGTGTTATCCACAGCAGATGTGGGTATACCCGGCCAGCCCAGAGGTAGTGGGGGATGGCGGTAAAATCTGTGTGAGCGATTGTCCCTCGAGGCGAGAGTAACCTAAGATGTTGCTTTGAATTTTGACCTTCACGGGAGCGAAAATGCAAACCTCAGTCATGACCCAATGGTTTTTGCCGCTGGCGCTGTTTGTCATCATGCTGGGGGTTGGCATGACGCTCAGGGTTGACGACTTCCGGCGTGTGCTCAAGGCACCCCGCGCTGTGCTGGTGGGGTTGCTGGGACAGCTGCTGTTACTGCCTTGCCTGGGGCTGATGTTGGTAACGGCGCTAGAGTTGCCGCCATTGTTGGCCGTTGGCTTGATGGTACTGACCTTTGCACCGGGTGGCGCTACCTCCAACATGCTAACTCTGTTATCGCGGGGCGACACGGCTTTGTCGGTGTCGCTAACCGCCATTTCAAGCCTGATTACGCCTTTTTCGCTGCCGTTGTTGACGTTGATGGCTCTGAGTCATTGGCAGGGAGACGCTGTACTGCCCGATTTTCCTGTGTTGGAGTCGGTGATGAAGTTGGTACTGGTGACATTGTTGCCGGTGTTACTGGGCATGCTTGTCAGTGGCCGCAGTCCTGGCTTCAGTCATCGGGTTAAAGGACCTGTAAAGATACTGTCGTTGGCGTTTATGGTTGTGGTCGTTACAGGAATTGTGGCGGCTAACTGGGGACGCTTGCCGGCTCTGGTCGCCATTGTAGGGCCTGCAGCTTTGCTGTTGGCACTTTTGGCAATGGGCAGTGGCTACTTGCTGGCTCGCCTGATGCGGTTACAGGCATCGCAGCAGGTGACCCTGAGCATTGAGATGGGAATTCAAAATGCGGGGACGGCTTTGCTTGTGACGGGCGGTTTGCTGCAGAGTGCTGAAATGTCTGCCAGTGCGCTGATCTACGGGGTGTTGATGCAATTGCCGGCCTTGCTGCTGGTGGGTTGGCGCAACCGTGATCTGGTGCTGGTGCGCCAGCGCATTTAATGATTAGTCGATACCGGTGATCTTGTGCGTCTGCAGACCCAGTTTCCACTGTGGATGCATCATGCAGTAGTCGATGCAGCGGCGGATATTGGTACTTTGCAGAGGGCCATCCATTGGCTGCAGATAAAAATGGTCAAAGTGCATCTCAGTGAACCGTTCGGGTTGAGCCAGTGGCTGTGGGTAGACCAGTTTCAGCTCGTTACCGCTGTGTACAACCAGTTCGCTGCCGGCCTTGGGGCTGACGCAGATCCAGTCGATACCTTCGGGCAGAGGGCAGGTACCGTTGGTTTCGATGGCAATCTCAAAGCCCTCGCCGTGCAGAGCGTCAATCAGATCTGAATCAAGCTGCAGGGCGGGCTCTCCACCAGTGCAGACAACGTAGGGCTTGCCGTCTGGGGCGTCTGGCCAGAACGAGCGAACCCGCTGTGCAAGCTCGGCCGCGCTGGCAAACTTGCCACCATTTTGTCCATCGACGCCGACAAAGTCCGTGTCGCAGAAGTCACAAATCGCTTTTGATCGATCCTGTTCCCGACCGGACCAGAGGTTGCAGCCGGCAAAACGGCAGAATACCGCAGCCCGTCCTGCTTGAGCGCCTTCTCCCTGCAGCGTATAAAAGATCTCCTTAACGCTGTACATGCTCGCCCCCAAACGCCGCGATCAGCTCAGGCAGCAGGCGGGCATACTCCAGCCCCATGCGAGCCAGTTCGGTATCACGGGCCGCGAGTGCCTCTTCAGGCGTGTCGGCTTCGAGCTGATCACGGTACTCATCGCACAGGCGCAGGCGGTGCAGGCTCAGGTCTTCATGCAGGACCAGCCGGATCTGCTGCTGCCATTCCAGTGCCAACCGCTTGACCAGCATGCCGGTACTGATATGTGCTGCAATCTCGTCACACAGCAGTTCCTGGCCCTTGACGCTGATTTTGCTGCCCTCGGTCATCGGGTCACGCAATTCACATTCATCTTCCAGTGCCCAGCCCTGTGGCATGGTTTCACCCTGTACCCAGGCTGTCATGACCTTATCGGCCTGCACTTGAGTTTGCACCAGCTGTACCTTGAGTGATCCCAGCGCCTGGCGCAGCTGATTCAGCAGATCTTCTGCACGCTTGTGCGAGGAGGCATCCACCAGCAGCCAGCCCTGCTGTGGCATCAGCAGGGCGTATGTACGGCGACGACGGGTAAAGCTGCGTGGTAGCAGGTCCAGAATGACTTCATCCTTGAGTTGCAGCTTCTCTTTGCGGTAGACCTTACGACTTTGCTCGGCTTCAATCAGGGCAACACGCTCATCCAATGCCTCGCGTACAACGCTGCCGGGCAGAATGCGCTCTTCCTGCAGCAGGTTGATCAGCATGAAGCCGTTGCTGCTGAATACCAGCATCTCGTCAGCTTCGCTCACTGGTGCGCTCCAGCCGCTGCGACTCAGTTCCTGACTGCTACAGGGGGTAAATGGATGTTCTGACAGGGCTTCGCTCAGGTGTTCAGGGGTAAACCCCGGGGTGGGTTCAAAGCGATAGACAATGGCATTACGGAACCAGAGCATGGACTCTCCAGAGGTGCAAAAGGGGTGAAGTATAACAGTGTGCACCGGGCAGGCGTACCCGGTGCATCAGATGGGAAGCTTAGCAGCCTTCGTAGGCGAGCAGGGAGTAGACGGGGATGCCCAGTTCCTGAATGCGGGTGGAACCCTGCAGATCCGGCAGATCGATCAGGGCGGCGGCCTCGATAACCTCCGCGCCAAGTTTCTTGATCAGGGTGCAGGCGGCCAAAATGGTGCCGCCGGTAGCAATCAGGTCATCGAACAGAAGTACGCGATCACCGGACTCAACCGAGTCAATCTGCATTTCAACTGCGGCGGTACCGTACTCCAGCGTATATTCCTGATGAATGGTTTCGCCCGGCAGCTTGCCTTTTTTGCGCACCAGCACCAGCGGCAGGTTAAGCTGGTGCGCCAGGATAGCGCCAAACAGGAAGCCACGGGCGTCAATACAGGCAATATGCGTAATGTCGCTGTCGATATAACGCTGGATGAATGCATCCGACACCATACGCATCGCTTTGGGGTCTTTGAAAATGGGAGTTACATCGCGAAAGGTTACACCGGGTTCGGGCCAGTCCTGCAGTGAACGGATGACAGACTTCACATAAAACTCATCGTAGGACATAAATATCTCCCGGTTAGGCGCTCAATTGACATAACTCAATGCTGCGAGGGCGGATTAAGGGTGTAATGGCTTCGTTGGGTTACACATTGAGATGGCTACTTCATTGTGCAACTTGAGGCATGGCTTCGAAAGAAGCCATGCCTTTTTTATTGGCGAGATACTGTCCCCGGTTATAAACCGCCAACCGCATGGATGGGCTTGATAATGTTGGCAGCTTCCCCGTCATGGTGTCAGCTGGTCTGGTTTTCCTGATGCTGGGAGCATTCACCTTGGCGTGCCTCGCCAGACAAACGATACATTTCGTCCAGGTTGGTCAGCTCCACTTCCTTGCCGTCCACTTGCATCAGGTCCATCTTTTGAAAGCGCGTAAAAATGCGGCTGACGGTTTCCACGGCCAGGCCCAGATAGTTGCCGATCTCGTTACGTGACATCGACAGACGGAAGTTGGATGCAGAGTACCCGCGTGCCTTGAAGCGCTGAGACAATTTGAGAAGAAAGGTTGCCACGCGTTGTTCTGCATTTTTCTTCGACAGCAACAGCATCATTTGCTGATCATCTCGCAGTTCCTTGCTCATGCTGCGCAGCATCTGACGGCGCAGTTCGGGCAGTTGGCCTGAAAGCTCATCCAGACGTTCAAAGGGGATCTCACAGACGGTCGTGGTTTCCAGTACCTTGGCTGACATGGGATAGGTTTCGGCATCAAATCCACTCAGGCCGACCAGTTCGCCCGGGAAATAAAAGCCGGTGATCTGCTCTTCACCCTCATTGGTGAGCGTGTAGCTCTTGATTGTGCCGGCCCGAAGGGCATACACGGAGCTGAAGGGTTCACCCTGATGGAACAGGTGTTCACCTTTCTTGAGCGGGCGGCTTTTCTCGATAATATCATCGAGTCGGTCGATCTCGGTCAGGTCAAGCGATACCGGAAGACAGAGTGAGCTCAGGCTGCAGGTCTTGCAATGGACCTGTTGCAGGCTGTGAAGCTTTCCTTGAGATTTCCAGTCGGCCATGGGGTCATCCTTATTGTTGGGTTCGTCACGCTGCGAGTGCTTTCCCGCATTATGTAACATTTACCCCAGAGGGTGAAGCGCCGGGCCCGGTTAACGGGCCTCGACTTTAGATGATACGCGAGAAACTCCGTGTGGCTTCATGTTTCGGTATATAGGCATCGAACGCCATACAGATGCGTCTTATCAGCAGGCGGCCTGCTGCAGTCACGCGAATGCGACTGGATGACAACTCGATCAAGCCATCAGTACTGAACTGCTGCAGTTCAGCCTGCTCGGCATTGAAATAATCGCCAAACTGAATATCAAAGCGCTGCTCGACGGCCGCAACATCCAGTTCAAATTGACAGATCAACTCAGTAATGACCGAGCGGCGAATATGATCATCACGGCTCAGTGTTACACCGCGCTTGACGGCATGTTGCTGCTGAGCAACGGCCTGACTGTAGGCGGCAATATCATGCTCGTTCTGATAATAGACATCGCCAATCTGACTGATGGCTGATACGCCCATGGCAACCAGGTCACAATCGGAATGGGTGGTGTAACCTTGAAAGTTGCGATGAAGCTTGCCTTCCGCCTGGGCGAGGGCCAGTTCATCATCGGGCTTGGCGAAATGGTCCATGCCTATATAAACGTAACCGGCCTCAAGCAGGCGATTGATACTGTTTTGCAGTATGTTGAGCTTGGTCTCGGGGCTGGGCAAGTCTTCAGCACGAATGTGTTTCTGTGAGCGGAATCGATCCGGCAGGTGCGCATAGTTGAACACTGACAGGCGGTCAGGGCTCATGGCAATGACGGTGTCGAGGGTATCGGCAAAGCTTTCTTCGCTTTGATGCGGCAGGCCGTAGATCAGGTCCATGTTGATCGATTTGAATCCCAGTTCACGCGAGCGTTGCAGTACGCGCGCGGTCATCTCGGTGGGTTGGACGCGATTGACCGCTTCCTGTACCCGTGCATCCACATCCTGTACACCAAGGCTGATACGGTTGAAGCCGATCTCGCGCAAAACCTCCAGAGTCTGGTCACTGGCTTCACGCGGGTCAATCTCAATTGAATAGTCGCCCTTGTCGTCATCACGCAAATTGAAATTGCTGCGCAGTGCCTGCATCAGCTCACGCATTTGATCATCGCTGATAAACGTCGGGGTACCACCACCCCAATGCAGCTGATTTACCTGCCGGTCTCCACGGTACCACTGTGACAGCTTTGCCATTTCACTATAAACAGTATCAAGGTAGGGCTGAGCTTTCTTGCGGTTGCGGGTGATCACCTTGTTACAGGCGCAGTAGTAGCAAACGTGAGCACAAAAAGGGATATGCACATACAGTGACAAGGGTGCATGATGATCACTTGTGGAGCGCCCGGTTTCGATCAACTTCTCGGGGCTCAGGCCGGAATCGAACTGGATCGCAGTCGGGTACGAGGTATAGCGGGGGCCGGACAGGTCATAACGCTTGATCAAGTCCATATCCCAACTGATGGTTGTCTGGTTGTTCACCTCAGTACCTCTATTTGTTGGCCGGTCGGGCATTATAGGGAAGAGTGACCGGGCGGTTGTTGATGGATATCAATGTGGGTGCAACAGGCCGGTCCACGGCAGGGTTGCCAGACCAAACAGAATTACCAAAAGCCCCGCCCCCTGTCTTACGCCACTGCGTTGCAATAACTGTTTCAATTGGCGTGCCAGGAGCGCCGATGTGAGCAGAGCAGGTAAAGTACCTGCACCGAATACCAGCATCAGGCTCGCACTGGTGAGGCTGTTGTTGCTCACCGTACCGGCCCAGAGCAGAGTCGTATAGACCAGACCGCACGGCAACCAACCCCAGAGTGCGCCCAGAAGCAGCGCCTTGGGCAGGGTGTCGGCGGGTAGCAGGGTGTGGGTGAAAGGCTGTAACCGGCGCCAAACAACACCTCCGGCTCGTTCCAGATAGGCCGCGCCCTGCCACCAGCCGGCAATGTATAAACCCATCACAACCATGATGAGCGCAGCAACGCTACGCAGAATCAATGTAAGCTCAGCCGTTTGAGTAAACAGCTGGCCCAGCTGACCGATCAGAGCACCCGCAAGGGCATAACTGAACAGGCGACCAAGATTGTAGGCCAGTTGAAAGCGAAGGACTCGCTCACCGCCGCTCATGGCCAGGCTGCCGGCGATTCCGCCGCACATTCCGATACAGTGAGTGCTGCCGGCGAGGCCAAACAACAGGGCGGAAGCAAGAAGGGCGGGTTCAGGCATGCTCAACGGGTATCCTGATCCTGATCTTCCGGCTCGGGATTATCCTTTTTCTGTCGTGCATCCTCGGGAATAAGGTCTTCATCATCATCATAGAGGATACGATGAGCCGGTGACTCAAGGTCATCAAATTGACCACTGTTCACACTCCAAAAGAATGCCCATATCGCAAAACCTGCCAGAATGATCGCGATGGGTATTAACAGGATAACAATATCCATTAACGTTCCGCTCCCTCATTGGTTGACTGAGCCGCGACGTGGCGGCGACTCAGTCGCATCGCATTGCCGACCACTACCAGCGAGCTGGCGGACATGCCGATCGCGGCCCAGTAGGGTGGCACCAGACCGGCGGCTGCAGCGGGCAGGGCAAGAAGGTTGTAAAGCAGCGCCCAGCTCAGGTTCTCACGGATAATGGTGCGTGTCTTGCGTGCCATGCGCACACAATCGGCCAATCGCATCAGGTCGTTGGCAATCAGGACTGCATCAGCGTTGGTCTTGGCCAGATCGGTTGCACTGGCCATCGCAACCGAAGTGCGGGCACCGGCCAGTGCGGGGATATCATTGATACCATCGCCCACCATAATGATCTCAGCTCCCTGCTGGCTCAGTTGGTTCAAGTGTGCCAGTTTCTGTTCAGGGCTCATACCGCTGAATACTTGATCAATTCCAAGATGAGAGGCGACCTTTTGTGCAGCATCGGAGGCATCACCGGTGAGCATTAGTGGCGTCAGGCCAAGTGCGCGCAGTTCAGTGAGTGTTTGTGCGGCTTCGGGGCGAATCTGATCATCGAGCCGGAACCAACCCAGTGGTTGTTCAGCATCTGCAAGCAATAACCACAACCCGCTGCTTTTGGGTTGTTGAGGCGTATCGTCAGGGCAGGCAAAACCGGGTTTGCCAATTCGATAGCGCTTGCCCTCAACCATACCGCTAAGGCCTTGGCCAACATGCACCTGTACATCCGTGGCGGCCTGAACAGCGTGGGCACGAAAGGCACGGGCAATAGGATGTTCGGAACGGCTTTCGAGTGCGGCGGCAATACTCAACAGTGTTTGGCTGTCGAGTGTGCTGACAGGACATATCTCCTCAATGTTAAGGTTGCCCTCGGTCAATGTACCGGTCTTGTCGAAGATAATATGGGTTGCCGTGGCAAAGCTTTCCAGCACGTGCCCGCGACTGATCAACATGCCACGCTGGCGTAGAGTGCCTGTGGCAGCAGTCAAGGCGGTAGGCGTTGCCAGTGAAAGGGCGCAGGGGCACGTGACGACCAACACGGACAGCGTGACCCAGAATGCGCGTGCAGGGTCATAAAAGTACCAGAATACCGCCACGGCTGCTGCCGTCAAAAGCGTGGCTGCCACAAACTGGCTGGCAACACGGTCGGCTATGCGAGCAACGCTCGGCTTCTCTGCCTGGGCCCGGTCCAGCATGCGGACAATGGCGGACAGGCGGCTTTCACTGCCCGTCTCGGTTACTTCGATCTGAAGCGGGTGCTCGATATTGAGAGTGCCGCCGATGACCAGTTCGCCAGTGCTTCGTGACTGGGGCAGGTACTCACCGGTCAGAGCCGACTCGTCCACTGAACTGCGCCCCTCGATAACACGGCCATCAGCCGGAATGGTATGCCCCGACTTGACCAAGACCCTGTCTCCGGTTCGCAGTTGAGTGGCGGGCACAAGCGTTTCGGTATCGCCGTCAAGGCGAATGGCACTGGTTGGCAGCAGATCAAGCAGTGCGTTGCCGGCCCTGCCGGTTCGATGACGGGCCGCCATTTCCATGAAACGCCCGACCAGCAGGAAAAAGGCGAACATGGTGACTGACTCGAAGTAGACATCGCCGCTGCCAGAAACCGTTGACCAGACACTGGCAAAAAAGGCCAGCAAAATTGCCAATGCGACTGGCACGTCCATGCTCAGGCTGCGTGTTTGCAAGTCGCGCCAGGCTGCTTTATAGAAGGGCACGGAAGAGTAAAGCGCTACGGGGGTTGCCAGAACCATGGATGCCCAGTTCATCAGGGTGATGATATGGGCGTCCATGGAATGGCTGAGTTCGCCGGCATAGAGTGCTGCGGCGAGCATCATGGTCTGAGCCATGCATACACCCGCCACCCCAAGGCGGCGCACGGCGCGTTTACGCTCTTGCTCAAGCAACTGCTCTTCGCGGTTGGGCTGATAGGGGTGGCCCTGGTAGCCCAGGCGATCAATTTCTGCCAGCAGGTGGCTCAGACGTGTGGTTCCACTGTGCCAGCGGATACGGGCACGGTGGGTGGTCATATTGACACTGGCAGCGGTAACACCGGGTTGGCTTGTCAGGTGTTTTTCCAGCAGCCAGACACAGGCGGCACAGGTGATGCCCTCAATAACCAACACAGCCTCACGCTGATCGTCCCCGGCGTTATGTACAAAGCTGCTTTGCACTTCGGGGTTGTCATACAGCTCCAGCTCTTGCTTGCGCCGGCTACCGCTGTTGGTGCGGATCAGCTCACTGTCCGCACTCTGACTGTCGCGATGGCGATAGAAGTTGTCCAGCCCTCCATCTACGATGGTCTGTGCAACCGCCTGGCAGCCAGGGCAGCACATGGAGCGTTGTTTGCCCTCAATGCTGACAGTGTACTGGCTGCCGCGTGGAACAGGCAGGCCACAGTGATAGCAGGGCGTGCGCGCCGGGGGCTGCTGTGCGGTCATGGCTGGCTCATTGCGCAGTGAGCGTAAGGCTGATCAGTTCAGAATAAGGCGGTACCATTTCCTGGCGCAGCTGCCAGCTTTCGTCGGCAGGAGACAGGGAAAGGTAGCGTTTTCCGACCAGACCTGCAGTGAGGCTGCCGGAATAGATGCCTTTGCCATCAACGCTTTTCAGAATCAGGATTTGGTCAAATTTCTGATGGGTTGGATGAATGATATTCAGACTGAGAGTCTGCGGGAAGCTTGTCAGCATACCACTCAGGCGCAGATTGATATCACCGGTTACGGTATCAAAGTTGAGGGTGCCTTCAAGTCCCAGTCTGCTTGCTGCATCAGATTTGGACGTGTCGATATTCATTCCGCGGGCGACCTTGTAATAGTCTTCCTTAACAATGCCGTCGCTGGTGGTTACTGCAATGTACATGAAAAATGAAGCATAGATGAACACCGCAATCAGTGGCGCCAAAATAAACCAGAGCCAGGGCTGCTTGTACCAGGGGGCGGGGGGAGTTGCGTGTGTATTCATGACACTCCTTGAATGGAAACGGCCGGAATGAACCGGCCGTTATTCTAACCTAATTAAGCCGAATGAGGCACTATCGCTGTGGAGTGGGACCCAGGAAACGGCTTTCAGTTTCAATATGAATTGAAGGATCTTCAGCGGCTTCAACAGTAAAGCTGAAAGGAGTGTTGGCCTGATTCAGCTGATCTGGCTCTATTTGAACCCTGACAGGGTATGTCAGAAGCTCTCCAGCCTCTACTGTCACAGTATCTGCCGAGATCATGTTCAGTCCTTCCGGACCATCAATTTTGATGCGGTAGCTGTGGTCTATCTGCTCCTTGTTGGCGATCTTGAGTGTGAAAACGTTCTCGATCATGCCGGACGGGGTAGTGGTGTACAGCTGGCCACGATCACGGATCACGTCAACTTCAAGCGGAACGCGGTCTCCGATGGCCCAGATGAAGGCACCAAACATCACCATCAGTGCAACAAAGTAACCGATCAGACGGGGGCGCAACAGTTTGGTTGTGTTGCCGTTCAAGGCGTGTTCAGTGGTGTAGCGTACAAGCCCGGGTTCATAGCCGACACGCTCCATCATGTCATCGCAGGCATCAACGCAGGCACCACAGGCCACGCATTCGTACTGCAGACCGTCACGTATATCAATACCGACTGGGCAGACGTGAACGCAGGCATAGCAGTCGATACAGTCGCCCAGGCCTGCCGCTTCCTTGTCGACCCCTTTTTTGCGGCTGCCACGAGGTTCTCCACGCTTTTCATCGTAGGAGATAATAAGGGTATCCTGGTCGAACATGACGCTTTGGAAGCGGGCATAGGGGCACATGTAGATACATACCTGCTCACGCAGCCAGCCAGCGTTACCATAGGTAGCTACGCTTAAGAACGCCAGCCACCAGGTTTCCCATGGCCCCAAATTCCACGCTAAAACATCGGGTACCAACTCACGGATTGGAGAAAAATAACCGACAAATGCTATAGCCGAGGCGACGGCGATGATAATCCAGATGGCATGCTTGGCGCTCTTACGCAGGAACTTTTCAGCGCACATGGGTTGTTTATCAAGCCGCATGCGCTTGTTGCGGTCGCCTTCGGTGATACGCTCGGCCCAGATAAAGAGCCAGGTCCAGACAAACTGGGGACAGGCATAACCGCACCAGAGGCGCCCTGCAAAGACTGTTACGAAAAACAGAGTAAAAGCCAGAATAATCAGCAGCCAGGAGAGCAGCATGAAATCCTGGGGCCAAAAAGTCATGCCGAAAATATGAAATTGCCGGTTGGGCAGATCAAACAGGATGGCCTGTCGGCCATCGTATTGAAGCCAAGAGGCGCCGTAAAACATCGCCAGCATGATGAAACCGGAGATGGTACGGAAGTTTTTGAAGAAGCCTTTGTAATACTTGACGTAAATGTGTTCCCGCTTGGCATAGAGGTTATAGGATTCGGCCTCTTTTTTGCCTTTTTTGCTCGGGGTTACGTCCTTTACCGGTATCTGATTCATGCCAGTACCTACTGCTGGTTGTGTCGACAGGTCCATGCGCTCCATTAGGAGCGTCGAATATTATACTAAGCCGCTAATAAAAAAGGCGACATGACTTGAATCATGTCGCCTTTTTTTGGTGCTTGTCCAGTGCTTATTTATTGGACAGGCTGTAGACGTATGCTGTGATCAGGTGGATCTTGTCTTCAGACAGAAGATCTTTCTGAGCAGGCATCACCCCAAATCGACCCACACGGATTGTGTGAGCAATCTGAGTAAAGTTGCCACCGTAGAGCCAAGTGTCATCAGTCAGGTTGGGAGCACCCAAAGCGTGCATGCCCTTGCCCTCAGCGCCATGGCAGGCAGTACACAGAGCCTGGAACTGTTTCTGTCCGTTGGTCACATCAGTACCGGCCACGGCTTCCTTGCCGCTCAGAGTCATGACATAGCTGGCCACGTCACGCACACCGTCTTCACCCAGTACATCGGCCCATGCAGGCATGCCGCCGTTACGACCCTGAGTGATGGTGTGTTTGATCTGGTCAGGGTTGCCACCCCAGAGCCAATCATTGTCGGTCAGGTTGGGGAAGCCAACCGCACCGGTGCCGGCAGCGCCATGACAAACGGAACAGTTGTTGGCAAACATGCGCTGTCCCATCTTGAGACCGCCTTCGTTCTCCGGCTTCTGCAACTCTTCAATGGAAAGAGCGGCATACTTGGCGAACACCGGGGCGTATACCTCTTCGGCATGCTGCATCTCTTCTTCCCACTGACCGTGGGAAGTCCAGCCCAGCAGGCCTTTGAAGTTACCAAGACCCGGGTAAAGCAGAAGGTAGCCAAGGCCAAAGATCACGGTTGCGACGAACATGTAAAACCACCACTGCGGCAGGGGGTTGTCATATTCTTCGATACCGTCGAACTCGTGACCCAGGGTGTTCTCGGTCGTTTCCTTGAATTTTTCGCTTTTGCGGGTAGCCAGCAGCAGCCATGTACAGCCGAAAATAACGGCCAGGGTGATGACTGTTACCCACGCGCTCCAGAAAGCACTCATTTGTCGTCTCTCCTGTTATGGGTCTCTTCCGGTCGGCCCTGCTCCTCTTCGCTTTTCTTGTGCTGTTCTTCATCAGCAAAAGGAAGCTGGGAGGCTTCATCGAACCTTTTCTTGTTCCCCGGCAGGAGAACCCAGATGAAAAGGCCGATGAAGGTGATCAGCATTATGACCGGTATGTAAGGACCATAAACCTCGTAACTCACTGAAAATTACCGCTTGTTGGTGTAAACAGAGTGTGTTTTACCCAGTGACTGCAGGTAGGCGACCAGAGCGTCAATCTCGGGTTTACCTGCTACTTCTTCACGGGAAGCGCTGATCTGTTCATCTGTATACGGTACCCCCAGCTTGCGCAGAGTTTCCATCTTCGCTGCCGTTTCCTTGCCACTCAGACGGTTTTCAAACAGCCAGGGGTAGGAGGGCATTTTTGATTCAGGAACCACATCACGCGGGTTGTAGAGGTGCGCGCGCTGCCAGTCATCAGAGTAACGTCCACCTACGCGGGCCAGATCAGGACCGGTACGCTTGGAGCCCCACAGGAACGGGTGTTCCCATACGTGTTCGTCAGCGGTGGAGTAGTGACCGTAACGCTCGGTTTCAGCACGGAACGGGCGAATCATCTGAGTGTGGCAGACGTGACAGCCTTCACGGATGTAGATGTCACGGCCTTCAAGCTCCAGAGCCGAATAGGTACGCAGACCATCAATCGGCTTGGTGGTAGAGCTCTGGAAGAACAGCGGAACGATCTCCGCCAGGCCGCCGCCGCTGATCACGATAATGATCAGCAGGATCATGAGGCCGATGTTCTTTTCAATCGTTTCGTGTTTGATCATTTTCTTCTGCTCCTCGTCTCAATCAGGCCGCTTGCGCAGAGGGTTCAGCTGCCTTGACGGAGCTGCCGCTGCGAACGGTCTGCCAAACGTTGAAGGCCATCAGCAGCATACCGGTCAGGAAGAACATGCCACCGATCCAACGCACCAGGTAACCCGGGTGGCTGGCTTCAAGCGCTTCGACGAAGCTGTAGGTCAGAGTGCCGTCTTCGTTAACTGCACGCCACATCAGACCCTGCAGGATACCGTTAACCCACATGGAGCAGATGTACAGCACGGTACCGATGGTTGCGAGCCAGAAGTGTGTGTTGATCAGGCCAACAGAGTACATCTGAGCCTTACCGAACAGTTTCGGGATCATGTGGTACACGGCACCAATGGAAATCATCGCAACCCAACCCAGAGCGCCAGCATGTACGTGGCCAACGGTCCAGTCAGTGTTGTGTGACAGGGCGTTGACGGTCTTGATGGACATCATCGGGCCTTCGAAGGTAGACATACCATAGAAGGACAGAGATACCACCAGGAAGCGCAGTACCGGGTCGGTACGCAGTTTGTGCCAGGCGCCGGACAGGGTCATCATGCCGTTGATCATGCCGCCCCAAGAGGGAGCCAACAGGATCAGTGACATGACCATGCCAACAGACTGAGTCCAGTCAGGCAGGGCAGAGTAGTGCAGGTGGTGACCACCGGCCCACATGTAGGTCGCGATCAGCGCCCAGAAGTGAACAATGGACAGACGGTAAGAGTAGATCGGACGCTCGGCCTGCTTGGGTACGAAGTAGTACATCATGCCCAGGAAGCCTGCAGTCAGGAAGAAACCTACCGCGTTGTGGCCATACCACCACTGAACCATCGCATCCACGGTACCCGGATACATGGAGTATGATTTGGTCAGGGATACCGGCATCGCCATGCTGTTGACGATATGCAGCACCGCAACGGTGATGATGAACGCCATGTAGAACCAGTTACCCACATAAATGTGAGACGTCTTGCGGTTCTTGACAGTGCCCAGGAAGACGATGGCATAGCTGACCCAAACCACGGCGATCAGGATATCGATCGGCCACTCCAGTTCTGCATACTCCTTGGCGGAGGTCAGACCCAGCGGGAGGGTAACAGCAGCTGCCAGAATCACTACCTGCCAGCCCCAGAAAGTGAACGCAGCCAGGCCGTCCGAAAAAAGACGGGTCTGACAGGTGCGCTGCACCACATAGTAGGAAGTGGCAAAAAGTGCACAGCCACCAAACGCGAAGATTACCGCGTTGGTGTGTAACGGACGAATACGTCCGTAGGTCAACCAGGGAATATCAAAGTTCAGTGCAGGCCACACCAGCTGGGCGGCGATCAAAACGCCGACGCCCATACCGACGATGCCCCAGACCACCGTCATGATGGCGAACTGGCGCACGACTTTGTAGTTGTAAGTCGGGTGTTCAGTTGCAGTGCTCATGTCAGGCTCTCATCAACAAGCTAATAGTAGTAAGAAGAGTTCCACCCGCAATTATCTGGGAATACCCACGCCATTTCAATGCGATGGAACCTTTAACTGTGGTTTATTGTCGCAGGGGGCATTTATCTTCATTATATACCCGATCAAAAAAGACGGTTTTTTGTAACTGTTTGAATTTAATTTGGTAATTGGTTTTGTGTGCTGTCGTGGTAAAGCGGTTTATGCTTCAGAAGCACGGTTTTCAATGGTCTTTCGCTGAACTCGAGTGTTGATTTGATCTTTTGCTTGATATGGATCAAGCGCTTTTTTTGAGGTCATTTTCCATGCCACTGTGCGATGGCTTCTGTTGTTATCAGACTAAAGGATTACTATAGTGCGCCCACCGAGTCAGGAGAAAGTAATGAGTGAATTCAATACGCTGGTACTGTATTGCCGTGCCGGATTCGAGAAGGAGTGCGCAGCTGAAATTTCCACTCGTCTTTCTGACATGGGTATTTATGGCTATCCACGTTTCGAAACGGGGCAGGCCTATGTGGTATTTCACTGTCAGCAACCCGATGGTGCGACAGATGCGATTCAGCGGCTGCGTTTTCGCGACCTGATTTTCACTCGACAGTGGTTTGCGGCTTTACCACTGTTCGAGCAGCTTCCTGCGGATGATCGCATTACGCCGATTCTGGCCTGTGCCGGTAGCCTGCCTGTTGCAAGTGAGCTGGTTGCTGAAGTGGTGGATACCACTGAAGGGCGTGAGTTGCAGAGCTTTGCGCGCAAATTTGGCTCAGCCCTGTCGCAGGCGTTGCGACGTGAGTCGATTCTGCTTGAGCGCAAGCGTCGTGCCGACTGGCGCTTGCATATGTTGGTGCTTGATGGCCGTACGCTCTGGCTTGGCGCCGCACCGATAGGTAACAGTTCACCCTGGTCTATGGGTATTCTCCGGCTGAAGTTTCCTCAGCAGGCTCCTAGTCGCTCAACGCTCAAGCTGGAAGAAGCCTGGCGCTACTTTATACCGGCACAGCGGCAGGATGAGCTGCTTGGTGGAGGGTTGAGAGCGGTCGATTTAGGCGCGGCCCCCGGAGGGTGGACATGGCAGCTGGTGAAGCAGAACATGTTTGTCATTGCTGTCGACAATGGCCCAATGAACCCTGATTTGATGGAGAGTGGGCAGGTTGAACACCGGCGTGAAGATGCATTTACCTTTGTGCCACCCAAGCCGGTTGACTGGATGGTATGCGACATTGTTGACAAGCCAGCGCGCGTGACCGAGTTGGTGTTGCACTGGGCCGAAAACGGTTGGTGCCGGCATGCAATTTTCAACCTCAAGCTACCGATGAAGCAACGTTTTGCTGAAACTGAAAGCTGCCTTGGCTATCTGCGCGACTCCCTGGCCAATGCAGGTATCGGGTTCCGACTGCAGGCGCGGCAGCTCTACCACGATAGAGAAGAGATCACCTGCTGGCTGTCACTGGAACCCTGAGAGGCTTTAGTGAGCAAATACCGTAATCTTCTCTTCGCCCTCCAGCATGAGGGCGATCTGCTCCATCATTTCGCGGCGCTCTTCCGAGTGGTACCACTGCAGCCAATCGTTTTCACTGCGATAGGTGGCCAGAATCAGTCGGTGGTTGGGGCTGTCAACATTATGCAGTGCCTCGCCAGAGATGAAGCCGGGGACGTGCATGGCTTTCTGCAGGGTTTCACGTGCTACCCGGTCGTAATGAAGTTCCAGTTCATCGGCGACGTGGCGCTCAATCAGAACACGAATCATGGCATGACTCCTTGAGAGATGGTGTTTATATCAGGATAATCGCTTCCAAGGCGTGCGCAAGCCTGTATGAGCGGTTCCGCGCCCGGATTTAATTTGCGACAATAGCGCTTTGTAATTCAAGGTAGTTGTAATCCATGAGTGACCCTGTTGCTGACCACCTGCTGGATGCCAGCGGCCTGCTGTGTCCTGAGCCGGTAATGATGCTTCACAACAAGGTGCGGGAGATGCAGGCAGGAGAGTTGCTGAGGGTGTTGGCCACAGATCCATCTACCCAGCGCGACATACCAAAGTTCTGCGCTTTTCTCGGACATGAGCTCGTAAAGCAGCGGGTAGTGGATATGCATAGTTTCGAATATTTAATTCGCAAAGGGGCTGGCTGAGTGTCAGAACTGAATCATCTGCAGCAACAGATAGAGTCTCTGCTGCAGGAGTGTGATCAAAGGCTGTCGGCTGCAGAGCAGCAGGGCAGTCGGATGGGACCCCGGACAACAGAGAGTGAAACAGTGAATCAGACGGCCAACAGCAAGAATCGCTCCAAGAACAGGGCAGCCAATCAGGCGGCTCTGGAACAACTGATCGAAGCCTACCCGCAGACTTTCAGTCGTGACAACGTTCGACCGCTCAAGATCGGTATTCAGGAGGACTTGATCGCTGATGACAAACTGGCTCGCAACAGAATCAAGCGTGCGCTGGCAACTTATGTGCGTTCGATCCATTACCTGCGCAGCGTGAAGGAAGGGGTTGATCGTGTCGACCTGGCTGGTGAAATGGCAGGCAGCGTGACGGCTGCAGAAGCTGAGCATGCGGCGGCACGCCTGAAAGAGATTCAGGCTGAGCGCAAGGAGCGGCAAAAACAGGAGCGGATGAAGGAACAGGAAGCGCGCAAACAGCAAAAGGACGACCGCCTTAGCCGGAAACTTGAGGCGTTGGTTAACCTCAAGGGTCGTTAATACTTGAAATAGCGATGTGTTGCCTCCAGATTATTAGACAATTTTAATATTTTGGAGGCCAATCCATGTCTGACTCTCTTCATATTTCCTGCCCCTCCTGTTTGGCAACAAATCGCATTCCCGCTTCCAGGCTCACACAGAAACCTGCCTGTGGTCGCTGTCACCAACCGCTGTTCATGGCTACTCCGCTTGAGCTCGATGAAACCGCTTTTGCTCGTGTTCAGGCCAATACGGACCTGCCGGTTCTGGTTGATTTCTGGGCATCATGGTGCGGTCCCTGCAAGATGATGGCACCGGTATTCGAGCGTGCGGCTGCCGAGCTGGAGCCTGCATGTCGTCTGGTCAAGATCAATACCGAGCAGTGTCAAAACCTGTCGGCACGCTACCAGATCCGCAGTATTCCAACGCTATTGCTACTGCAGGGCGGACAGGAGGTGGCGCGGCAGGCAGGTGCCATGGACCAGGTCAGCCTGGTCCGCTGGGTACGCCAGCATCTCTGACCGTCAAGGGAGCGGAGTCGGAGCGCCATACAGATAGCCCTGAGTGCCATCGATTTGCATCTCTTCCAGCAACTGCTGCTGCATTGGGCGCTCTACATGCTCGGCGTAGGCCTTTATTTCCAAACTGTGCGCTACGCTTATCAGGCTACTGACAAAGAAACGATCCTCCTCGCTGTGATCCAGCTGTCGAATCAGTGAACCATCAATCTTGAGGTAGTCGGGTCTCAATGCATAGAGGTAACTGAAGCCGTTTGGGTGTGTACCGAAGTTGTCCACGCCAAAGCTGACCCCGAGCTGCTGTACTGAACGACGCAGGGATAGAATCGATTCCTGATGTGCCAGAATTGCGGTCTCGTTAATTTCAATGTTGAGCCGTCCTCGGTGTGAGCTGGCGCTGAGTTGCTCAAGCAACCAGGGCACAAAGGGCGGGTGTTCCAGTGTCTGGTTTGCCAGGTTGAGACTGAGTGCGGGTGCGCCTGGGTTGTGGCTCAGGTAATTCAGAGCCTGTCTGACGATGGCGCGATCAATTCGTTCCATCAGGCCGAGATCCAGCGCTACGCTGATGAATTCGCCGGCGCTGCAAGGTTCATTATCGAGGTTCAGAATGCGGGCAAACACCTCTGCATGAATCGCTTCCTGCTTGGTTGACTTAAGGATCTGATGTTGCAGGAAGATTTGCTCATTGTTAATTGCATTGGCCACGTGAGACTGCCACTGCTCGGACCAGGTATGCTGGCTCTGGCGTGCGTGATAGTGCACCACTGCATCATGACCTGCCTCGGCTTCGTTAACAGCCAGGCGCGCCTGTGACATCAGCTGCTCAGGTGAACAGTGGTCATGACCGGAGGCGATGCCAATGCACAGTATCGAGGGTGTCGCGTCCTTCTTGCTGAGCTGTTCATACAGAGTGTTGATCTGCATCAGGCCGGGTTGCAGGCGGCGTTGCCAGTCATCGAAGTTGCGCTGTCTTGCCAGTAGTACCAGGTCAGCGCCACCGAGTCGGCCGGTGATACTGAGCCCCGTGGATTGTCCAAGGTCTTCGATCATGCTGGCACATGCCTTGATCAGATGGTTGGCGGCATCTTCACCGAGATCACGGTTAACCTGCTGCAGGTCTCTCAGGTGGAACAACAGTAGTGATGCGGGGCCAAAGTCCTGGCGGTATTCCAGATGCTCCTGAATCTGGGCCAGCAGGGCGCGACGATTATTCAAGCCTGTGAGGCTGTCACGGTAGGCTGTGCTGCGAAGGGCCTCAATATTTCGGTTCTGTTCCTCGAACATGTGTTGTACCTGCTTCACCATCAGGTTCATGGCGATCACAACGCGTCGCAGTTCGCGGGTTCGTGGAAGGTCAGGTTGTTCGATATATTCGCGCCGGGCAAGTGCCATTGCCTGATGCTCCACCCCGTGTAGAGGGCGCATGATAAAGCGCAGCAGCAGTGTCAGGAGCAGTGCAGAAACCAGAGCGAGTACGCTGAACAGCAGCATCGTATCGCGCACCCCGGCCCACAGTCGCTCATAGGCATATCCAGCACGGCTGCGCACATGGATCTCACCGACCTGTTGCCATTGATAGGCGATGGCGCGAGACATGGCGGGCGGCGTGATGCGCATCATGCTGATGAACCAATCCGGAGCATTGACTGCGGCTTCCGGATTGTAGCTCTTGCTATACAGAACCGAGCCATCCTTTCCGGTCACTTCAATCTGCTGGTAGAAGCCACTATCGAAAATGGCATTGACGGCGGTTGCGATGGTCGCGCTGTCGGATTGCTGCATATAAGGTGCGAGGTACAGTCCGAGATGAGTGGCGCCATCTTCGGCATGCGATTCGAGCTGGCGTACCAGTGTGTCGCGCGAGCTGTCCGAAAGGAGGTATACGGTGCCCAGAACCAGCCCCAGCAATACGGTGAATACGGCAGCGATCAGTTGGTTGGTAAGGGACATTATTGGCGCTCCTGCGACTGTTGAATGTTGACCCGGTTGTTTTCCATGCGTGACTGCAGTTGTACCCATGGCTTGAGGCGATCGGATGTACCCACCAGCTCGGCTCGCTGGCCTTTCTTGCTGAGCCAGAGGCTTTCACCGTTGAAAGTATAGACGTGCAGCAGGTCTGGGCGCTCATTGGCCGGGCGAATCGAGTTGATCAGATTGTCCAGTACCAGCGGCATGGCCGTGGGGCTGGAGTAGTAGGTCAGCACCATATGTGCCTGGTTCAGCTCAAGGGCCTTGACGTAGCTCAGGCTCAAACGCTCTTCAGCGACACCCATCACCCTCAGTGTGTAGTACTTGGCGATTGAAAAATCCTCGCAGTCACCGCCATTGCTGATCAGGAACTCTACCGGCGTAGCCCAATAGTCCTCCTTACCCCAGTGAGCAATATCATCCAAAAAACGCACCTGATTGAAAAATCGGTTAACCCGTTCCAGTTTCTCCGGTTCGCTCAACTGGTTGCCTTCGCGTATCAGGTTTTGCCAGGCCGTCAGCCTGCGTGCTGCCTGTTCTCCATACAGCTCACGGTAGCCTTCAATGCTGGCATCTGAAAGCAGTTGGGGCTGGTCGGCAGTGGCTAGCAGTGTGAGACCGGCGAACAGGGCTGCAACGCAGCACCGATACAGACAGCGTCCGGGTCTGCGCAGGCACATGAGGATGTTGCTCAAACGGGGCTTCCCATTAATGGTCTTATCAGTTCATGATGGTTGAAAAACGCGCGCCGCTCAAGCGTCATCCTGAACAGAGTGACCAGGCATCAAGCCACATTGACTGAGCAGGCGCTGCCAGGCGTCGGTATGGCGGTCTCGTGCCCGGATGTACTGTTGCCACAGGCTGTTATGGTGATCAGACAATGTTGCCTGAAAATAGTGCTTCAGGGCCGGGCTGGTTGGCAGTTCTGTGTAGAGAGGTTCAAGGCCGTTGCGCCATTGTTCACCGCTGCGGTGCAGAGCGGACATCATCGGTTGCAGTTCGCTTGCGTACCAGCCGTTCAATACGGACTGAATGATACGCGCTCGGTTGTTGGGGCGATTATTGAAACAGATCGGGCGCTCATCGAGCCGAGCATTGATGGCGCTGGCGGTCTGGTCCAGTGTTTGGGTGAGCATATTCAGACTTTTCAGCCAGGGTGCGCCGAAGGGACGGGTATGAAGTTCGAAGTAGGATTGCTCAAGTTGGTCGCTCCAGGAAGGCAGAGACCAGTCAGGCTGTTGGCTCATTCTCAGCAATTGCTCGAAACGCTGCAGAGGGGGCTGGAGCGCTCCGGATTGCTGAGCCTGTTTCATCTCTAATGCAGGGTGAGTGCGTGAAAATTGGGAGACCATTTCGCTGGAATTGAAAATGGCGTTACTCAGTACCCGTGGCAGCTGCTGGCGTTTGACCTGTTCGATGTGCTGCAGCCGTTCAAGCAGCTCATTTTCGCTCGTGTCACGTTTCGGCTGCTGTTGAAGCTCATGTATACAGTGGCGCAACGGTGGCAAAAAACGCAGCTCATAGAGCAAGCGCTGCGATGGCAATGCCAGTTTGCCCAGTGAGCTGTTGCGCTCTCCGATCAACTCCATCAGACCGCAGCGACGCAGATCAAACACATTCACAACGCCCTCTCTCAGCTCAGGTATATCAAGCAGTCGCTCCCGTGCTTGAGGGTAAGGCGGTATGGTTTTATCAAGCTCCAGATTGATGGGGTAATCGATGGCATTGGCAACGCGACTGGCATAGTCCTCCAATCGCGTCTGGGGATTTTCAGTGCTGCAGGCGCTCAACAGAAGCAGCGCCAGAGTTGCTATCAACATCCGCATGACGTGCAATCCTGACCAGGCGTGTTGTCAGTAGTACGGCACCGACGCTGAGCCCGATCAGCAGTCCATACCAGAGTCCGGCTGCCCCCTGTGGCGCTGTCAGCCATTGAGTGAATCCCAGTACATACCCGACCGGAAGGCCGATCAGCCAATAAGCAATGAACACCATCAGCAGGGGGACGGCCGTATCCTTGTAGCCACGCAAGGCGCCGGCTGCACTGACCTGAAGTGCATCGGAAAACTGAAAAACGGCCGCAATACTGATCAGGGTGGCGGCCAGGCCAATAATCGCTTCACGGTCAGTGTAGAGTCCTACAATGGACTCGGCCAACAGTAGTGAAAGTGAGCTGCTGACAAGGGCGATGGTCAGGGTGATCATAACGCCGGTGATCACGGCATGTCGTGCGGCATCGCCTTGACCAGCCCCGACAAGCTGGCCTACACGGATGGTCAGTGCCATTGCAATGCTGAGTGGTACCATGAAGATCATGCCAGTATAGCTAATGGTGATCTGGTTGGCGGCGATCACCGTCTCGCCCAGCGGGGCCAGCAGCAGCGCCAACACGCAGAACATGCTGACCTCAATCAGCAATGCAAAGCCGATCGGCAGGCCGAGCCGAAGGAATGTCAGAATCACACTGCCTTTGGGGCGCTGCCAGTGACTGTAAAGACGCAGTGGCCTGAAGCGAGGGCTGCGCAGCAGGTAGGCAATACCGGTCAGCAGCATGACCCACATCACAACGGCGCTGGCATAGCCGCAACCAACACCTCCCATTTCCGGCAGCCCCAGCTTGCCGAAAATCAGTACATAGTTGAGAGGGATATTACAGAGCATGCCAAGGACGGCGATGCGCATGACCGGATGGGTTTTGCCAAAGCCTTCACTGTAGCTGCGTACCACCTGATAGAGCAGAAAAGCAGGGAATCCCCAGCTTATTGCATCAAGGTAGTCGCGTGTAGTCTGCTCCAGTCGGGCTTCCAACTGCAGCAGTTCGAGTATCGGGCCTGGGTTGCGCAACAGCAGGACCCCCAGCAGGCTCAACAGCAGCGCAATCCATACGGCCTGCTGCAGCACCTGGCGGCTGCGGCGCTCGCGATGGGCGCCTATCAGGTGGGCAACCAGCGGAGTGGTGGCCATCAGTATACCGCCCAGTGCCAGAAACAATGGCAACCAGAGGCTACTGCCAAGTGCAATGGCCGCAAGGTCGTTGGCTCCCGCACGAGCAGCCATCAGGGTGTCGATAAAGCCGATGGCGCTCTGAGCCAGCTGAGCTACCATGATCGGCCAGCCAAGCAGTAGCAGGGTGCGAATTTCCTCGCTGCGGTTGAAACCAGACCTCAACATGTCGCAGGGGCGGCGTGCTGAGCGTGTGTGGTGTTCATTGAACGGGTCCTTTTCACGGTGTGGCTGCGCATGTTGGAATATCCTCCTGTGGCGGGGCAAGGATAAGGGTGCGCTAACAGTAGTGCAACGCTAAGATGCAATGATACTGATAGATCAATTCCGGAGGTGAGTGATGAAGCTGCAAGACAGCAGTCTGCTGCGTGGGCAGGCCTATGTTAACGGTGAGTGGATTGACGCGAAAAGTGGAGAGACCTTCGCTGTCTTCAACCCTGCTACGGGTGACGAGCTGGTCCGGGTGCCACTGATGTCAGAGACGGATGCCAAGGCAGCCGTGACCGCCGCTCATGAGGCCTTCAAGCAGTGGCGTACGACAACCGCGAAGGAGCGAGCGACCGTGCTGCGACGCTGGTATCAACTGATGCAGGACAATATGGAAGACCTCGCACTGTTGATGACGCTTGAGCAGGGCAAGCCGTTGGCCGAAGCTCGTGGCGAAGTGCAGTATGCTGCAAGCTTTGTCGAATGGTTTGCCGAAGAAGGTAAGCGTGCCTATGGCGAGCTGATTCCAACTCACAAGCAGGATGCTCGCATTCTGGTCAGTCGTGAACCGGTCGGGGTGGTTGCCGCCATCACGCCCTGGAATTTCCCCGCCGCCATGATTACCCGCAAGGCCGCTCCTGCTCTGGCAGCAGGTTGCAGTTTCATCTGCAAACCGGCAGAAGATACACCGCTTTCTGCACTTGCACTGGCCGAATTGGCTCACCGTGCCGGTATTCCGGCCGGGGTGTTCAACATTCTTACGGGAGATCCAAGGGCGCTGGGCTCGGTGCTGACCGGGCATGAGCTGGTCCGTAAACTGTCTTTTACCGGCTCCACCCCGGTTGGCAAGCTGTTGATGGCGCAGTGTGCCAATACAGTGAAACGGGTCTCTCTGGAGCTGGGCGGTAATGCCCCTTTCATCGTATTTGATGATGCGGATCTTGAGCGGGCGCTGGATGGCGCCATGGCATCCAAATATCGCAATGCCGGCCAGACCTGTGTCTGTACCAACCGCTTTCTGGTGCAGGACGGAATCTATGACCGCTTTGTCGAGGCGTTGGCTGAACGCACGCGACAGCTGAAAGTGGGAAGTGGCACTGACGCAGATGTGCAGCAGGGGCCTCTGATCAACGCCGCTGCAGTGGCCAAGATCCAGAGCCACATTGATGATGCCGTTGCCAAGGGAGCAAGTGTGGTGTGTGGCGGCAAGCCACATGCCTTGGGACGCACATGGTTCGAGCCTACTGTGCTGCGTGATGTAACGCCACAGATGCAGGTGGCAACAGAAGAGACTTTCGGGCCACTTGCTCCTGTTTTTCGCTTCAGTGATGAAGCGGAGGCCATCGCCATGGCGAATGACACCGAATATGGTTTGGCGGCCTACTTTTTCAGTCGTGATCTTGGACGGGTCTGGCGGGTGGCTGAAGGCCTTGAATACGGCATGATCGGCATCAACGAAGGGATTATATCTACCGAGCTGGCACCGTTTGGCGGGGTGAAGGCATCCGGGCTGGGGCGTGAAGGGGCTCGCCAGGGGCTGGAAGAGTACCTGGAGTGCAAATACATGCTGATGGGTGGTATCTGACATAAAAACGCCGGGGCTGTGTATGCCGCCCCGGCGTTTTTTAAAGCGTGGCTGAATCAGTCCAGACGCTTGCGGACATAGCTGCCGGGGGCAGGCTCAATCACCTTGTAATCACTGTTGCCGTAATCCTTCGGTGCATCAACCTTCTTGCCGGCACGACGACGCAGCCAGTCGTTCCAGTTGTTCCACCACGAGCCTTCCTGGCGCTCAGCGGTTTCCAGCCAGGCTTCGGGACCGCGTCCCATTTCGCCCTTGATCCAGAAATTGCGGCGATTCTTTTTCGCCGGATTGATAACGCCGGCAACGTGTCCACTGGCACCCAGCACAAACTCCACTGTGCCGCCAAACAGATCCAGCGCCTTGAAGGTGCCTTTCCAGGGGGCAATATGGTCTTCCATGGTTGAGAGGAAGTAGCAGGGAGTCTTGACCTTGCGCAGATCAATCGGCTCGCCACATATGGTCAGGCCGTCAGGCTCAACCAGCTTGTTCTCTAGGTACATATTGTTTATGTAATAGGTGTACATCGCTGCCGGCAGGTTGGTCGGGTCGCTGTTCCAGTAGAGGATGTCGAACGGCGGTGGTGTCTGTCCCTTGAGGTAATTGTTGACCACATAGGACCAGATCAGGTCATTGGAGCGCAGCATGTTGAAGGATGTGGCCAGTTCTCGGCCGTGCAGAATGCCCTCACTGTTGACCTTGGATTCCAGTTGCTTGACCTGATATTGATCGATGTATACGCACAGGTCACCGGGGTTGCTGAAATCGATCAGCGTAGTGAGGAAGGTGCAGCTGCCGACCGAGTTGTCCTTGCGGTTGGCCAGCACAGCGAGAGCCGAGGCCATCAGGGTACCGCCAACGCACCAGGATACGGTGTTGACCTTTTCCTGACCACTGATTGACTTGGTGACTTCAAGTGCCTTCAGAATACCGTCGCCAACGTAGTCATCCCAGCTCAAATCGCGTTGCTCTGCACCGGGGTTGGTCCAGGAGATGAGGTAAACATCCTGTCCCTGCTCCAGGCAGTAGCGGACAAACGAGTTATCCTGCTGCAGATCCAGAATGTAGAACTTGTTGATGCTTGGCGGCACGATAAGGGTTGGGCGCTCGTAAACCTGTTCGGTCAGCGGTTTGTAGTGGATCAACTGGAAGATGTCATTCTGGAAAACAACAGCACCTTCAGTCGTTGCCAGATTCTTGCCCAGTTCAAATGACGACTCGTCGGTCATTGAGATGCGGCCTTTCTCGATGTCGCCGAGAAGGTTTTTCAGACCGTTAACCAGACTTTCCCCTTTGGTTTCCAGTGCCTGTTGCAGCACTTCGGGGTTGGTGATGGCAAAGTTGGTGGGGGAGAGCGCATCCACATACTGGCGGGTGTAAAACTCCAACTTCTGCTGCTCCTGCGGCGACAGATTGGCATTGTGGGCCATCTCGGTCAGCATGCGTGAGGTCAGTAGATAGGACTGTTTGATATAGTCGAAAACCGGGTTTTTGGACCATTCATCCGCCTTGAAGCGGCGATCGCCGGGCGGTGGTTCGGCAACCGGGCTGCTGGTATTGCCCGTCAACAGGTTGCGCCAAAGGTTGAATTGCGCCTGCTGATAGTCAGCGATGGCACGTACCCATACAGTCGGATCTTCAAGAGAGCGGGTGGCCAGTTCAGTCCATGATTGCGTGAACTGACGCAGGATATCGTCACCGCCGGTTGCCGAGAACATCTCCAGCATTTTGCTGGTCTCGTGATTGACGTAATTGATGAATTCCTGCGGGTCTGTTGCGATGTTGCCTTGTTTATCCGTCATAACTGCCTGCTTTCGGTCTCTGTTGTCCGGTATGAACGCAGGCTCCCTGGCCCTGAATACGCTTACGCCGGAATCAACCTGTGGTTTTGGCTTGTAGCGGGAAACTGTTTTGAGCATAGACCGGTGCCTATGGCACTGACAAGCCCTCATAAAGTATTAGCATCAGGCTTTGCTATTGCACCTGTGTTACTGCGATGCAATATTTCGCGTTTTGCTGTCGAGAGAGCATGGCCGAGGTGAAGGTTGTGTCAGTATAAGTAATAATGTTGCATGCGCTTAAAAACAGGATGAAAAGTGATCATGTACCAGCTTGACCTGATGACCACAGAGGGCTGTCACCTGTGTGATGATGCCGTTGCCATACTTCAGCTGGGGCTTGAACCGGATGAGGCTGAAGTGGATCTGGTTGATATTGTCTACGATGAAGCGCTGATGGAGCGCTATGCGACACGGATTCCCGTATTGGTTGATCGGGTCAGTGGTGGCGAGCTTGATTGGCCCTTTGATGGTCAGCGGCTGGCGCAGTTTCTGCAAAACTGCGCTCAGCCTTAGGGTCAGGTTAACCGCCGTTCTGCTGATACAGTGCCAGCATATTGAACTCCTGTGGACTGAACAGGGTCACCGGGCGCTGAGCCAAACGTTCGTAAATGACTCTGAATGCCAAAACGTTTTGGACGTAGTTGCGGGTTTCGTCGAAGGGGATGGTTTCGATCCAGATGTCCAGTGGCAGGTCACCCCGTGCATCCAACCATTGGCTGACGCGATAGGGGCCGGCATTATAAGCGGCTGATGCATAGGCCAGGTTGCCGTTGAAGCGCTCAGCCATCTCGCTCAGATAGGCGGTGCCCAGGCGAATATTGGTGTCTGGCTCGGACAGCAGGCTGAGCCTGGGCAACGGAATGGCATGGCGTTTGGCCGTGGCGCGTGCCGTTGCCGGCATCAACTGCATCAATCCCAGCGCGCCGGCATGGGAGCGTGCCTGCATCCAAAATGCACTCTCCTGACGGGCAATGGCAACCGCCCAGGCCGGATCGATGGCGCGATTCTGGGCGTGCTGTTCAAACAGCTCCGGCAGGGGGTTGGGGAAGCGCAGCTGCATGTCGTTCCAGCGCTGGCTGCTGATGGCGCCCCGAATGCCTTGATCGTACCAGCCCCATTCTCTGGCCAGGTGGGCGGCCGCGTGAATTTGCTCGGGCTTCATGTGGCTGATCGCAAGATTCCACTCCGAGCGGGCATCATAATAGCGCTCAAGCGCGAGCAATTCACGAATGCGGACAAACGCAGGCAGTTGTGCCAGCTGTTGTTTGGCGTCTGTGCTCTGAATCAGTGGCGTATCATTGAGCTGGTAGGGTGTGTCCAGCATCTGGGCTGCCATAAAGCCATAGAATGAGCGCTCGGTGGCAAGATCTCGCAACAGAGCCTCTCGGCCGGGCTTACCTAGCTGTTCCAGAGCAATCGCTTTCCAGTAGCGCCAGCGGTCGGTGTGTCTCTCAGCCTCGTCCAGCTTTTCAATCAGGGACAGCGCTTCGGCCCAGTCCTGTCGTACCAGCGCCAGACGAACTCGCCACCCAGAAAGGTCTGCCAGTTTATGCTCGGGATCCAGTGAGGCCAGCAGGGGATCGGTTTCGGCCGGGAAGCGCTTTGCCATCAGCACGCCCAGACGCCTGCTGACGGAGTCGTATTGTTCGGCCGGTACCTGCAATCGCTCGCGCTCACGTACCCAGAGTCGAATGGCCTGCTCAAGGTCCTGACGTGCCAGTCGGTTGACCGCCAATACCAGCAGCTGATCGGCATGCGGTGTTTCGGGGCTGAGCAACTGGGGTTGCTGTGTCAGTTGCTCCGGGTTGTCATACAGGGAACGAGCTAGTTTTGCCTGCTGCTGCAACTCGCTTTGCGTAATGAAGCGTGCCGCATAGGTTGCCAAGCCGGGGCGTCCCCGCATCAATGCAGCCAAGTGGCGATTGAGTGCATCCTGCTGGCTGAAGTGGCTTGATTTCAGCCACTGACTGAAAACGGGGTCGCATTCGTCAGGCTGTGAATGGCCAACGGTCCAGAGCGTGCGGGCCGCTTCCCAGGCGTCCTGCTGTTGCTGCGTGTCCAGAAGGTAGCTCGCATGCAGGCACTGCAACCGAGTGTCGGGGCGCTGAATTTGTTGCCAGGCTTGGCTGAAAGCTGGCCAGTCTTTTTTTTCGCCACTGCTGCGAGCCCAGGCAAACAGCAGTCGACCCGCCAATGGGGTATCCGCATTGGCATCGATAAATGCCTGCAGTTGTTCAGCAGAAGCGCTGTCGATCCGGCTGTTGATTTGCTGGTACTCGAGATAGGGGTACAGAGGATATGTGCTGAATGCGGTTTTTTGCTCATGGCTGAGCGGGGTGGCCTGCAGCAAGGCGCTTCTGAACTGTTCACGCAGTTCATCGTGATGATCGTGTGCGCTGGATACGCCAGCTTGCAGCAGTGGCGGCAACAATAACAATAACTTCAGCCTGAACATAATAATCTCCGAACAGCCGTAACCAATCTGAATACTGTCGGCCAGTGTATCCTGCTCTAAAAGCAAAAATAACCATTGTTCTGCTGTTTTCAACAGAAGCACTGAATTCAGGTACACTAGCGCGCTTGAATGTTTGCAAGGTACGGGTTTGTATGCCGCTGATAAAATTGGAAGGTGTGTCGGTCAGCTTCAGTGCTGCGCCGCTGATGGATGGTGTTGATTTTCAGATTGATCCGGGCGAGCGGATTGCACTGGTTGGTCTCAACGGGGCGGGGAAGTCGACCCTGATGAAGCTGGTGTCCGGCGAGATTCATTCTGATCAGGGCTCTGTCTGGCGAGATCCGGCCATTCGTATCGCTCAGCTGTCCCAGATGCTGCCGGCAGCCGATGAGCGGACGGTACATGATGTGGTAGCGTCCGGTCTTGCCGAAGTGGTTGAGCTGCGCCGTGCCTACGATACCCTTTCACACAACACGGATGCCGCTTCACTGAAGCAGCTGGAAGAGCTGCAGCATCAGTTGGAAGCCCGTGACGGCTGGCATCTTGAACAGCAAGTACAGTCTGTGCTGGATCGGCTTGGGCTGCAGCCGGATACCCGTATGGCAGAGCTGTCCGGTGGTTGGCGTCGCCGTGCCGCCCTGGGGGCGGCACTGGTGCAGAAACCCGATCTGTTGCTGCTGGATGAGCCGACCAACCATCTCGATATCGAAACCATTGAATGGCTTGAGCAGATGATGCTCGACTTCCGGGGAGCCATTCTGTTTGTCTCGCATGACCGTGCGCTGGTGGAGAAGCTGGCAACACGCATCGTAGAGCTGGATCGCGGTGTGCTGACCAGCTTTCCGGGCAGCTACAGCCGTTACCTGGAACTGAAACAGCAGCTGCTGGATGAGGAGGCGCGTCACAACGCCGAATTTGACAAAAAGCTGGCCCAGGAGGAACGCTGGATTCGTCAGGGGATCAAGGCACGCCGCACCCGCAACGAAGGCAGAGTTCGTGCGCTGGAGCAACTGCGACGCGAGCGTTCACAGCGCCGTGAGCGCCAGGGCGGGGCAAGCTTTGGTCTTGAAGAGGCGCAGAAGTCAGGCAAGCTGGTGGCAGAGCTGGAGCATGTCTCTATGAGTTACGCTGGCAAACCATTGTTGTGTGACTTCTCACTCAAGATTCAGCGTGGTGACCGAATCGGTTTGATCGGTCCTAACGGCAGCGGCAAAAGCACTTTGTTGAAGATTGTACTCGGCCAGCTTGAGCCGGAGTCTGGTGTGGTCAGGCTCGGCACCAAGCTGGAGGTGGCCTACTTCGACCAGCTAAGAGGACAGCTTGACCCCGAAAAAAGCGTGATCGACAACGTATCAGGTGGGCGCGAGAGTATTGACGTCAACGGTCAGTCGCGCCACATTATCAGTTATCTGCAGGATTTTCTGTTCAGCCCCGAGCGTGCGCGGACCCCGGTCAAGGCGCTTTCCGGTGGGGAGTGCAACCGACTGCTGTTGGCGCGTCTGTTCAGTCAGCCGGCCAATGTTCTGGTACTGGACGAGCCAACTAACGACCTTGATGTGGAAACGCTGGAGCTGCTGGAAGAAATTCTACTCAACTTTGATGGCACCATTCTTCTTGTCAGTCATGACCGTCGTTTCCTCGATAATGTGGTCACCAGCTCGGTGGTGTTTGAAGGGCAGGGTGTGGTCCGTGAGTATGTGGGTGACTATGCCGACTGGTTGCGGCAGCGGCCACAGCCTGTCGCAGCGGCCAAGGCCGAGAAGCCAAGGCCTGTTGCCGCGAAAAAGCCGACGGCCAAAAAGCTGAGTTATAAGCTGCAGCGAGAACTGGATCTGTTGCCACAGCAGATGGAGGCGACAGAGGCTGAGCTGGAGCGGTTGCACGCTGTCACCGCATCACCCGAATTTTACGCCGGTGATCAGACCGAGATTGCCAACACGCTCGAGTTGCTGCAACAGCAGGAGCAGCAGCTCGAGGCGTTGATGGAGCGCTGGGTTGAGCTGGAGTCAATGCAGGAGGGGGGTTAGTCCTCCTCTTTTACCCGAATTGCCAGCACATCACATTTGGCGCCATGCAGGACACCATTGGCGGTCGAACCAAGCAGCAGGGCAAGCCCATGGCGGCCATGGCTGCCCAGGATTACCAAGTCGGTGTTGTGCTCTTCGGCAGCACGGTGAATTTCCGTCTCGGTATGGCCTGTCACGATAATTTTGTTACTGACAGGGTAGCCAATCTTTTCTGCATACAGGTCCAGCTTGGTGCGTGCATGCTCGTCAAGCTGCTCCTGTATGGTCGTCAGGTCCATGGGAACATCGCCGCCATAGGCAAAGCTGAGAGGCTCCACTACGTGAATCAGGTTGAGTTCGGCGCCGAAAGCTTTGGCCATCTCGGCCGTTTTCATTGCCAGCTGTTCCGATTCATCTGACAGATCCAGCGCAAGCAGAATGCGGGAATAGATACTCATCGTTACATCCTTCCAGTTGAGTGTGCCTCTAGAATAGCACTGCATGTGCCCGGCGCACACTCCGGATGCTTGACGTTTTTCAGCGTCCTACGCCGTAATAGGTAAATCCAAGCTGGCGCAGGTAGTCCGGCTCGAACAGGTTGCGACCATCAACAATCAGCGGTGTTTGCATCAGCTGCAGCAGGCGCTCATAGTCCGGAGAACTGTACAGGGGCCATTCGGTTAGCAGCAGCAGCGCATCGGCCTGCTGTGTTGCTGTGTAGGGGTCTTGATGCAGTGTGAGTCCGGTGCTTTGCCCCAATTCGCTCTGAAGGGCACTCAGTGCTTCGGGATCATGCACCTGAACCTGTGCTTCCTGTGCCAGCAGGGCACGAATGACCCGCAATGACGGCGCGTTATCCACGCTGGCGACCCCAGGCTTGAATGCGCAGCCCCAGATAGCGATGCGTCGACCGCGCAGATCACACCGATAGTGCTGCCAGACTTTGCGGAAAGGCAGTTCTTTCTGACGCTCATTTTCATTCAGCACGGTGTTAAGCAGGGTTGAATGGTGGGTTTCGGCCAGGATGTCAGCCAGTCCCTCAATGTACTGGGTGAAATGGTGGCCACCAAAACCGCAGCCAGGCGACAGGTAATGCTGTCCAATGCGCTTGTCGCTGCTCATGCCCTGTCGTACCACTTCAATATCCACGTCAAGGCGGTCCGCCAGGTTGGCCAGTTCATTGATGTACCCAAGGCGCAGGGCCAGCATCCCAGAGATGGCAAACTTGCTGAATTCGGCTTCCCGTCGACTCATCCACTGAATCTGCTGCAGGCGAGAAGAAAACGGTCGCAGCAGAGCCTGTAGCCGCAGGCGCGCAGCATCATCCTCGCACCCTACAAGCAGCGTATCGGGAGTTGCAAACTGCTGCAGTGCCTGTCCCTGCTGTAGAGTATCTGGCAGGCAGACTAATGACTGCTGGCGGGCAGAATCAAGCAGGGCGTGCAGCCGGTCGCTGGCACCAATGCCGAAGTTGCTCTGATTGATCAGCACCAGGTTGTCCGGGCCCTGCTGGCTGAGATCACGACAGACGCTTTCGGCATGGCTGATATCGGAAGGGTGGGAGGCAAGCCAATGCCAAGGGGCCTGCAGTGCTTCCTGGTGGCTGCACAATCGGATGTTGCCGGATGTCATGCCTGCGGCAAGGCTGTCCATCAGCCCGGGTTCGGCGCGATGGCTGCTTTCACCCGGAGCTGCTTGCTGCAGAAGTACGTGGTTCCCGGTGCGGGCAAGTTCGACGGCTGCCACCCAGGCACCCAGTTCGTCCCCCCATATCGCAATCAACATTCTGTACTCTCCCTGTCGCTCCATTGACCATGCAGCTGATTCAATACGCCTTCGGTCGCGATATCAAACCGGTCAGTCGTTGCCGGGGTGCCGATTATATCCAGCAGGCTGTTGGCCACCTGTTTGCCAAGCTCGACGCCCCATTGGTCGAAGGGGTTGATGTTCCAGATGACAGACTGAACAAACACCTTATGTTCGTACAGGGCAATCAGAGCACCCAGTGACGCGGGTGTCAGCTCGTCCAGCAGGATAAGTGTGCTGGGCTGATTGCCCTGGTAGCGCTGCCAGGGCGTTGCATTGGATTGATCAACCGCAGCATCGCCCAGTGCCAGGACTCGTGCCTGTGCCAGGCAGTTCGCCAGTGTCAGACGGTGCTGAGATTGCAATGCATCGCTCTGGTCGGCGTAGCGCCGTGCCGGAACAATAAAATCACACATGACCGCTTCACTTCCCTGATGCAGTAACTGGTAAAACGCGTGCTGGGCGTTGGGACCGATTTCACCCCAGAGCACCGGACAGGTGTGGTGTTCAATTCGATTTCCCTGCCGGTCGACGCTCTTGCCGTTGCTTTCCATTTCCAGCTGTTCAAGGTAGGCGGGAAGGTGTGCCAGCCGGCCATCGTAGGGGAGAATGGCGTGGGCATGGATGCCAAGGAAGTTGATATTCCAGACTTCGGCCAATGCCAGCAGGACAGGCAAGTTGTGACTGAAGGGGGTGTGCCGAAAATGCATGTCCATGCGGTGAGCCCCGTCCAGCAGGGCTCGAAAACCGCTCATGCCGATCCTGACAGCGATCGCCAGGCCAATGGTTGACCAAAGCGAATAGCGTCCTCCGACCCAGTCGCGAAAGTGAAGCTGGTTTTCAACCGGAATGCCCCAGGCTTCTGCGCGTGGCGCATTGGCGGTTACAGCAATGAAATGGCGTCGAGCAAGCAGTTCAGTGGTCAGGCCGCTGGCACGGATAAGCCAGTCCAGTGCCGTCGCCGCGTTGGCGAGGGTGTCGGCGGTGGAAAATGACTTGGATGAAACAACAAACAGGGTGCGGGCCGGATCAAGCTGGTCCAGCAGGCCTGAAATCTGGCTGCCATCCATAGACGATATGAAATGAGTTGTGATCTGGCGTGCTTCCGGTGCTTGAAAGCCGTCCAGTGCGCGGCAGACCATCATTGGACCCAAGTCTGATCCGCCGACTCCTACATTGACCAATGTGTCGATCGGTTCGCCGCTGAAACCGCGCCATTGGCCCTGATGTAGTTGTTCCACCAAATGCTGCATGCGCTGCAGATCAGCCTGCACCAGTGTGACAAGGTCTTCCCCCTGATGCTCAAGTGTTGCTTCTGCGGGCAGGCGCAGTGCCGTATGCAGCGCGGCGCGGTTTTCAGTGTGGTTGATGCGCTCGCCATTGAACAGGGCCTCGATCCACTGTGCCAAGTCGCAGCTGTCAGCGAGTTGCAGTAACTGGGTCAGGGTATTCGTGGTCAGCCGTTGTCGGGACAGATCGAGCAGCAGCTCATCCTGACGAAAACTGAACCGGGAAAACCGGTCCTTTACCTGCAGCAGGTCGCGCAGGTGCAGAGAGGATTCAGTGGCGCAGAGCTGTTCCAGCTGTTGCCAAACCCTGTGCTTGTCCAAGGCGGCTCCTTGCATCTTTACTAATGAGTTGTTGGCAGCGGCTGCCAACCTGAGGCGCATCTTAGTCAGAAACGGCTTTCAGTTAAAGCACTGGTCCATGGCCGTTGCATTCTGCCGGTGCGTCATACTGTCGTTTATGTGGTCTTAGCGTTACTATTCGCGCCTGTCCCTGACCTCTGACCTGGAGTCTGTCGAATGAAATGGTTCATCATCTCACTGGTAGTTGCCTCACTGATAGGCTCGGTCATGTGGGTGATGCCCAGCCCGCGACAGCGCTATCAGGCAAACCTCAGGCTCAAGGCACGTCAGTTGGGCATTCAGGTGCAGATGGCGCGGGTATCCCTGCCGCGAGCGCTTGGCGAGATGGAACCTGAAGTACGTACAATCCCTGCCTATCGCATTGCAAGAACCAATCTGGAGCGAGGTGAGCGCGACAACTGGAGTGGTTGGGAGGTGTTGCGCGTTGATACCCTGGATCACCTTGGCCTGATTGAAAACTGGAGCTGGAGCAAAGGACAGGGAACGCTGCAGCCGGAAGCGCTGGAGCGGTTAAACAGCCTGCTGGAGCAGCTGCCGGATGACGTGCTGGGTGTTGAGTCAACTCCGCTCAGTTTAACGTTCTACTGGGATGAGCGTGGCGACGAGACACGTTTGGATCTATTGTATCGCCTGGCTCAGCCAATGTTGGAGCAGAAAATCTGATAGCGATGACGCTGGGTAGAGGGGTTGAACGAGAAGCGGCTTCAGGGCTGTTTTTCATTCAGGTAATCGTCCAGTGACTCTGCAAGGGCGCCGGCGCCCCAGTTGCGTTTGGGCTGAATTCTGTCGATTTCAGCTTGTAGCTCATCCAGGCGTGGCTGCTTCTGTCGTTGCGGTGCGGTAGCCCGAACGAGAACCGCCTTGGCGTGTTTCAGGTGAGAAAGGGCCGCAAGCTTGTCACCGGATTCAATCAATCTGGACGCCTGATACTGGTGGGCGTCGGCCACCAACGATACGTTAAGCCAGTACAGCTCTGTTTGATATGTACGGGCAAGCTGACCGGTCATCTTGCCGGCCTGTGCCATCTGCACGATCAGCTTTTCCGCAAAATTGATGTAAATCTGGGCCCGTTTGACGGCTCGGTCACTGTTGAACCGGCTTTTGTCAGGCTTGCTGCGGTCACTGCTTTCTTTCAGTTTGCTGATTTCGGACATCAGTTCGGAGTCCGGTGCCAGCAGGCTGATCTCCTCGATAAGCGCCATCGCATGCTGGTTGAGCTTGTCGATAATATCCTGCCGGCAGCCGCTTTCTTTCAGAATGGCCAGGGCGTGCAGGGTGTGCTCCGCCTGTGTTTGCAGCCAGCTCAGCCTTTCTCGGCGCGCTTCGGTCTGCTGTTCGCGCGTGGTGACCACATAGTTGATCGCCAGCGCCAGAATACCGACTCCGGCGATGAGGATTACAAGATACAGGTTGTCTCCAAGCATGGTGTTTGGCACTCTGAAAAGAGATGTTAATTATAGGATGGTGTGTACATGAATTGTAAGGCATCCGCGTGCGGACTGGTATCGCCGGTCTCAGACACTGCTTGACGCTGGCAGCACCACCCCTTATATATGCTCGCAGTTTCTGAGTTGCCCGTTCTAAAAAGGATCCGTATCTCATGGGAAAAACCCTAGTCATTGTCGAATCACCGGCAAAGGCCAAAACGATCAACAAGTATCTGGGCAGCCAGTATGTTGTCAAATCGAGTGTGGGTCATATTCGCGACCTGCCAACCAGCGGCAGTGCCAGCAAGAGCGATCCCAAGGAACGGGCGCGTCAGGCAGCCTTGACGCGCAAAATGTCGCCGGATGAGAAGGCGGTCTATAAAAAGCGGAAGTCTCAGGAGCAACTGGTAGCGCGTATGGGGGTCGATCCCGAGCATGACTGGGAAGCCCACTACGAAATTCTTCCCGGCAAGGAAAAGGTCGTTGAAGAGCTGCGCAAGCTGGCCAAAAACGCTGATGAAATCTACCTCGCAACGGACTTGGACCGCGAAGGGGAGGCGATTGCCTGGCATTTGCGCGAGGCGATCGGCGGTGATGACAGTCGATTCCGGCGCGTAGTTTTTAACGAAATTACCAAGAAGGCGATTCAGGAGGCGTTTTCCCAGCCGAGTGATCTGGACCTGAACCGTGTCAACGCCCAGCAGGCACGGCGTTTTCTGGACCGTGTTGTGGGCTATATGCTGTCACCTCTGCTGTGGGAGAAGATCGCCCGTGGCCTCTCGGCCGGACGGGTACAGTCCGTTGCCGTGCGCCTGATCGTCGAACGTGAACGCGAAATCCGTGCCTTCATACCTGATGAATACTGGGAAGTGCATGCCGACTCGGAAACACAGGCCCAGCAGGCGTTGCGGCTTCAGGTCAGCAAATATGCAGGCAAAACATTCCGTCCAGAGAGTCAGGCCGAAACCGAGACCCATCTGGAACGCCTTCGCAACGGTGCACTGGCTGTACGTGCGCGCGAGGACCGCCCCACCAGCAGCAAGCCGTCGGCGCCATTCATTACCTCTACACTGCAACAGGCTGCCAGTACGCGGCTGAGCTTTGGAGTCAAGAAAACCATGATGATGGCTCAGCGGTTGTATGAAGCGGGCTATATCACCTACATGCGTACCGACTCGACTAACCTCAGTGCCGAAGCAGTGGAGGCGTGCCGTGAGTTTATTGCTGAACAGTACGGCAAGGAGTACCTGCCGGAAGAGCCGGTCAGCTACTCAAGCAAGGAAGGGGCTCAGGAGGCGCACGAAGCGATTCGGCCTTCTGATGTGAATCTGACGGTTGATGCTCTCAAGGGCATGGAGCCGGATGCTCAGCGTCTGTATGACCTGATTCGGCGTCAGTTCCTGGCTTGTCAGATGATGCCTGCACTGTACACGAGCACCCGTATTACCGTTGAAAGTGGTGATTACGAGCTTACTACCAAAGGTCGTATTCTGCGTTTTGACGGTTATACTCGCGCGTTGCCGGCCAAGGGGCGCAGTGACGAAGATGTCATTCTGCCGGATGTAGCGCAGGGCGAAGTGCTGGAGCTCAAGTCGCTGGACCCGAAGCAGCACTTTACCAAGCCGGCACCACGCTACAGCGAAGCCAGTCTGGTCAAGGAGCTTGAAAAGCGTGGTATTGGTCGTCCTTCCACGTATGCCTCCATCATTTCAACAATTCAGGATCGCGGCTATGTACAGGTGCAGGGGCGTCGTTTCTATGCCTGCAAAATGGGTGACATTGTCACCGAGCGATTGAACGAGAATTTCTCCGATCTGATGGATTACAGTTTCACCGCGCGTATGGAGCAGCGTCTTGATGACGTGGCGCAGGGTGAGGTGAACTGGAAGGAGCTGTTGAATCAGTTCTACAGCGGCTTTACCGACAAGCTGCAGGAGGCACAAAGTGCTGACCACGGCATGAGGCCCAACAGCCCGACGCCGACAGATATTGATTGCCCCGAATGCGGTCGCAAGATGATGATCAGAACGGCAAGTACGGGCGTGTTCCTGGGCTGCTCTGGCTATAACCTGCCGCCCAAGGAGCGCTGTAAGTGCACCATCAACCTGATACCTGGCGACGAAGTGGTCAGTGTGGATGGGGATGATGAAGAAGAGTCCCGCATCTTGCGTAACAAACATCGTTGCAAGCTGTGTGATGCGGCGATGGACTCCTACCTGATCGATGAGAAGCGCAAGTTGCACGTGTGCGGCAACAATCCCGACTGTCCTGGTTTCGAGGTTGAACAGGGTAGCTTCAGGATCAAGGGCTATGATGGGCCCAGTATCGAATGCGACAAGTGTGGCTCCGAAATGCAGCTTAAGACCGGTCGTTTCGGCAAGTTTTTCGGCTGCACCAATAGCGAGTGCAAGAATACGCGCAAACTGCTGAAAAACGGTGAGCCGGCGCCTCCCAAAATGGATCCGGTACCAATGCCGGAACTGCAGTGCGAAAAGGTTGAAGATACCTACGTACTGCGTGATGGTGCCAGCGGCCTGTTCCTGGCGGCGAGTCAGTTTCCGAAAAAACGGGAAACGCGTGCGCCGCTGGTGGCTGAGCTGGTGCCGCACCGTGATGAGATCGATCCCAAATACGCCTATCTGATGGATGCGCCGCAGAAAGACCCTGATGGTAATCCGGCAGTAATTCGTTACAGTCGGAAAACCAAAGAGCAGTATGTGATGACGGAAGTTGAGGGCAAGGCAACCGGCTGGAAAGCGTTCTACCGTGACGGGCGCTGGCAGGAAGAGCAGGGACGTAAGCGCTGAGCGTGAGACCGAGACCGTCGGCGCATTCAATGGAGTACAGGTAATGAGTGATATCTATGCGGTTCGTACCAATCAGAAGCTGAATTTTGCGCGCTTGCATATCAAGGCGCTGGAGCAGGCGGAAGAGGCCTCACAGTGGAGCAAGCATGCCAGAATCGAGTCCTATCATGAGTCGATCCTGTTCTTCATGGCAAGTGGATACTCGGCGCTGTTGCGCGAGATTGCAGAAAACTACAATCTCGATGTGGATCGGATCCATCGCTTCACTGATCTGTCTGAGCAGCTTGAAGTGACTGGTCAGGAATCCCCCGAAGTAACTGAGCTTGAACAGTTGGAGCGGGACAGAGGAAGTTGGCTGCACAAAATGCTGTCTGCTTATGAGGCCTGCTGGCAGGCGTCAGACTACCACCAGGCAAAAACCGAGGTAGACAGCAGCATTTCCGAAATTCATGTATTGCAGATCAACCCGGACCATTCGGAAGACAAGGATGTGTTGGCTGAATACAAGGCTTGGTTACAGGCGTTCCGTGAACTGATAGAACGCCTGCGTGCTGGCATGCAGGAGTGGTAATCAGGTCCGCACCAGAATGCCCAGTGCATCCCCCTGACTTGCTGACTGATTGAGTTGATCGAGCGATGGTGCAGCACCGCTGCACCAGGCGATGACCGTGTGGCATGTGCCGGCAGCCAGTGCCCGTCCGCATAGCAGCTCGGTTTGATCGAGACTGCAGGTATTCAAGACCAGGATGTGACGTGTACAGGCGCCGGCCTGCTCCAGTGCCTTGCGGGTGATATCATGTGGCGGGTTAATCAGGACCAGCCAGCGGTCTTCACGACTCAAGCCTGCGATCATGGGCAGCAGTAGGGGCTGCAGGCAAACTGAGCTGTTATGCAGCAAAATCTCGGTGACCCGGCTCTCAACGCATTCACGTTTGCTGTGAGGGTTCGAGTTCGTTGCTGTTGCATGAATTGCAGACATGGCGAGTGACCTCTGTCAGTTGCCTTGCCGGATAACGCCAACACCCAGCCCTTCGATGATCAGTTCCTGTTCACTCAGGTCTACCTCGATCGGGCTGAAGTCTTCGTTTTCGGCAATAAGAAAGACTTTGCGGCCATCACGCTTAAAGCGCTTGACCGTTACTTCGTCGCCGATCCGTGCGACCACAACCTGCCCGTCCCGGGCCTCTCGGGTTTGATGTACGGCGAGCAGGTCGCCATCCATGATTCCGATGTTTTTCATGCTCATCCCCTTGACCCGCAGCAGGTAGTCAGCACGGGGGCGGAAGAAGTCTGCCGAGATGGTGCAGTGGTCCTCGACATGCTCCTGTGCCAGGATGGGTTCACCTGCTGCCACTTGACCAATAACGGGCAGGCCTTCGGTATCCGGTTGCTCGGCTTCCGGCAAGCGAATGCCTCTTGATGTGCCCTTGGTCAGTTCGATGGCGCCTTTGCGGGCCAGTGCCTTCAAGTGTTCTTCAGCCGCATTGGCTGACTTGAATCCCAGTTCGCGTGCAATATCAGCTCGGGTGGGCGGGTAGCCTGTTGTTTCGATATGTTTGCGAATGCATTCCAGTACTTCAGTCTGGCGATTGGTCAATTTCATGGCATCTGTTCCCTATCCGGTTACTGTGATTCTATACAGTGAATGAGCAGGGTCAAGCATTTTTCTGTTTATATATCCAGTATCTTGCTAGAATCGCCACACAGATCGGATGAGGATTGAGCGTGCTGAGCGAGGCGCAAAAAAAAGAGATCCAGGAGGCCTACAGTCGCTTCCTGAAGAGTCGTGGCCTGACTGCACGACCGGCACAGAAGCAGATGATCGCAGCCGTGGCGCGAACCCTTGCAGCGGCTGCTGTTCCACGCAGTGAAACGGATGATCTGCACCCCGCCGTGGGTGTTGTTGAAGCCGGAACCGGTACCGGCAAGACGATCGCCTATCTGTTGGCGGCCATCCCCTTGGCTCGGGCTCAGGAGTGCAGGTTGGTGCTGTCTACGGCAACCGTGGCGCTGCAGGAACAGCTCATCAATAAGGATCTGCCCGAAGTTGAAGCGCATACAGGCCTGCCAATGCGCTACCGGCTCGCGAAAGGGCGAGGGCGTTACCTTTGCCTGAACAAGGTGGAAGGCCATCTTGAACAGCAGGGCCTGCTGGGCCAGATGGCGTTATATGAAGATGAGGCAGCTGAAAAGCTGCCCGATGATGTGCTGCAACTGTATCAGCAGTTGATGGACAGCTATGCCTCAGGTCAGTGGGACGGGGATCGCGATGCACTTGCAGATGAAGTGGATGATGCCATCTGGCGGCCATTGACCAGTGATCACATGCAGTGCAGCAACCGCCGTTGTTTGAATTTCAGTGCCTGTCCTTTCTACCGGGCTCGTGACCGGTTGGAAGAGGCAGACGTGATTGTCGCCAACCACGACCTGGTGCTGGCCGATCTTGCGCTTGGTGGCGGAGCCATCCTGCCCGAGCCAGAAAAAACCATCTATATCTTCGATGAGGGACATCACCTGGCTGACAAGGCGAGTGGTCACTTTGCTTTTGGTGCAAGGCTTGAGGGCAGTCGTCGATTACTGAAATCTGCACAAAAGCAGCTGACTCAGTTGGTGACAGAGACCGGTTCACCAGTGCAATTGGCAGATCCGGTAGAGCGACTGCATCGCCCTTTTGAAGAGATGGGGCTTGCGCTTGAGCAGCTTGAGCTGCTGCTGCGGCCACTGTTTGCCGAGAACGTCAAAGACCGCTATCGCTTTGCACAAGGGCGGGTACCCGACCCACTGCTGGAGCCCTGCTTCAGCCTTGGTCAGGCGGCCGACCGAGCGCAGCAGCATCTTGAACAGGTCTTCGATTTGCTCAAGGAGGCGATGGAAGGTGGTATTGCCGATATCCCCCGTGCAGTTGCCGAGCGATGGTTTCCCCAGATTGGCAGTTTGTTGGGGCGTGTGCAGCAGATAGCGTGGCTGGCACATGCCTACGCGCGGCCGGACCCGGAAGGCAGCTCGCCCACTGCACGATGGATCAATCGGATCGAGAGTCCTGCTGGTGAAGACCTTGAGCTTAGAAGTGCACCTGTTTCTGCGGCTGATACCCTCTCGGAACACCTCTGGAAAATCTGTTATGCTGCCGTGATAACCTCTGCAACATTGACGGCATTGGGTCGCTTCGATCAGCTGTTTTCAGCGTTGGGGCTGTCGCCACAAACATCGGCACTGCGTCTGAACAGCCCGTTTGATTACGCCAATTGTGGTGTGTTGCAGGTGCCGGCGATGCGAACCGATCCGGGTCAGCCTGATGCACATACCGATGAGGTACTGGAATATCTCAATACCGAGTTGAAGTCGGTTGCCGCGGCGCTGGTGCTGTTCAGTTCATGGCGCCAAATGCGCTCGGTGCTTGATCAACTCGATGAATCCATTAAAAATAGTGTGCTGGCACAAGGGCAGTACAGCAAGCAGGAAACGCTGCGCCTGCACCGCGAACGCGTGGATGAAGACAAACGCAGTATCATCTTCGGTCTTGCCTCCTTTGCGGAGGGGGTCGATCTGCCGGGGCGGTATCTAACCGATGTTTTTATCACCAAGCTGCCGTTCAGTGTCCCGGATGATCCGGTAGATGCTACCATGGCGGAATGGATAGAGCAGCGTGGTGGTAACGCCTTCACCGACTGGACAGTGCCGGCTGCCTCGATGCGACTGACGCAGGCCGTAGGGCGACTGCTGAGAACGGAACAGGATCGAGGGCGGGTGGTACTGCTGGACCGGCGTGTAGTAACGCGCCGTTACGGTCGACAACTGCTGGATTCCTTGCCTCCTTTCCGGCGCGAAATCAACTGACAATCTGAATGGATCCGATTTTGAGTACTGAAGAGAAACAGAGTACAGCCACGGCAACCTCAGAGCCCAAAAATAACAGCAATCGCCCACGTCGGCGCCGTCGTTCGCGCAAGCCGCGCGATACAGGTCGCCAGTCCGGCTGGAGCCCGGTCGAGTTCAATGTTCCTGTTGCTGAAGGCAAGCGCCGCTTCCATGATTTCGGCTTGCCGGACGTCTTAATGCGTGCGATTGCCGACTTGGAATTTCAATACTGCACGCCGATTCAGGCAGCTACGATCCCGCATGCGCTTAACGGTCGAGACTTGATCGGCAAGGCGCAAACGGGTACAGGCAAAACAGCGGCGTTCCTGATCGGCATTATGACCGACCTGTTGGACTACCCGCTGGAAAGCAATCGGAAGCTGGGTGAGCCGCGTGTTCTGATCATTGCGCCTACTCGAGAGTTGGCACTTCAAATCGCCTCCGATGCCGAGGCTCTGGGCAAGTATACGGATCTGTCCACTGTATCGCTGGTTGGTGGTATGGATTACGAGAAGCAGCGTAAGGATCTGGCCGCCAGACCGGTCGACATTTTGGTGGCGACACCGGGGCGCTTGATCGATTTCGTGCGCTCCCGCGAAGTTGATCTGTTCAATGTGGAAGTGCTGGTACTGGATGAAGCGGACCGCATGCTCAGCATGGGTTTTATCCCGGATGTCAGAACCATTATTCGCAGTACGCCGCGTAAGGGTGAAGAGCGGCAAACGTTGCTGTACAGCGCGACCTTTACCGACGATGTAATGCGACTGGCAGAGCAGTGGACGCACAATCCGGTCACCATCGAGATCGAAAACGAGCGCAAAACCACTGATAATGTGGCACAGAAGGTATTTTTGGTATCCAGTCATGAAAAATATCAGCTGCTGCGTAACTATCTGCGCGTCAATGGCATTGATCGTGCGATCGTTTTTGGCAATCGCCGTCATGAAACCCGTGCGCTGGCAGACCGGCTTTGTAAGGACGGTATCAAGGCAGCCTTGATGTCGGGCGAAATTCCTCAGAACAAGCGTCTGCGGACATTGGAAGATTTCCGCAGTGGCAAGATCGAAGTATTGGTGGCGACCGATGTAGCGGGGCGGGGTATCCATATCGATGGCGTTACCCACGTAATCAACTACCAGCTGCCCGAAGATGCCGATGATTATGTGCACCGTATTGGTCGCACCGGTCGTGCCGGTCTGAGTGGGACATCAATCTGCTTTGCCTGTGAAGATGACTCATTTCTGATCCCCGATATCGAGCGAGAAACCGGCGTCAAGCTCGAGTGTATACATCCTGATGCCGAACTGTTGAAACCACTGGGGGAAGTAGATCGAGATATTGCTGACAAGGCTGTACCCTCGCCGGAGCCGGAAAATGCCCAGGCAGAAATACAGGAGACGCCTGCTGATGTAGTCGCTGAAACCGCTGCTGATTCGGAGCAAGAAGCGGCTCAGACACAGAATATGGCTGCAGACGACCCCCGGTCTGATGCGAGTGCGCAGGTCGATGCTACCGATGCCGCTGAAGCAGAATCAGAATCAGAATCGGTAGCGGACAGCGAAGCCGAAGAGCAGAAACACTGAAAACGGACCGGGTCATGAGTGACAGACACAACCTGAAACGAATCAGTTCGGTGCTGGGTATTGTGCTCAGCGCCTTTTTTGCCGCTATTGCGGTGGCGGGCTACCAGCGAACCGGTGATCTCCTGCAGCTGTTTCTGTTTCTGTTGCTTGCAGGGCTCGCGTATGCGGTGGTCAAGCTGTTGTTCTTCGGTATAGGCCGACTGCTCGACAAGCTGGACCCTTCTTGATTGGATCGACCGGGGAGTGTAGCCACTCCTCTTCTAGGAGATAGCATGCAGAATCAGTCACCTGTTGCCGTTCTTGGTGGCGGCAGCTTCGGCACAGTCCTGGCAAATCTGATGGCTGAAAAGGGGCTTGATGTCAGGCTCTGGATGCGTAACGAGCAGGCGGTTGACGAAGTCAATGCGCATCATCGCAACAGTCGTTACCTGCCAGGAGTTGATCTGGCGCCAGGGCTCAGAGCGACCACCGACCTGCAGCAGGCGTTGAGCGGAACCGAAGCGATATTTATTGCCATCCCGAGTAGTGCTTTCAGAACAGTAGTGCGCCAGGCCGTGCCATTTTTGCGGCCGGAACAGCTTCTGGTCAGTACTACCAAGGGGGTTGAGTCAGTGACCTTCTGTTTGATGAGTCAAATCATTGAACAGGAGTTTCCGGGTGCCCGAGTGGGGGTGCTCAGTGGTCCCAATCTGGCTAAGGAGGTCGCCCGCAAGCAGTTGACCGCAACAGTCATTGCCAGCACGGATGGCCTGCTTCGCGAGCGGGTGCAGGCTCTGCTCCATACATCCTTTTTTCGTGTATACGCCAGTACCGATACCTACGGTGTTGAGCTTGGTGGCACTTTGAAAAACATCTATGCCATCGCGGCAGGCCTTAGTGCGGCCTTGGGTATGGGTGAAAACACCAAAAGCATGTTGATGACGCGCAGTTTGGCCGAAATGAGCCGATTTGCTGTAAGTCTTGGAGCCAATCCGTTTACCTTTCTGGGTCTGGCGGGGGTTGGTGACCTGATTGTTACCTGTATGTCACCCCTGAGTCGCAACTATCGAGTGGGCTACGCACTGGGCGAGGGCAAAAGCCTGGAGCAGGCGGTCGAGTCTCTTGGTGAAGTTGCAGAGGGTGTCAATACCCTGCGGATTGTCAAAGAAAAAGCGGAAGAGCTGGAAATCTATATGCCACTGGTCAGTGGTCTCTATGAGGTGGTGTTCAATGCGGCACCGGTGAAAGAGGTCGCGCGGGGCATGATGCTGAATGTACAGAGCACCGATGTGGAGTTTGTATTGCCGCGACAGGAGCAGGGATGAAGCTGCTTTTGCTGCGACATGCACAAGCGGTAGCCGGTGGAGATCTTGATCCTGACCGGGTGCTGACGCCCGTGGGTGAGCGACAGGCGGCTGCCATGGCTTCTCGGGTTGTCAATATGCTGCCTGGGGCCTGTATCGTTACCAGTCCATGGCGACGTGCGCAACAAACCGCTGAAATCATGGCTCAAGGGCTGGGTGCTCGGTTGGTACTGAATGATTCGCTGACAGCCAAGGGTAATGCTCCTGTAGCTGCGACAGCCCTTGAACCGTATTTCTCGGATCAAGGGTCACTCATTGTGGTCACCCATCAGCCGCTTTGTGGTCAGTTGATCAGCTGGCTTACGGACGGAAATCTGTATGGGCAGGTGGTATCGCCCTGCAGCGGTGCGCTGCTGGAGCTTGATTGGCCGGCTCGGGGTATGGCAAGGCTGCTGAACGGGTGTGATGGTGCCGTGCAGGGAGATGATCATGCAGGCAGATGAACTCAGATTTGAAGTGAACGGCCATCTGATAGCGGCACGGGCAACCGGCCCTGAAGACGGGCTGCCTGTTTTGGCGCTGCATGGATGGCTGGATAATGCAGCTACTTTCAAGGCGCTTGAGCCGGCGCTTGAGGGTGTGCGATTGGTAGCGCTGGACCTGATGGGGCACGGTTTTTCCGACCATCGTCCCGCCAGCATGCCTTACTACATCTGGGATAACCTGTCAGATGTGGTAGCGGTTGCCGACGAGCTCAACTGGCAGACGTTTCATCTGCTGGGGCACTCCATGGGAGCCAGTATCAGCAGCCTTCTCGCCGGTGCCATGCCTGAGCGGGTCGAGAGCCTGATTCTACTTGAGGGGCTGGGGCCTCTGGTGGATGCACCGACAGATCTGCCGGAGCAGATGGCGCAGGCAATCCGCAGGCGCAGTCGTCGCAATCGTAAACCTCGGTTCTATGCCAGTATTGAAGAAGCCGTAGCTGCTCGGATCAATGGTCGCTTTCCGGTTGGGGAACAGGCAGCGCGCTGGCTGGTCGAACGTTCCATAGTCCATACTGCAAGGGGGTTTCGCTGGCGCAGTGATCCAGCCCTTAACCTGCCTTCCGTATTACGGATGAGTGAGGAGCAGGTAAGGGCGTTCCTGCTGCGTATCAGTTGCCCTTCACTGCTGGTGCTGGGCACCGGAGGAGTGGCAACCGATTTGACCCAGACAAGAGCTGGCTGCATTAATGGACTGCAACGGCTAACCCTTGAAGGAGGGCATCATCTGCACCTGGAGCAGGGTGTAAGCGAGACAATAGCACAGGCCATCAACCGTTTTTACGCAGCGCTCTGAACCCCGCGCGGCGCAGAGGAAGGAGCCAGGCATGAAACAGTATCTGAAGACGCTAGCGCTATTATTGCTGGTTACCCCCGCGCTGCAGGCAGCCGAGTTTGAGATTCCACTGCAGTTAAACCCTTTTCCGCAATCTCAGCTGATCAGCTCAGAGCAGCGACAGGAGCCAGACTACCGCCTGATGCTCAGTGGCATCATGAAAATTAACGGTCGGATTCGTACGGACCGTGATCAAAGGCTTCAGGCCAGTCTCTCACGCATGACCTGGCAGCTGCCGGATGGTTATGATCCTCAGTCAGGATTCAGCTTCTTGCGTGCCCAGCTTGACGACAGAGGGGCTCAGGTGATGTTCGAATGTTCCGGTCGCCAATGTGGTCCTAGCAGTATCTGGGCAAATGATGTCTTTGATCAATCACGCTTGTACGGGATCGACAATACGCAGTTTTATGCGGCCATGCGGCTGGACCAGGCTCATGTGGCACTCTATGCCGTACGCAGAGGAAATGGCCGAGTTTTTCTTCACATGGATGTGCTCGAAAATGAAAGCCAGACAGTCAGCGACCCCGTGGCGGTGTTGGCACAGCAGGGTTACGTCGAGCTGCAGAATTGGCCAGAGTCATCGGACCGGACTGTCGCTTCCGTGCTGGATATGATGCAGGGCATGCCGAATCAGGAGTTGTGGCTGGTTGTGCACTGGCAAGGTCAGGATCTGGAACTGACTCTGCGCCAGTCGCAGGAGGCTGCTGACCGCCTGCTGAGACAGGTAGTAGACAAGGGGGGCGATGTGCGCCAGCTAAAGGCCAGAGGTGTTGGCAGTCTCGTGCCCAGTGTACTGGGCAGTCGACGACAGGTTGCGATCGTTGTAATGCGAAGGGGGAGTGGCCGCTGATATGGGCGGCCCCTGGTATTTTTTGGTCAGCGAATCAACGACAGAAACTCGGTTCGGGTTGCCGGGTTTTCACGGAAAGAGCCCAGCATCATTGAGGTTTTCATCATGGCGTTTTGCTTTTCCACGCCGCGCATCATCATGCACATATGCTGTGCCTCAATCACAACACCAACGCCCGCTGCATCCGTAACCTGCTGAATGGCTTCGGCAATTTCTTTGGTCATGTTTTCCTGGATCTGCAGTCGGCGTGCATACATGTCAACAATGCGGGCAATTTTGGACAGGCCTACTACCTTGCCCTGAGGGATATAGGCAACATGCGCCTTGCCAATAAACGGCAGCAGGTGATGTTCGCACATGGAATACAACTCTATATCCCGTACCAGCACCATTTCACTGTTATCTGAGGGAAACAGGGCGCCATTGACGACCTCATCCAGGCTCTGGTTGTAACCGCGTGTCAGAAAGCGCATCGCTTTGGCAGCACGTGCCGGCGTGTCACGCAAACCGTCGCGGCCAATATCTTCTCCGAGCTGTTCTATGATGCTGGCGTATTCTGCTTCCATCTGCTGCATTCCTCAGGAGTGGGGCTGGCTTGGGTGAAAACCGGGTAAAATACCCGAACAGAGCACTCGGGTAAAGGCCGTTGCGCTGTGAGTTGGGGATCAGCCTCCCAGCAGCTTGAGTCTCAGTGACACATTGTTGCGTGAATCGGCGTTGTGCAGCGCCTCTTCGAGCGTGATTTTGCCGTCCTGATATAGATGCAGCAGGTTGGCGTCAAAGGTGTGTGCGGCGCTGTTGCTGCTCTGTTCAATGGCTTCTCGGATACGAGAATACTCTCCACGGGCAATCAGTTTGGCAATATAGGGTGTGTTGATCATCACTTCAGTGGCTGGTAGATAGCGCTCGTTTACATCCCGGATCAGCCGCTGGGCCACGATCCCTTTCAGGTTGAGTGACAGGTCCGTGTTAATCTTGTGCATTTCTGCTTCATGGAAGAAGTTGACGATATGCTCCACAGCCTGAACGCTGTTGTTGGCATGCAGGGTTGATATACACAGATGGCCGGTTTCGGAGTAGCGAATCGCCTGTTCCATGGTTTCTCGATCACGGATCTCGCCAATCAGGATTACATCCGGGGCTTCGCGCAGGGCATTCTTCAGGGCATTGCTGTAGGACAGGGTATCGACACCAACTTCGCGTTGATTGATCAGGGATTTTCGGTTGGTGTGCAAAAACTCGATCGGGTCCTCGATGGTGAGGATGTGGCCGGTAGCGCGCTGGTTACGATATTCAATCATCGAGGCCAGCGAGGTTGACTTGCCTGAGCCGGTTGAGCCGACCAGTAGCACCAGTCCACTGCGCAACATCACCAGACTTTTCAGAATCGAGGGCAGATTCAGTTCTTCAATGGATGGAATCTTGTGGCGAATCATGCGAATCACCAGTGCAACATCACCGCGCTGTCGGTAGACGTTCACCCTGAAACGACCGATATCGGGTACGTCATAGGCAAAATTCATTTCCAGCTCACGTTTGAACTGTTCCTGCTGATGGTTGGTCATCAAGTGGTTGGACAGTTCTTCAGTAGAGCCGGGGGGCAGTGGGGTTGTATCAACCTCACGCATACTGCCTTCAACCTTGATCTGGATCGGGGTGTGGGTACTCAGGAACAGATCTGATGCACTGGTATCGGCCATCAGGTTAAGATATTTGTGAAGATCGATCATCGCAGGTCCCAGCATCAGCATTACCGGCCTGAATGCCCTGAAGACGGGGTGGCCGGAAATAAGAGGTCAGATTCACAACATCTGCATCATAGCAGAGCTTGTCCGGAAACGGAGGAAAAGCTCAGCTCCCCTTCTTGCGGAGCAATACATAAACCGCGCCGGTACCTCCATCCCGTGGCTGGGCAGAGCTGAAAGCCAGTACATCGTGCAGCTGGCGCAGCCAGTCGTTGACACAGGATTTCAGCAGGGCCGGCTGTCCGGGCTGTGTGTAGGCCTTGCCGTGGATGATCAGTACGCAGCGCAGCTGTTGGCGCGATGCGTCTCGAATGAATCCGCTGAGTTCATCCCGGGCCGCCTCGACCGTATAGCCGTGCAGGTCAAGCCCGGCCTCCCAGGGCAGGTGGCCAAGTCGCAGGCGTTTAAGCAGTCGCAGCTGAACGCCGGGAGCCGCAAACAGCAGCTCATCGGCAGAATCGACGATCTGGGAAGCTTCAGACGACAGGCCATCAATCACCTGTTCAATCTCCTGTTCAGCGGCCTGCCGGCGAAAGCGAGTGGCGCTGTCATGTTTGCGTCGCAGCTTCAGCTTGCCCGCATCGGGGTCTACATGGCGATCGTGACGTATCCGTTTGACGCCCTGCATGGCAGAGTCGAAGTCGAGATCGTCGTCCTGCTCCTGGTCAGAAGGATAAGACATGGCGTTCAACGGGGGATTTCATTAACATAACCGGCCTGAATCAACATAATTCCGCATTATCGGGCGAGAGATGAATCCGGATCAAGTGGCGATTACCTCAGAGCTGCATACCCTGCGTGACTATATTCGTTGGGCGGTGTCAGCATTTCATCAGCACCAGGTCTGGTTTGGGCATGGGCATGTGACTGCCTGGGACGAAGCCAGTCAGCTGGTGCTCAATGCGGTTCATCTGCCCTGGGATACCGATCCTGCCGTGCTTGATGCGCGCCTGACCCAAACCGAAAAAGAGCGCGTACTGGATTATCTGCACCAGCGAGTGGAGCTGCGACGCCCTCTGCCTTACATCACGGGTGAAGCCTGGTTTATGGGGTTGCCGTTTCATGTGGACGAGCGTGTGTTGATCCCGCGCTCACCCATTGCGCAGTTGATTGAGACCGGTTTTGAACCCTGGCTGCGCCCCGGGTCGGTTAACCGGATTCTGGATCTCTGTACCGGCAGTGGCTGTATCGGTATTGCCTGTGCCTATGCCTTTGAGGAGGCTGAGGTTGACCTTGCTGACATCTCCACCGATGCCCTTGAGGTGGCTCAGCGCAATATCGAACGTCATCAATTGGGTGATAGGGTGTCTGCCCGCCAGGGTGATCTGTTCGAGAACCTGCAGGGTGAGCGATACGATCTAATCGTGAGCAACCCTCCGTATGTGGATGCAGATGACTTGGCCAGCATGCCGGCCGAGTATCAACATGAGCCGGGTCTGGCGCTGGGCTCTGGCGATGATGGGCTTGATATCACCCGCCGCATTTTGCGCGAAGCGGCCGACCACCTCACCGATGAAGGCCTGCTGGTGGTTGAGGTCGGCAACTCAGAGGTGCACCTGATGCAGGCTTATCCCGAGCTGCCGTTGATTTGGGTCGAACTGGATGCCGGTGGCAACGGCGTATTTACCATTACAGCGGCAGAGCTGCGGGCTCATGCGGCGCTTTTATGAACCTACAGAGATAGCGTATGTCGGGTAACAGCTTTGGCAAACTCTTTACCGTCACTACTTTCGGCGAAAGCCACGGGCCGGCACTCGGCTGTATAGTGGATGGCTGTCCTCCGGGGATTGAGCTGAGTGAAGCGGATCTGCAGGCGGATCTGGATCGGCGCAAGCCGGGTACATCACGCCACACCACCCAGCGTCGTGAGCCGGATCAGGTGCGAATTCTGTCCGGTGTGTTCGAGGGTAGGACCACGGGCACTCCGATCGGATTGTTGATCGAAAATACTGATCAGCGCTCAAAGGACTATTCCAATATTGCCGAGACCTTCCGCCCTGCACATGCAGACTATGTGTACTCGCACAAGTATGGTTTTCGTGATTACCGTGGCGGTGGCCGTTCTTCCGCGCGTGAAACAGCCATGCGTGTCGCTGCAGGCGCCATCGCCAAGAAAGTGCTGGCTGAGAAAGGCGTGCAGGTGCGTGGCTACCTGTCCCAGCTTGGGCCGATCGCGATCGACATGAGTCGCTTTGACTGGAATGAGGTGGACAATAACCCCTTCTTCTCGCCAGATGCAGACGCGGCTGCACAGATGGAAGTCTACATGGATGAGCTGCGCAAGGAGGGCAACTCCATTGGTGCGCGTATCTCCGTGCGGGCCACCGGTGTGCCGGTCGGGCTGGGTGAGCCAATCTTTGATAGACTGGATGCCGATTTGGCACATGCCTTGATGAGCATTAATGCGGTCAAGGGTGTCGAGATCGGTGACGGTTTTGCCGTGGTGAATCAGAAGGGCACCGAGCACCGTGACGAAATGACGCCTGAGGGCTTTCTCTCCAATCATGCTGGCGGCATTCTGGGTGGCATTTCGACGGGGCAGGCCATTGAGGCGCATATCGCACTTAAGCCAACCTCCAGTCTGCGTTTGCCGGGTCGAAGCATCAACGCTTCTGGTGAAGCGATTGAGGTGGTGACCAAGGGGCGGCATGACCCTTGCGTCGGCATCCGCGCAACCCCCATTGCCGAGGCGATGATGGCCATAGTACTACTGGATCACCTTCTGCGTGATCGTGGTCAGAATGGAGATGTTGAGACAAACCTTCCGGTGCTGAGCTGAGTCAGGTTTGTAACCCTTTGAGTTTAATGGAGCAATATTAATTTTTTCTGACTGCAAGCCGTTTTTTGCTTGAAATTTAAGCATAACGCGGTATAAATGCGGCAGAAATTCCCTACGTCCCAACCCTTTGGGGTGTGCGAAATCTGTAACGCGCTGAGAAGGTGTCTGAATATACGCCCTTCGACTTTTACTAGCGCTGCTGCAGGGTTCAGCGCAACCTGAGAGGTTGGGTTTTTGTTTTTTATCTGTGCGCAAGCACAGGCTTGTCTGGAGTCACTCCCCATGCAAGAAGCGATTGACCTGGCGTCAGAAGTCAACGACCAAGAGGTTGAAGGCAGTGTTGCTGATTGGCCAGCCTACACACAGGGCGACGATGAAGAGCGTCTGGACTTTTTCATTGAACGCGACGGACACCGCTATGCCGGTACTCATCTGATCATCGATCTGCGCGGCGCTTCCCGCCTGGATGATCTTGAAGTGATGGAAAAGGCACTGCGTGAATCCGTAAAGGCTGCCAAGGCAACACTGCTGCACATTCACCTGCATCACTTTACCCCCAATGGCGGTATCTCGGGTGTGGCGGTGTTGGCAGAATCCCATATCAGTGTACACACCTGGCCGGAGCGTAACTTTGCGGCATTCGATGTGTTCATGTGTGGCGAATCGGAGCCGGCCAAAGCCATTCCGGTACTGGAAGCAGCCTTTGCCCCGTCAAAGGTTGAAGTTGAAGAGATCCTCCGAGGCAAGGTGAGCATTGATGACGACGACTACCTACGTTGAGAAGTTGTACGCAGGTTACGGTCAGAGCTTTACGCTGGATCAGGTGTTGTTTGAACACCGAACCGAACATCAGGAGCTGATCATCTTCCGTAACCGGGAGTTCGGTACGGTGATGGCGCTTGATGGCATTATTCAGACCACGGAGCGTGATGAGTTCATCTATCACGAGATGATGACCCACGTGCCACTGCTGGCGCACGGCGATGCCAGGCGTGTCCTGATCATTGGCGGTGGAGACGGCGGTATTCTGCGCGAGGTGCTCAAGCATGCCAGTGTTGAGCATGTCACTCAGGTCGAAATTGATCAAGCCGTGATCGATATGTGTCGTCAGTACCTGCCCAATCATTCCGCAGGCGCTTTCGATGATCCACGCGCCAATATCGTGATTGCGGACGGCGTTGAGTTCGTGAGCGAATGTCAGGAAACATTCGACGTGATCATCTCTGACTGTACCGATCCGGTTGGGCCGGGTGAGGTGTTGTTCTCCAGTCGCTTCTATGAAGGCTGCAAGCGTTGCCTGAATGAAGGCGGTGTATTTGTGGCGCAAAACGGTGTGCCGTTCATGCAACCGGATGAAATTCTCACAACCCGCAGGCGTCTGGGCCCCTATTTTGCCGATCAGACCTTCTACAATGCGGCAGTGCCCACCTATGCGGGCGGTGTGATGACTTTTGCCTGGGCGACGGATAATCCGGCGTTGCGTCAGCTTGATCTGAACACTGTTCAGATGCGCTATGAGGCCAGCGAGATTTACACCCGTTACTACAATCCGGCGTTGCATGTTGCCAGTTTTGCACTGCCGCAGTATGTTGTGACCGCACTGGATTCACTCTGACGCTCGCGTCAGACTCGATCTTCCAAGCCGGCCACAGTGCCGGCTTTTTCGTGATTTTGACCTATGCCTCATGTCCGCCTGTCCGGCTTCTATTTTTTCTATTTTGCCCTGTTGGGCACGCTGGTCCCCTATTGGACCCTGTGGTTGCAGTCGCTGAGTTTTGGCGCCACTGCGATCGGCTGGCTGATGGGCATACTCCATGTGTCGCGAGTCATAGCGCCCAACCTGTGGGGCCGGCTTGCGGACAGAACCGGACAGCGGGTGCGAATTGTTCGCTTCGGAGCATTGGCAACCTGGCTGATCTTCATCCTTGTATTCTGGCAGACCAGTGCACTGGGCATAGCGCTGGTGATGGCGGGCTTCAGCTTTTTCTGGAACGCGGTGCTGCCCCAATTTGAAGTGATAACCTTGGGCTATCTGGGTAAGGAAAAAGCCCGCTACAGTCGCATTCGTGTCTGGGGTTCGGTGGGCTTCGTGCTTGCAGTGGTACTGATCGGATGGCTGTTGGATCTCGTCGGCATTGCCGTGCTGCCCTGGGTGGTAATGGGGCTGATGCTACTGATCTGGCTCAATACGCTTATCATTCCCGCGCCTCCCGAGCGGCCTGCTCGACCAGGCGATGGCGGTGATGCGATCGGTGTCATTCTACGCCAGCCACAGGTGATCGCTTTTTTTGCCATCTGCTTTCTGGTGCAGCTCAGTCACGGGCCTTACTACACCTTCTACAGTGTGATGATGCAGGACTTTGGGTATACGCGCAGCGAGATCGGTTTGCTTTGGGCGCTGGGGGTGGTGGCCGAGATTCTGTTGTTTATCCTTATGCCGCGTTTGTTGCGACAATTCAGTCTGCGTCACATCATGCTGGTCAGTTTGCTGCTGTGCGTGCTGCGCTGGAGTCTGACCGCCATGCTGCCGGACCTGCTGCCGGTTATGCTGTTTGCGCAGCTGCTGCACGCGGCGACCTTTGGCAGTCTGCATGCGGTGGGGATTGCATTGGTGCAGCATTATTTCGGGAGTGCAACTCAGGGGCGTGGACAGGCGCTGTTTTCATCTCTTGGCTTTGGTGCTGGTGGTGCGGCGGGTGCGATTCTTTCCGGGCAGTTCTGGAGCAGCTTGGGGCAGTGGAGTTTTCTACTGGCGGCAGCAGCAGCTGCGGTGGCTATTGTGTTGACATTGATCTGGATATATCCGGAAAAAGCGCAGCAAAGTGCGAGCTGAAGTTGTTTTGCACTGCAGTTGCTATAGTATGAACCTTAATTACGGGTCAGATCGGTCGGAGTAAACATGAACTTCAGAATTGATATTGAGATGACACCGGAGGAGCTGCGTCGAGCCCTGGGGTTACCCGATGTGGCGAGCCTGCAGCAGGAGATGATTGCCAAGGTGCGTGAGCAGATGGAAACGGGGGCAGAGGGTTATGACCCGCTCACGCTGCTCAAGCCCTATCTTAATAACGGTATCGGCTCGATGGAGGCTTTCCAGAAGCTGCTGTTCAGCATGATGAACCAGTATGGAAGCAGCAAGCGCGATACCGACTGAACGGAAGTGACGGATGAGTCAGAGTGGAACAGGAGAAGCGGCAGTGCGGATTCTGCGTAAATACACCAATCGACGCCTGTACGATACATCGCGCAGTTGTTACGTCACCCTTGAGGACGTGAAGCAGCTGGTACTCAGTGGCGAGAAATTTCAGGTTCAGGACTCCAAGACCGGCAACGACCTGACCCGCAACATTCTGCTGCAGATCATCAGTGAGCAGGAAGCGGAAGGGCATGGCACCCTGCTGACCAATCAGGTCCTGCAGCAGCTGATCCGCTTCTATGGCGACAGCATGCAGGGGATGATGAGTCAGTATCTGGAGCAGAGTATTGCCGCCTTCCTCGAGCATCAGGATCGGATCCGTGAGCAGATGCAGACCATGATGGGCGCAGCCAACCCGCTGACCATGATGGGGCGCTTTGCCGATCAGAATATGGCGGTGTGGAACATGTTTGCCCCTCGAGGCTCTGAAGCCACTGAAGAAGAGCAAACCGCGGACGCATCAGCCAAGACTGAAGCGACGCGGGAAACAGCCAAAACCGGCGATAGCACAAAGGCTGCGTCCAGCAGCAAATCAAGCAAGGCGTAAAACCGCTTTCGGCCTGTTACCTGCTTACCGGTTGCCAGCTTACCAGTTACTGATTAAAAGTCCCGCTGCCTGAGCCATTGTGCAATGGCGGTCGGGACCTGCTCCAGTGCCTTGCGTCCGGTCAGGGTGCCGATATGGCCCGCCTTGACCGTAAGTTCAGTGTAGTCGCCACTGCCGGTGATCTGTTTCAGTGCCGAAGCGGTTTCCGGCGGCACCAAATGGTCAGACAGGCCGAAGACATTGAGCAGGGGTTGTGTCAGCGCCTGCATCCTCAGCGTTTTCCCCGCCAGTTCAAACCCCTCTGGCTTCAGCAGGGCGTTGTCCCTGAAAAACAGCTGCACAAACTCCTGCAGCGCCGCACTGGCAAGATCCGGACAGTCATTGAGCCAGCGCTCCATCAACAGATAATTCAGTGCGCGCTCGGAATCACCGCTCAGCTCCTTGCCCGCCCGAAGCCGCTTTTCCAGCCCCAGTCGCATCGGCTTGAGTGCCTGATAAATTTCGTTGAGCAGCGGGCCTGGCAGGTTGCCGTAGGCGGCGCCCGCCAGTTCCAGATCGATATGGGCGGTCAGCCGTCCAAGTCTGAAGCTCGGTTGGGCGCTGTCGACAGGAGTCACCAGCGTAATTAGGTTGCGAACCTTATCGGGGTGCAAGGCGGCATAGCAGAGGCTCAACACCCCGCCCTGACAGATGCCGGCCAGATTCACTTGTTCCGCAGCGCTGTGCTGCAGCACCCGGTCCACGCAGCGGTCCAGATAATCCTCCAGATAGTCGTCCAGCTGCAGAAAGCGGTCGCTGCGACTAGGATAACCCCAGTCGATCAGGTAGACGGGAATGCCTTCATCCAACAGGCGGCGAATAAACGAGCGCTCGGGGCTGAGGTCCAGCACCCAGGGACGATTGACCAGCGCATAACAGATCAGCAGGGGGGGCTGAGTGCGCGAGCGTGTTGTGGGGTGATAGTGGTAAAGACGCACGCCATCGGCACTGAAAATTTCATCCCGTGCGGCGCCCTGGTGGCGGCTGTCCAGCTGACTGAGGTTGCTGATGCTGTCATTCAGATGTTGTGTTTGTGCGGCCAGTTGTTGGCGGGCACGCTCGGCATCAAGACTGATCTTGGGCATGGGTGTCCTTGTGATCGGAAGCGGGGGCGTGCACTGCGCGCAACTGCTGCAGCTCGCGCTCAAGCGTGCGTACCCGACGGCGCAGCTGATGATGGCGCAGGGCCAGTTCGTCATGGCGGGTGTCGGTTACCAGCCCCAGGGCCGAACAGAAGCGGTCGCGCTGCTGCTGCCAGCCCTGGCGCAGCGCCATGGCGGCGTTGCTGATTTCACCCAGGGCCAGGCTGTACTCTTCGCTGGCAATTCGTTGTTGGTACACCGACTCATAGCATTCGATCCAGAGTTGGTGCAGATGGTCGATATCGGTAACGGCATCCCGCTCAAGCTGTTCGCTCATCCGCTCCAGCGCAAGGGTATTGATAGCGCTCAGTTGAACCATGTAGGCGGTACGTGCCTGTTGAAAGCGCTCCAGCAGGCTGATGGACTCTCGCAGCTGACTGATCAGGTCGGGCCGGGTAAGCGGTTGCAGATTGGCCAGCAGTCCTGTCAGCAGTTGGGTAAACTGGTTCAGGCTGTCCTGCCATGGTGCCTGCTGCAGATTGAACAGGCCCAGCAGCATGCCGAGCTGTTCCGGCAGCTGCCAGCTGTGCAACACCCAGTCACGCGTCAGCTCATCCAGATGTTGCTTGAAGTGCTCAAGCAACTGTTCAGAGTCGATGCTGCCCTGTTCGGCCTGTTGCAGAAGTTCGGTGGCGAAGCGATTGAAACCGGCGCTCTGGCGGGTCAGTTTCAGCAACAGTTCGGCGTGTTCCTCGGGCAGTTGCCGGTCATTGACCTTGTTCAGCAGCTGCTGCAGTTGTTCCCAGCCTGGTTGCTTGCCGGTGGTGTGTTGCTCCAGTTGATCGAGCCACTGGCGCATGATGTTCAATAGTTGCTCGCTCACCTGTCAGGACTCCGCGTGGGCTGGAGGGGTTTTGATCTTAAACCATGCGCGGTGCAGATTAAACGCCGGGTTCAAGCAGCTTGACCAGTTCCCGCGCCGCATTGCTCAGGGTGCGGTCACGGTGGTGGATATAGCCCAGCGGGCGCACGATCGGTTCGGTGCCGGTATTCAGTCGTACCAGCTGGTCATCAATCATGGTCTCTGGCAGCAGACTCCAGCCAAGGCCAATGCTTACCATCATGCGTATGGTATCCAGATAATCGGTGCTCATGCCAAGATTTGGTTCCAGTCCCTGCAGCGCCAGTTGCTGCCTCACGCGTTGGTGGGTAAAGGTATCGGCACCGGGCAGAATGGCCGGGTAGCGGTTCAGTTCGGTGAGTGAGGGGCGGTTTAGTTGTGCCAGTGGATGATTACGCGCCACCATATATTGCAGCCGATCATGCCATACGGTACGTGCACAAATACGGTCGTCCTGTTCCGGTGCCAGTGTAATCAGCGCCAATTCCAGCTCGCCCTTGAGGACGCCTTCATAGGCGACCTCCGAGGCAGCAAACTGCAGATCCAGCTCAACCTCAGGGAAACGATCGACAAAGGTTTTGAGAATCGGCGGCAGGCGATGCAGGCTGATGTGATGGCTGGTGGCCAGTGCCAGTCGCCCGCCGATCATGCCGGACAGATTGCCCAACATGCGTTCGGCATCCTCAATCGACAGTAGAATCTGGCGTGCGCGCGGCAGCAGCGCCAAACCGGCTTCGGTCAGCATCACCTGGCGGCCGATGCGGTCAAACAGGCGGCAATCGAGCTGGCTTTCCAGCAGGGCGATGCGTTTGCTCACCGCGGACTGGGTCAGAAACAGAAGTTGGGCGGCTTGGGAGAAAGAGCCGCAGTCGGCCACGGTGACAAAGGCATGCAGTCCGGCAGTATCCATGCAATCGCTGATTCCGGTGAAGAGATATGGCTTAGTCTATCTATTCCTTTTCGGAATTCAAATCATAAAAATTATGAATTTGTGTGTTGGGCAAGGCTGCACTAGGATGATCACCTATTGCCATGAGACCGGATAACATGAGGGGAGATAACATGGCCGGAAAAACCTTATACGACAAGCTCTGGGACGCCCATCTGGTGCGCCAGAACGAAGACGGCAGCGCGTTGATCTACATCGATCGTCAGATTTTGCACGAAGTGACCTCGCCGCAGGCCTTCGAAGGACTGCGTCTGGCTGGCCGCAAGCCTTGGCGTATCGATGCCAACCTGGCCACCCCTGACCACAACGTGCCGACCACTCAGCGTGACGGCGGTGTGGATCAGATTGTGGACCCGGTCTCCCGAATTCAGGTGAAAACCCTCGATGCCAACTGCGACGAGTTCGGCATTACCGAATTCAAGATGAACGATCAGCGTCAGGGCATCGTGCATGTGGTCGGCCCCGAGCAGGGCATGACGCTGCCGGGCACTACTGTGGTCTGCGGTGACTCCCATACTTCCACCCATGGTGCCTTTGGCGCACTGGCTCACGGTATTGGTACTTCCGAGGTTGAGCATGTGCTGGCAACCCAGTGCCTGATCGCCAAAAAAATGAAAAACATGCTGGTGCGCGTGGATGGAGAACTGGGTGCCGGTGTTACCGCCAAGGATGTGGTACTGCACATTATTGGCGTGATCGGTACAGCCGGTGGCACCGGCTATGCCGTTGAATTCGGCGGGAGTGCCATCCGTTCAATATCCATGGAAGGGCGTATGACCATCTGCAACATGGCGATCGAAGCCGGTGCCCGCGTCGGTCTGGTGGCCGTTGATGACACCACGATTGAATATTTCCGGGGCCGCCCGTTCTCGCCCACGGCGGATCAGTGGGATGCCGCCGTGGCTGCCTGGAAAGGTCTGGTGTCCGATGAAGATGCCCGGTTTGATACCGTTGTCGAGATCAAGGCCGAGGATATTCAGCCGCAGGTGACCTGGGGTACTTCTCCTGAAATGGTGGCACCAGTAAGTGCACTGGTACCCAACCCGGAGGCGGAAACCGATCCGGTCAAGGCTGATGGCATCCGTCGTGCGCTCAAGTACATGGGGCTGCAGGCCGACCAGAAGATCACCGATATTCAATTGGATCGTGTATTTATCGGCTCCTGCACCAACTCTCGCATCGAGGACCTGCGTGCTGCCGCCGAGGTGGTGAAAGGTCGTAAGGTAGCGGCGAATATCAAGCAGGCGCTGGTGGTGCCGGGCTCCGGTCTGGTGAAGGCGCAGGCCGAAGCTGAAGGGCTGGACAGGATCTTTATCGAAGCCGGTCTTGAATGGCGCGAGCCGGGCTGCTCCATGTGTCTGGCGATGAACCCGGACAAGCTGGGGCAGGGCGAACACTGTGCGTCCACTTCCAACCGTAACTTCGAAGGGCGTCAGGGCTTTGGTGGTCGTACTCACTTGGTCAGCCCTGCCATGGCTGCTGCCGCTGCAGTGACTGGCCATTTCATCGATGTACGTGAGCTGATGCAGTAAGACGGGAGAGCGAAATGAGACAATTTACCCAACACACCGGTATTGCTGCGCCGCTGGATCGTGCCAACGTCGATACCGATATGATCATTCCCAAGCAGTTTCTGAAATCGATCAAGCGTGCCGGTTTTGGCCCGAACCTGTTCGACGAGCTGCGTTATCTGGATGAAGGTCAGCCGGATCAGGATTGCGCCGGTCGTCCGCTGAACCCGGATTTCGTGCTTAACCAGTCACGCTACCAGGGCACCAGTGTGCTGCTGGCGCGGGAAAACTTCGGCTGCGGCTCCAGTCGTGAACACGCGCCCTGGGCGCTGGATGATTTCGGTATTCGTGCCATCATTGCGCCGAGCTTTGCCGATATCTTCTACAACAACTGCTTCAAGAACGGCCTGCTGCCGATCGTGCTGCCCGAGGCACAGGTGGACCAGCTGTTCAAAGAGGTTGAAGCGACTGAAGGCTATCAGCTGACCGTGGATCTGGAGCGTCAGGTAGTGGTCACCCCGTCCGGCGAAGAGTTTGCCTTTGAGGTCGACAATTTCCGCAAACACTGTCTGCTCAACGGTCTGGATGATATCGGCCTGACCCTGCAGCACGCGGACGAGATCAAGGCGTATGAAGCGTGCCGTCGTCAGGAAGCACCTTGGCTGTTTGATGCGATCAAGTAAACTGAACTGAATTTTTGAGGAAGAACCCAGATGGGCAAGAAAATACTGGTACTGCCGGGTGACGGCATTGGTCCCGAGATCGTAACCGAAGCACGCAAGGTGCTGGATGTGGTCAACGCACGTTTTGAGCTGGGGCTGGAGATCAGCGAAGCACTGGTCGGCGGTGCTGCCATCGACGCCACCGGCGTACCGCTGCCGGATGAGACGCTGGCCGCCTGCAAACAGGCCGATGCGATTCTGCTGGGTGCCGTCGGTGGTCCCAAGTGGGACACCAACCCCGACTTCGCCATCCGTCCGGAAAAGGGTCTGCTGGGTATCCGCTCCCAGTTGCAGCTGTTTGGTAACCTGCGTCCGGCGATTCTCTATCCGCAGCTGGCGCATGCCTCTACCCTGAAACCGGAAATCGTTTCTGGTCTGGATATCCTGATCGTGCGTGAACTGACCGGCGGCATCTACTTCGGCCAGCCGCGCGGCATCCGCGAAAAGGAAGGCGGCATCCGCGAAGGTTTCAACACCTACGTGTACGATGAAAATGAAATTCGTCGCATCGGTCGTGTCGCGTTTGAAGCGGCCCGTGCGCGTAACAAGCGTCTGTGCTCGGTCGACAAGGCCAACGTACTGGAAGTGACCGTACTATGGCGCGAAATCATGGAGGAGCTGAAAAGCGAATACCCGGATGTGGAACTGAGCCACATGTACGTGGACAACGCCGCCATGCAGCTGGTACGTGCACCGAAGCAGTTTGATGTGGTCGTTACCGGCAACATGTTCGGTGACATTCTGTCCGATGCCGCGGCCATGCTGACCGGTTCCATCGGCATGTTGCCGTCCGCGTCACTGGATGAAAACGGCAAGGGCATGTACGAGCCCTGTCACGGTTCTGCACCGGATATTGCCGGTCAGGGCAAGGCGAATCCGTTGGCAACCATCCTCTCAGTCGCTATGATGTTGCGTTATTCCCTGAATGCGGGCGAAGCGGCCGATCAGATTGAAGCCGCCGTGAGCAAGGTGCTGGATCAGAATCTGCGTACGCCGGATATCATGTCCGAAGGCATGCGCGCGGTCAGCACCACCGAAATGGGTGATGCGGTTGTTGCCGCACTGAACGCCTGATTTCGTCCGTATCCGCCGGGTAACTGAGCAGCCTGGAGCTGCCGTTGCCCGGTGTTTCGTATTCGGGATTCGTTTTAAAGCTAATTATATTTGGGGGCACGAATGAAGCGTGTAGGTTTTGTAGGCTGGCGTGGTATGGTCGGCTCGGTTCTGATGCAGCGCATGCTGGAAGAGAACGACTTCAACCATATTGCGGAGCCGGTTTTCTTCACTACTTCCCAGACCGGAGCGGCAGGTCCCGACATCGGCAAGGATATCCCGGCACTGAAAGATGCGCGTGATATCAACGAGCTGAAGCAGATGGACGCCATTGTTTCCTGCCAGGGCGGTGACTACACGACTGAAGTGTTCCAGAAACTGCGTGAATCTGGCTGGAATGGCTACTGGATCGATGCGGCCTCTACTCTGCGCATGGCCGATGACAGCCTGATCGTGCTGGATCCGGTCAATCGTGACGTGATCGACCGTGGCATCGACGCCGGTATCAAGAACTTTGTTGGCGGCAACTGCACCGTTTCTCTGATGCTGATGGGTTTGGGTGGTCTGTTCAAGGCCGGTCATATCGAATGGATCTCTTCCATGACCTACCAGGCAGCGTCCGGTGCCGGTGCCAAGAACATGCGTGAACTGATCACCCAGATGGGTCAGATCCACGCCGGTTCCGAAGCGCTATTGGCCGACCCTGCTTCTGCCATCCTGGATATCGACCGTCAGGTCGTCGACACCATGCGCGGTGATGCCTTTGCCACCGATAACTTCGGTGTGCCCCTGGCTGGTTCTTTGATCCCCTGGATCGACAAGGCGGTGGAAGACGGTCAGAGTAAGGAAGAGTGGAAAGGTTTTGTTGAAACCAACAAAATCCTCGGCCTGTCCGACAGCCCGATTCCCATCGATGGTACCTGTGTGCGTATCGGCGCCATGCGTTGTCACAGCCAGGCGTTCACCGTGAAGCTGAAGCAGGATTTGCCGCTGGACGAGATCAAGCAGATGATCGCCGAAGCCAACGACTGGGTCAGCGTGGTACCGAACGAGCGTGAAATCACCATGCGTGATCTGTCGCCGACCAAGGTGACCGGTACGCTGAATGTGCCTGTTGGGCGTCTGCGCAAAATGAAGATGGGGCCGACCTTCCTCAATGCGTTCAGTGTGGGTGACCAGCTGCTCTGGGGTGCGGCCGAACCGCTGCGCCGTATCCTGCGCATTCTGATCGAGCGCTGATAGCGTTCAGCAATAGCTTTTTCAACAGCCCGGCGTACGTCCGGGCTGTTTTGCTTATACACTGAAGTAAATGTGCCGCAGATCGCTGACTGTTCTGAAGGCCTGTGAGAGAAACTGACCAATATGCCGTTGAAGATTGCACTGCTGGGGCCTGCCACGCTGGCCGGTGAGAAACTGCTCGAACTGCTGGATGAGTCGACCTTCGAAGTCGACACTCTCACCCTGTTTGAACCTGAAGAGCAGGCTGGGCGCAGCCTGATGTTCAGAGGGCATGCGCATCGAACCCGCCCTCTGGATGCTTTCGATTCGTCGTTACCGCAGCTCACGTTTGTCTGTGAGGCCGAACTTGGCTCCGAGCTGAAGCAGGCTTTGCTTGCGTCTCCGGGCCGGGTCATCGACCTGTACCCTCAGCGATACGAGGCGGATCAGGTATTTTTGACCGTTCCCGAGCTGAATGGTGATGAGCTTGCTTCGCTTGATCCAGGTCGTGTTATCGGTATCCCGAATTCGGCTACCATTGCAGCCGCGCTGGCGCTGGCTCCTTTGCATCGCGCTTGCGAGATTCTGAAAGCGAATCTCATGTTGTTGAGCCCCGTTTCTTCAGCAGGGCATCCCGGTGTCGAAGCCTTGGCATCCGAGACGGCAAGGCTGTTGAATGGACGAGACCCCGAGTCAGGTCATTTCGGCCAGCAGATTGCGTTTAATCTGATACCGCAGGTTGGTACGCTGCTTGACAGCGGTTACACCGATATCGAAGCGTCTGTGCGTACCCAGTTGCCGCTCGTACTGGATGATGAGGGGCTGGAGTTGGAAGTCAGTGCCGTTCAAGTGCCGGTCTTTTATGGTGACATGGTGGTAATTCAGGCTGAAACGCACCAGCCGCTGAATATGGATGAGGTTCAGCATTTGATGGATAAGGCTCCAGGTGTGTGTTTTGATCAACATGCCAAACAGGTTCCGAGTCTCATCAAAGATGCAATCGGTCAGCAACAAGTGGTTGTGGCGCGGCTACGTCCGGGGGCTGAAGGCGAAGCCGGATTTGCTCTGCATGCCATGATTGATGACCTTGGGCGGGGCAGTGCCTTGACAGCTCTTGGGGCCGCCATGCGTCTGGTGACGGAAGGGTAGCAAACGGTCGAAGGTGGTTGTCTTGACCGCCAGCGCCATAATACATAATACTTGCAACGACTATGGAGCCGTAACTCTCTGATTCTTCGGAAAGGGACGAGAGGCGGGCACACGATATCAAAGGGAGTAACCGATGCTGCGTAAACTAGCTTTAAGCCTTGCGGTCTCTGCAGCTCTGGGGGTGTCACAGGCACACGCCCTCGGCCTGGGAGAGATTCAAGTCAATTCAGCTCTGAATGAGCCGCTCGATGCAGAAATCAAACTGACGCAGGTTCGTGACCTCTCTCCGTTGCAGATTCAGCCACGAATGGCAGCGATGGATGAATACTCCCTGTCAGGTGGCGTCAGCCAGGGGCGCTACCTGCGCGATATCCAGTTTCAGGTGCTGCTGACTCCCGATGGGGCTGGCAGTATCCGACTGCGCTCCAACGAACCGATTCAGGAGCCGTTCCTGAACTTCATGGTTGAGGTGAATTGGCCCAGCGGTCGCATGGTGCGAGAGTACACCCTGCTGCTTGACCCTCCCGTGTTCGATCCAACGCCCGTGCAACGCACCGTGCAGCCGGCACAGGTACAGCAACCTGTTGTAGCAGAACCTGCTGAAAGCCTGCAGCGCCAGGTGGCAGGTACGACTTCAAATATTCTCACTCGCATGGATAGCGAGAATCAAGTTTATGTTGGGGTTAATGACACCCTGTGGGAAATTGCAGCGCGAAACAAGCCCGCCAATATCAGCGAACACCAAATGATGCTGGCACTGTTGCGCAAAAACCCCGCAGCTTTCCCCTCAGGTAATATCAATGCCATGCGAGCCGGTGTGGTCTTGAATCTGCCAATGCAGGATGAAGTATCTCGCTTGACGCATCGTGAAGCGGTTGCTGAAGTCGCACGGCAAACGCAGATGTGGCGAGAAGGGCGCACTTCGCGTCAACAGGCAGAAGAGCCCAAGGCTCCAGTGGATGTGAGCCGACAGCAGGACGATCAGGCGTCAACCGATGAAAGTGTGGCCTCTGCGCCGGCTGATAAGTCTACCGACTCGGCGCAGGATGCAACCGCCCCCGTTGATGATGGGCAGCTGAAAATCGTGACGCCTCAGGAAGAGTCTGAAGCAGACGCACAGGACGATGCCGAAGCGGGCAAGGAAACGGTTACTACCGAAGAGGCGGGCGCGCCGCAGCAGGATCCATCTGTAGTCTCGGCTGCTCAGGAAAATCTCGAAAATGACGTTCTGATTGCGCAAGAGAAGATCGATCGCCTGGAGCGTGAAAATACCGACCTTAACGACAAGCTCAATTCTGTTCTGGAACAGCTGGAAGCTCAAAGTCGCCTGCTGGAGCTTCAATCTCAGCAGATGGCCACCCTCCAGACCGAGTTGAGCCGTAATGCAGCGCCTTCCGCTGTTGAGTCCGGCGCGCAAGATGACAAGAGTCTGTTGCAAAGCCCCGCCGTGCTTGGTGGCATAGGTGCCGGCGCTGTGGCGATTTTGGCAGGGCTTTGGCTGATGCTGCGTCGTCGTGGTTCATCTGCACCGGACAAAAAACGCGAGCTGGTCAATGTGCCGAGCGATCTGCGTGACGGCGATGATGATGCCGATTCCCCTGCCGACGGGCGAGATGCGGCTACATCAGCGGCTGTTGCCGGCGGTGCAGCAGCGGTAGCGGCGGCTGTAGCAGCCGATGATGATGAAACTGAACGACCAGCGCCACTAGCGCCCTTGTCAGGCGAAGGAGATGAGTTTTCGCGTCCGCCGATGCAAAACCTGGCGCCGGATGAGCCTGATGCCGGCAGCGACGATCTGGAGCAGGATTTACAAAGCCTTGATCTGGATATGGATCTGGATCTTAACGATCTCGATATTGATGACGAATCTGATCTTGACCAGGTCGATGATGATGTCGAGCAGCTTGCAGGCAGTGATGAGCGTATTGATGCCACTGAGTTTGATCTCGGAGCTGAAGACGAGCCGCTAGCCGAGTTGGCGCCGCTGGCTGGGGCAGAAGGGCCTGCCGAAGAGGATAAATCAGGGCCAGAGCCTCTGTCTGCTGGTGATGAGCTCGAGTTCAGTGTCAAGCCTCAGGAACCGGAAGAAGAGCCATCCGAGTTGGATGGTATGCTCGGAGATGACGAGAGCTCCGATGACCTTGATTTCCTGCTTAATGGCGCAGAAGACAATGATGATGACACCGCGCAGGCGGTAAGCGATGACGAATCGCTGCTTGAAGATGCTCTGAAGGAAGATAACGGTTTCAGTCTTGCGGATGATGCAGTTGCAACCACTGATGATATTAGCCTTGATGATGACTTGTTCGGCGAGCTGGAAGCCGACGAGCCGGCAAGTGACAATAGCCTGCATGAAACTGTCTCTGCATTGGATACTGACGATTATGAAATCGACCATGATCTGGAAGCGATGTTGCAGGGAAGTGCTGACGAGCCTGATGAACAGGAAGCAGAGACTTCAGCTGGTGATGGCGCAGATGAGGATCTGGACAGTTTATTGGCGTCTTTTGACCCTGAGAGTGATGTTTCCAGCGCAGTCGCGCCGGCTCGTCCCGGTGAGCAGGTTGAAGAAGAGCTGACTGCAAACATTTCGCATGATCTGGAGATGGATCTTGACTCCGAAGTTGATGAGCTGTTGAACAGTACCGATGACGAAATCGCTCTGGAAGAGCAGCGCAACGATGAAGCAGTTGATGTCCTTGATAAGATGAATCTGCTCAGTGGTACCGATGAGACTGAAACCAAACTGGATCTGGCGCGCGCCTACATGGAAATGGATGATAAGGATGGTGCACGCGATATCCTCAATGAGATCACCAGTGAAGGTTCGGATGAGCAGCGCCAGGAAGCGCAGAAGCTGCTGGACTCACTCTGATAAAGACATTCAATGAGTAAACAGAACTCTTCCGGGGCGATTTCGATCGCCCCTTTTCGTTATGCTCTCGCTGTTGAGTATGTAGGAGCCGCCTATCGTGGCTGGCAGTTGCAGGCACATGACAAGGTTCCCACCATTCAGGCTGAGGTAGAGCGGGCCCTGTCGGTAGTGGCCAATCATCCTGTTCAGGTTGTCTGTGCCGGTCGTACTGATGCTGGCGTCAATGCCAGTCATCAGGTGATTCACTTTGACAGTTGGGCTGAGCGTGATGAGCGTGCTTGGGTGCTGGGTACCAACTGCCATCTGCCGGACGATATCTCGATTAAATGGGCCACTGTCGTACCTGGATGCTTTCATGCCCGCTTTTCAGCGCGGGAACGACGCTACCGTTACCTGATCTACACGTCGCCCTCACGCCCGGCAGTGTTGGCAGAGGGGGTAACCTGGACGCATCGCACGCTGAATACCGAACGTATGCAAGAGGCTGCCGAGCACCTGTTGGGCGAACATGACTTTACCTCTTATCGAGCTGTCGGGTGTCAGGCACGCAGCCCGGTACGGGAAATACGCAAGTTGAGCGTGTACCAGAGTGGACGTTTGGTTGTGATTGATGTCAGTGCCAACGCATTCCTGCATCATATGGTACGCAATATTGCCGGCGTGCTGATGGCAGTAGGTGCCGGAGATCGATCACCTGATTGGGCACTTGAAGTATTACAGGCCCGAGATCGGCGCCAGGGGGGCGTTACCGCGCCGCCGGATGGTCTTTATTTCGTGGATGTGCGCTATCCGGATATATTCAGATTGCCGCCGTCAGATCCGGGTCCCTATTTTCTGTCATGAGGAAACTGACGCCTCGCCGCGGCTTTGCTAATATTATGCGCTTGCCTCCGAGATGAGAATGCAATGACCACTCGAATCAAGATATGCGGTATTACCTGCCGTAATGATGCGGCCGCTGCAGTAGCGGCAGGGGCGGATGCGCTTGGATTTGTGTTTTATGAACCCAGCTCACGTTATGTTGATCCTGCCGTAGCGGCTGATATCATCAGCACACTGCCGCCGTTTGTGACCAGTGTGGGGCTGTTTGTCGATGCCTCTCAGGAACAGGTGCAGCATGTCATTGATTTGGCGGGGCTGGATCTGCTGCAGTTTCATGGAAATGAAACCGAGCAGCAGTGCAGCCGCTTCAGTCGCCCCTATATTAAGGCGTTGCGTGTGCGCCCAGGGCTCGATGTCGAATCTGCGGCTGCAGCCTACCACACTGCTCGGGGGGTGCTGCTCGATGCCTATCGTCCAGGCGTGCCGGGCGGTACGGGTGAGGTGTTTGACTGGGGGCTGATTCCTCCGGCGCTTGCGGGTGATATTACCCTGGCGGGTGGCCTGAATCCCACTAACGTGGCAGCGGCGATCACTCAGGTAAAACCTTATGCCGTTGATGTCTCGGGCGGGGTTGAAGCGGCACCGGGGCAGAAGGATACGGCAAAAATACGCGCCTTTGCTGCTGCAGTCAGGGCCCAGAGTTGAGTTTCGGTCGCGCTGTGGGTGCAGGCTTAACGAATTCATATCGCCAGTGGGTGCCGAAAGGGCCGGCTGGCCGCCGATAGGATAGTAAGAGATGAGTAACTGGCTGGAAAAGATTGTACCTTCGCTGGTCCGCAACGAAAAAAAGCGTACCAATATTCCTGAAGGCCTTTGGAAAAAGTGTCCCAAGTGTGACTCCATACTCTATCGCCCAGAGCTTGAGAAAAATCTCAATGTTTGCCCCAAGTGCGATCATCATATGCGGGTGCATGCACGTCGCCGCCTTGAGTTGTTTCTGGATGATGGTTCACGTGAGGAGATCGGGGCTGATGTAACGCCGGTTGACCGTCTCAAGTTCCGTGACTCCAAAAAGTACAAGGATCGCCTGTCCGCGGCACAGAAGGAAACCGGTGAAAAGGATGCCCTCATTGCCATGCGCGGTACGCTCGAAGGGTTGCCGGTTGTTGCGGTTGCGTTCGAGTTCAGCTTTATGGGTGGCTCCATGGGGGCGGTCGTCGGTGAGCGCTTTGTGCGTGCTGCCAATGTTGCGCTGGAAGAGGGTATCCCGCTGATCTGTTTCTCGGCTTCAGGTGGCGCGCGCATGCAGGAGGCCCTGATCTCCCTGATGCAGATGGCCAAGACAAGCGCTGCGCTTGAAAAGCTCAAGCAGGCGGGGATTCCGTATATTTCCGTACTGACCGATCCCGTCTATGGTGGTGTTTCTGCATCATTGGCGATGCTGGGTGACCTGAACGTGGCTGAGCCCAATGCACTGATCGGCTTTGCCGGTCCCCGTGTCATTGAGCAGACCGTACGCGAGAAGTTGCCGGAAGGCTTCCAGCGCAGTGAATTTCTGCTGGAACATGGTCAGGTCGACATGATCATCAGCCGTAATGAAATGCGTACACGCCTCGCGTCCATTCTCTGCAAACTGACGCTGCGCCCCATGTGTGGTGTTGCCGACGATGACGAGAGTGTTGATGAAGACAGTGAAGTGGTCCGCGATGACAGCTGAGCGGCCGCTGGATCTTTCGGGCTGGCTGGCGCGCATCGAAGCCTGTCACCCGGCTGAAATTGAGCTTGGACTTAATCGGCTGCAGCAGGTTGCACAGCGCCTGCCAATCGACCTGGAGTCTGTCTGCAAGATCGTAATAGCAGGCACCAACGGCAAGGGCTCAACGCTTGCCATGCTGGATGCCATTCTCAGTCGCGCCGGTTATACAACCGGCAGCTACACGTCTCCGCATTTTCTGCGCTACAACGAGCGTGTCTGTGTCTCGGGCAAGCCTGTAGATGATGCCGCCCTCTGCGAAGCCTTCACGTTGATTGAGCAGGCACGAGGTGAGACCTCGCTGACCTATTTCGAATACGGTACGCTGGCTGCGCTGCTGATTTTCAGTCAGCGTCAAGTTGATGTGGCGCTGCTGGAAGTAGGGCTTGGGGGGCGGCTGGATGCGGTCAATATCGTGGATGCCGATATTGCACTGGTCACCACCGTTGCACTGGACCATACCGATTGGCTGGGCCCGGACCGAGAATCCATCGGACGTGAGAAGGCGGGTATATTCCGTGCCGGCAAGCCCGCTCTTTGCGGTGACCCGAAGCCACCGGCAACTTTGGTTGACTATGCTCGCACACTGGGAGCGCCGCTTCAGCTTCAGGGTGTTGATTTCAGTTATGAGCTCAAGACCGATCAGTGGTCCTGGCAGAGTGATGGCAGGCATCTTGATGCGCTGCCAGTACCAGCGCTGCCGCTGCCCAATGCAGCGCTAGTACTGGCTGCGCTGCAGCATTTTCCCCACCCTGTTTCTGAGCAGGCAATTCGAGAAGGTTTGGTACACGCATGCCTGAAGGGGCGTCTGCAGCCTGTGCAGCTTGGGCAAATAAGGGCTACCGTGGATGTAGCACACAACCCCGAGGCGGCAGGATATCTGGCTCACTGGCTGTCGCAAAGACCTTGTGGTGGGCAGGTTCACCTGATATTGGGAATGCTGGCAGACAAGGATATTGAATCCGTCGTGCAGGCGTTGACCCCTGTGGTTGATGTCTGGCACCCGGTGTCACTGGATGTCCCACGAGGTGCGCCGCGGGAACGGCTGGAGGCCGCACTACTGGGAGCTGGTGTGTCCCGAGACCGTATTCGAGGGGCTGACAGTGTTGCCGTGGCTGTTAATCAGCTGCAGTCGATGCCGGCTGCAGACCAACTGCTGCTGGCGGGCTCATTCTTTACAGTCGCACAGGCACTGGAACTGGCGGAACAGGAATAACGGCCATGACCGAGCAACAGAAAAAGCAACTGGTGGGTGCCGCTGCACTGCTTGTGTCCGCCCTGATACTGTTCCCACTGTTGCTGGATGGCTCTGGCTATCGTGAGCGCCATCTGCAAGAGCGCATCCCCGAAGCGCCCGAGCTGCCTGACAGGGTGGATATTGAGCCGGTAGAATCGATTCCCGAACGTGAATCTGAGCCCGCAGCGCTGCGAGAGCCAGCGGTGGTGAGTGTGCCGGTACCTGAACTGGCGGATGCCGTTGATGCTCAGAAGCCTCAGATCAATGCTCATCAAGACACGCCGGTGTTGGATGAGCAACAGGTTCCGGTGGCCTGGACTCTGCAGTTGGCCAGTTTTAAGGACGAGGCCAATGCTCGCTCCCTGCGCAGTGAGCTGGTGGATGCCGGCTACAAGGTCTACATCCGGCATGGGCCTGATCTGGTGCGTGTTTTTGTTGGTCCTGATCTGCAGCGCTCACGTCTGGAAGCACTGCAGGCACGGCTCAAGTCGGATTATGCGCTCGATGGCATGATCGTGCGCTTCACGACACAGTGAATTGGTCATTGGGTTGGGCTGCTGCCTCTGATAGAATGCGCGCTGTTTTCAGGACTGGCGACTGACGATGAACTGGGCTGACTGGACCATTCTTGCCATCATAGCGATCTCGACTCTGATGAGCCTCAAGCGCGGCTTCGTACGAGAGGCGATCTCTCTGCTGACCTGGGTGACGGCGTTCGTAGTTGCACGTCTTTTTGCCGGCTCTCTGAGTCATCTGCTTGAGGCTTACGTTCAGACGCCCTCACTGCGCTTTGCTGCCGCCTTTGCTATTCTGTTTATCGTCACACTGATTGCCGGTGCACTGGTGGGTGCCCTGTTTACTGCATTGGTGCAGGCCACGGGGCTTACGGCATCAGACCGGGTGTTGGGCATGGGGTTTGGTGCAGTTCGTGGCGGGTTGGTCGTGGTCGTGATCGTCGCATTGCTGGGCATGACGCCTGCAGTGCAGGATCAATGGTGGCAGGGGTCCCAACTGATTCCCCATTTTGTACTGCTTGAAAGCTGGACCAAAGAGGTCGCCAGCGACGTTGGGCAGGTAATCTGGAATATTGGTCGCTGAGTCTGGAAGTCAGCACCATCCTAAAGCTACATCCTTCTGAGGTGGATTGAATGTGCGGTATCGTCGGCGTAGTTGCCAAGTCGTTTGTTAACCAGACTATTTTTGATGCACTGACGGTGCTTCAGCACCGCGGTCAGGACGCGGCCGGCATGGTTACCTGTGAAGGTGATCGTTTTTTTCTGCGCAAGGATAACGGGCTGGTGAACGAGGTGTTCCGCACCCGTCACATGAAAAAGCTCAACGGCAACATGGGGATCGGTCATGTGCGCTACCCGACAGCCGGCAGCAACAGTTCAGCTGAGGCGCAGCCGTTCTATGTCAACTCCCCCTACGGGATTGCACTGGCGCACAACGGCAATCTGACCAACGCTGACAAACTGGCGGATGAGATTTTCCGTTCCGATCTGCGTCATATTAATACCACCTCAGATTCCGAAGTGCTGCTGAACATTTTTGCCCATGAGCTGCAGCAGATTGGCAAGCTTCAGCCTACGGCCGATGATATCTTCAATGCGGTTGAAAAAGTGCATGCGCGCTGTCAGGGTGGTTATGCGGTGGTGGCAATGATCACCGGGTACGGTATCGTTGCATTTCGTGACCCCTGTGGCATTCGCCCGCTGGTGTATGGCCAGCGCGTAACTGACAAGGGCGAAGAGTACATGGTTGCATCCGAGAGTGTGGCGCTGGACACGTCCGGCTACACGCTGGTGCGTGATTTGGCACCGGGTGAAGCGATCTTCATCGATACTCAGGGACAGGTCTCCACACGTCAGTGCGCACAGGTAAGCCGTGTCGCACCATGTCTGTTCGAATTTGTCTATCTGGCACGTCCTGACTCGATTATTGACGGTGTTTCCGTGCACCATTCCCGTATGGAAATGGGCGTCAAGCTGGCGGAAAAAGTGATGCGCGAACGCCCGGATCATGACATAGATGTGGTCATTCCGATTCCTGACACCAGTCGTACAGCGGCACTGGAAATGGCCAATACGCTTGGCGTCAAGTTCCGTGAAGGCTTTATCAAGAACCGCTATATCGGCCGTACCTTTATCATGCCGGGGCAAACTCTGCGCAAGAAATCCGTGCGTCAGAAGCTGAACCCGATCATGGCTGAATTCCGAGACAAGGTCGTAATGCTGGTAGATGACTCTATCGTGCGTGGTACTACCTCAAAGCAGATCGTTCAGATGGCACGAGATGCCGGTGCCCGCAAGGTCTATTTTGCCTCGGCTGCTCCTGAAGTGCGCTTCCCGAATGTGTATGGTATCGATATGCCTTCCGCCAGTGAACTGATCGCCCATGGCCGTACTGCCGATGAAGTTGGCGAGTATATCGGCTGTGACTGGATGCTGTATCAGGATCTGGATGACCTCAAGAAGTCCGTTACCTGCTTCAACCCGGAAATCACCGAGTTTGATACCTGTGTGTTTGATGGGCGCTATGTCACCGGTACGGTGGACGAGGACTATCTCGCGCGCGTGGATGCGAAGCGAAACGATGGTGCCATGTCGGCGTCTGACCCTTCGGTGGAAGACAGTAACGAGTCGGCTGATCTGCACAGCAAAATCGACTGAGGGACGGGAATGAGCCAGTCTAGATTCGAGCGTGAAACGCGCATCCAGTTCAGCCCTGAAGGGTATGAGCTTGATACGTTGTCCGTGCGTGCCGGTCAGCACCGTACCGCCGAGGGTGAGCATGGTGATCCGATTTTCACCACTTCCAGTTTTGTTTTCTCAAGTGCCCGTGAGGCTGCCGCCCGTTTTGGTGGTGACGAGGACGGCAATATCTATTCCCGTTTCACCAACCCAACGGTACAGGCGTTCGAAGAGCGAATTGCGGCGCTGGAAGGAGGAGAGCGGGCAGTTGCAACGGCGTCGGGCATGGCAGCGATCCAAAGCCTGGTACTGGCACTGCTGAAACAGGGTGATCATGTTGTCTGCTCTCGCAGCGTATTCGGTTCGACGGTATCCCTGTTCAACAAATACATCAGCCGCGCAGGCATCAGCACAACGTTTGTTGATCCGACCGATGTATCAGCCTGGGAAGCGGCGATTACTCCGACGACACGCCTGCTGTTCATGGAGACACCGTCCAATCCGCTTGCAGAGCTGACAGACATTGCCGCTGTAGCCGAGATTGCTCATCGCAATGATGCGCTGCTGGCCGTCGACAACTGTTTCCTGACGCCGGCATTGCAGCGGCCGTTGCTGCTGGGTGCCGATATCGTCATGCACTCCGCAACCAAGTATCTGGATGGCCAGGGTCGTTGTGTCGGTGGTGTACTGGTGGGACGCGATAAAGAGATGGAAGAGGTGTTTGGCCTGATCCGTACCGGTGGCGCCTGCATGAGCCCGTTCAATGCCTGGGTATTTCTCAAGGGGCTTGAAACCCTGCCGCTGCGGATGCGTGCACATTCCGAGAGCGCGCTGGAAATGGCGAGCTGGCTGCAGCAGCAACCGGGTATTCGCAAGGTCTACTATTCGGGGTTGCCATCACATCCGCAGCATGAGCTGGCCTGTCAACAGCAATCAGCTTTCGGCGGTGTACTTTCGTTCGAGGTTGAAGGCGAGCGTGAAGAGGCCTGGCGTTTTATCGATGCCACGCGCATGGTTTCGATTACCGGCAACCTGGGCGACGTCAAAACTACCATCACCCATCCGGCAACCACAACACATGGGCGCATGAGCGTCGAAGAGCGTGAAGCGGCCGGTGTGCGTGAAGGCCTTATCCGTCTGTCGGTAGGACTGGAGTCTCTGGATGACATCAAGGCCGACATGCAGCTTGGCCTTGACGCGCTGCGTAATTAAATACCTCCGGCTGCGGGCGTTCTGTCCGCGGCCCGTTTCCTGATATCGTACTTGATGAAAATCCTGCTGGCCCCGATGGAGGGCGTTCTCGATCATACCCTGCGAGATATCCTGACGCGTGTTGGTGGCATTGACCTGTGTGTCACCGAATTCATCCGTGTGACCGACCAGTTATTGCCGCAATCCGTGTTTCACCGTCTGGCGCCTGAGCTGGGCGAGGGGAGTGTAACCCCTTCGGGCACTCCGGTGATCGTTCAGTTGCTGGGTAATGATCCGGTGGCGCTGGGTGAAAATGCCGTGCGGGCGGTTGATATGGGGGCTCCCGGCATCGACCTGAATTTCGGCTGTCCGGCGAAGACCGTTAATAAAAGTCGTGGCGGCGCCATTCTGTTGAAAGACCCTGAAGAGGTATATTCAATCACGGCTGGTGTGAGCCGGGCGCTGCACGATCGTGTGCCTCTAACCGCAAAAATGCGGCTCGGTTTTTATGACAAGCTGCTGGCACTGGAGAATGCGCAGGCGTTGGAAGCGGCGGGCGCGCGCCAGATTGTGGTCCATGCGCGGACCAAGGTAGAGGGCTATCGCCCTCCGGCACACTGGGAGTGGATCGCCCGTATTCGTGAATCCGTTTCCATTCCGGTGATTGCCAATGGTGAGGTATGGACGGTGGATGATCACCGGCGCTGCCGCGAGGTCAGCGGCTGTGAGGATGTGATGATCGGTCGTGGCCTGATAGCGAACCCTTTCCTGGCGTTGCAGATCAAGGGACTAAGGGGGCACGAAGCACATGATCGGTGCTGGCCTGAAGTCCTGTGGCTGGTACTTGAGTACCACAGACTGGTCATGCAGCGGATACAGCCCCGCCATGTCCATGGTCGCACCAAGCAGTGGCTGCAGATGATGAAGCGATACTACCCCGAAGCTGAGCTTCTGTTTACCCAACTGCGTACCGAACGTGATGCGCAGGCCATTGAATGCCTGCTTGTCCGAGAATCAGACCGCCTCGGTATCAATCCGGATCGGTAACCGGCATGAGCCCCAGTGGCCATGATCGGCCTCGAATACACCCGGAATGCGGTACTGGCATTGAGTACAGCAGCCGTCAGCCGTCAAATTCCATTCGGTAATACGATAGCCATCACGACAAATCACGGCGCTGGCGCATTGTGGGCACCAGGTCGTATTGCCTTCGGGGTCGGGCAGGTTGCCGGTATAGACAAAGTGCAGGCCCTGCTCAAGTGCGATCTGACGAGCACGCCGCAGTGTTTCGATGGGTGTTGCCGGATAGTCCAGCATCTTCCAGTCGGGGTGAAAGGCCGTGAAGTGCAGCGGTACATCAGCCCCTAGGTGGGTGAATATCCAGTGGCTTAGCGCCTCCAGTTCCGTGTCACTGTCATTCTCACCCGGTATCAGCAGGGTCGTGATTTCAAGCCAAGTGCTGGTTTCATGGTAGATGTATTCCAGTGTGTCCAGAACCGGCTGTAATTGGCCACCACATATTTTTTCATAAAAGCGTTCGCTGAACGCCTTCAGATCCAGGTTGGCGGCATCCATCACGGTATAGAACTCCTTCCGTGGCTCTGGGCAAACATAGCCCGCAGTGACGGCGACTGAGCGAATGCTCTGTTCATGACAGGCCCTGGCGATATCAATCGCGTATTCGTGAAAGATAACCGGGTCATTGTAGGTGAAGGCAATACTGCGACAACCGTGCTGGGCGGCCGCCGCTGCAAGGTCTGAGGGTGAGGCCTGATCGCACAGCCGGTCGGTTTCCCGTGAGCGCGAAATGTCCCAGTTCTGGCAGAACTTGCAGGCGAGATTGCAACCGGCGGTTCCAAATGAGAGTACGGGGGTGCCAGGCAGGAAGTGGTTCAGTGGCTTTTTCTCGATCGGGTCGATACAGAAACCGCTGGAGCGGCCATAACTGAATAGACGGATCTCACCCTGCTCACGGCCACGAACAAAGCAGAGTCCGCGTTGGCCTTCATTGAGCTGGCAGAAGCGGGGACAAAGGTCGCACTGCACCTTGCCGTTGTCCAGACGGTGCCAATACTGTGTTGTAACACTGGTTTCAGGCTTCATGATCTGCGAATTCACTCTTTATGACTATACTTTGAGCATAGCAAAGCATTTGTGGAGAGAGCTGATGACTGCAGCCATACGCCCGGCAGCGGTTGCTGGAATGTTTTACCCTGCCAGTGCGCCGGCGCTCAGTATGTTAGTGGATGATCTGCTGGAACGTGCAAAGGAACCCGAGCAGTTGCCGCGGCAGCCACGAGCGCTGGTGGTACCGCATGCAGGTCTGGTTTACTCCGGGCCGATAGCAGCACTGGCATATCGTCTGTTACAGCGTGAGTTGCCACGGACACAATGGCGGCGCGTGGTGCTGCTCGGGCCCAACCATCGATTGCCTTTGCGTGGCATGGCGTTGCCTGAAGAGGAGGGTTGGCATACCCCGCTGGGCGATACGCCTTTGGATGTTCCGTTCATGCAGCAGTTGCAGCAGACATTCGACCTCGCAATGCGGTCTGATGTCCATCTGCCGGAGCATTCACTTGAGGTCCAGCTTCCGTTCCTGCAGAGGGTAGCGGCTGGGCTGAAGCTGGTGCCAATACTGGTTGGGCAGACAGAGGCTGATTGGGTCGCACGACTAGTTCAATACCTGTGGCAGGATCCCCATACGCTGGTACTGATCAGCTCGGATTTGAGTCACTATCATTCCTGGCAGGAAGCATGGCGGCTGGATGAGCTAACAACTGAGATGATTCTGGCCAGAGAGCCGCAACTGGGGTCCGAGCAGGCCTGCGGTTGTCATGCGCTGAACGGTCTGTTGCTGGCGGCACGGCAGGAAAAACTGGAACTGAGATGTCTTGGTCAATGCACCTCCGGTGATACGGCCGGTGACAAGACGCAGGTTGTTGGCTATGGAGCTTATGTCTGTTTCTGAATTTACAACCACGCAGCGTTCACAGATGCTGGCGATGGCACGCAATGCCATCACAGCTGTGCTGAATGCAGAGCGGCCAGACCTGCCGTCAGTCGATGCCTTGCCTGACTGGCTAAAACCCATACGGGCCTGCTTTGTCACGCTGGAAAGTCATGATCGCCTGCGGGGATGTATCGGTACTCTGGAGCCGCACAGACCTCTTGGACAGGACATCATACTGAATGCTGTCAGCGCGGCAACGCGAGACTATCGCTTTGACCCTTTGCAGCGGGGTGAACCTATAAGAGTCAGTCTATCTGTGCTGTCGCCTCTGACGCCACTGCCGGTATCAAGTGAAGCCGAGCTGGTGGCGATGCTGCAGCCAGGGGTGGATGGGGTGGTTATAGAGGCCGGCGAGCATCGCGCCACCTTTTTGCCGGTGGTATGGCAAAGCCTCCCAACGCCCGAGGCATTCATATCGGAGTTGAAACGCAAGGCGGGGCTGCCGGGGGACTACTGGTCCGACAATGTAAGTATCTGGCGCTATCATACCGACAGCTTCGGTGAGGAAGGGGAGATGCCGGTTATGGAGACCGGCACTCACTGATCAGGACTCGCTGCGTTTGGTCGCGAACTGATCCACATCGTTGGTAATGCTGACATCCACTTTGGGGGCGGGGATGCGGAAATCGTACACTCGCTCCCAGCCATCAGCGTCCGGCGCGCGCTCCCATACTGTACCGGCGTTGTACTCGACCAGCTCAGTCAGGGAAGGGTCAATTTCACATACTCTTTCCAGCGGGATCGGGATCAGGTTGATCTGTTCATTTTCCAGAAATTCTTCAGTTTCATACCCGGTGAACATGCGCCAGCCAGTATCGTTCAGATGTTCTGGCACGGTCTTGTACATGAACCGGATCGGCAGCTTTTCCTCCAGCAGCAGACGCGAGACCAGTGCAAGATAGCCGTTCTTGGTCTGGGCTGTTTCATCGGCCTGGCTCAGTGGCTGATCGGGATTGGGTGATTTCATCGGTATGGGCCTTACGCTATTTCGGGTAGCTTACGCAGTGCGGAGTATAACAGTTCGCCTGCGCCTGTCGGAAATCAGCCGACGAGACAAACGAAAACCCCCGTCACTGGGACGGGGGTTCTGGGGTCGCTTCAGGGGTGACTTACATCACCCCGGTCGGCGCAATCAGGCTTCAACGGTCGGGATGACAGTAGCGGCCTTGGCTACGTAGTTTTCCATCTGATCGAAGTTCAGGTAGCGGTAGATTTCACCCGCCATGCTGTCGATCTTGTTGGCGTAGGCCATGTACTCGTCAACGGTCGGCAGTTTGCCTTCCAGGGCCGCAACGGCAGCCAGCTCGGCAGATGCCAGGTAGACGTTGGCGCCATCACCCAGACGGTTCGGGAAGTTACGCGTAGAGGTGGACACTACGGTGCTCTTGGCAGCAACACGCGCTTGGTTACCCATGCACAGTGAGCAGCCCGGCATTTCCATGCGCGCGCCGGCCTTGCCGAAGATGTTGTAGTAGCCTTCGTCGCTCAGCTGGGCCTGGTCCATTTTGGTCGGCGGGGCGATCCACATGCGAGTCGGGATCGACTTGCCGGAGGACTCCAGCAGTTTACCGGCGGCACGGAAGTGACCGATGTTGGTCATGCAGGAACCGATGAACACTTCATCGATGCTCTGGCCAGCCACTTCAGACAGCAGGCGAGCGTCATCCGGATCGTTCGGAGCACACAGGATCGGCTCCTTGATTTCGGACAGATCGATCTCGATCACTTCAGCGTACTCGGCATCAGCGTCTGCACGCATCAGACTCGGGTTCGCCAGCCACTCTTCCATGCCCTTGATACGACGCTCAATAGTACGTACATCGCCGTAGCCTTCAGCGATCATCCACTTCAGCATGACGATGTTAGAGCGCAAGTACTCGGCAACAGAGTCTTCAGACAGAGTGATGGTGCAGCCTGCAGCAGAACGCTCTGCGGACGCATCAGACAGCTCGAACGCCTGCTCAACAGTCAGTTCTTCCAGGCCTTCGATCTCCAGTACGCGACCAGAGAAAGCGTTCTTCTTGCCAGCCTTTTCTACGGTCAGCAGACCCTGCTTGATGGCGTAGTAAGGAATGGCGTGTACCAGGTCACGCAGAGTGATGCCGGCGTTACGCTTGCCCTTGAAGCGAACCAGGATTGACTCCGGCATATCCAGCGGCATGACACCGGTGGCAGCTGCGAAGGCGACCAGACCTGAACCGGCCGGGAAGGAGATGCCCAGCGGGAAACGGGTATGGGAATCACCACCGGTACCCACGGTATCCGGCAGCAGCATGCGGTTCAGCCAGGAGTGGATAACGCCGTCACCCGGACGCAGCGATACACCGCCACGGTTCATGATGAAGTCCGGCAGGGTGTGGTGGGTATTCACGTCAACCGGCTTTGGATAGGCTGCGGTGTGGCAGAAAGACTGCATGGTCAGGTCGGCTGAGAAGCCCAGGCATGCCAGGTCTTTCAGTTCGTCACGGGTCATTGGACCGGTGGTGTCCTGAGAGCCAACGGTGGTCATTTTCGGCTCGCAGTACATGCCCGGACGTACGCCGTCCATGCCGCAGGCCTTGCCGACCATTTTCTGAGCCAGAGTAAAGCCCTTGCCTGTGTCAGCTGGCTGTTCCGGCTTGCGGAACAGGTCAAAGCCTTCCAGGCCCAGTGCGGCGCGTGCTTTTTCGGTCAGGCCGCGACCGATGATCAGTGGGATACGACCGCCGGCACGTACTTCGTCCAGCAGCACTTGAGTCTTCAGGCTGAAAGTGCAGATGACTTCATCGGTACCGTGCTTGCATACCTTGCCTTCGTATGGGTACACGTCGATCACGTCACCCATGTTCAGGTTTTCAACCGGCATTTCGATCGGCAGAGCGCCGGCATCTTCCATAGTGTTGTAGAAGATCGGGGCGATCTTGTTACCGAAGCAGTAGCCACCGGCACGCTTGTTCGGCACGAACGGGATGTCGTCGCCGAAGAACCACAGCACGGAGTTGGTAGCAGACTTACGGGAAGAGCCGGTACCCACAACGTCACCCACGTAGGCAACAGGGAAGCCTTTGGCTTTTACTTCTTCGATCTGGGCCAACGGGCCTTTCACGCCAGGTTCTTCCGGGTTGATGCCGTCGCGTTCCATCTTCAGCATGGCATTGGCATGCAGCGGGATGTCAGGACGTGACCAGGCATCCGGAGCCGGAGACAGGTCGTCAGTGTTGGTTTCGCCTGGCACCTTGAATACGGTTACGGTGATTTTCTTGGCAACTTCAGGCTTGGAGGTGAACCACTCGCCGTCGGCCCAGGACTGCATTACCTGCTTGGCGTGCGCGTTACCTGCTTCAGCCTTTTCCTGAACATCGTGGAAGGCATCAAACATCAGCAGGGTGTGAGACAGCGCCTTGGCTGCGGTCGGGGCCAGTGCATCAATGTCCAGGCACTCAACCAGCGGTGCGATATTGTAACCGCCGAGCATAGTGCCCAGCAGCTCAACGGCTTTTACCTTGTCGATCAGAGGGGAGGTCGCTTCACCCTTGGCAATCGCAGCCAGGAAGCCAGCCTTGACGTATGCAGCCTGGTCAACCCCCGCCGGAACGCGGTTGGTGATCAGGTCAAGCAGGAACTCTTCTTCGCCTGCAGGCGGGTTTTTCAGCAGCTCGACCAGGGCAGCGGTCTGTTCGGGATCAAGCGGCTTCGGCGGTACGCCTTCTGCAGCGCGTTCTTCTACATGTTTACGATAAGCTTCAAGCACGATATGGCCCTCATCTGTTTTCACCGCCGGACGCCGGAGTGGTACTACTCCACCGACGGCGTATCGACTAGGTATCGAATGGTGATTGGCGAGCGAATTCTAGCGGAAGGGGGTGACAAAGTTAAGATGTGTCGACAATCGTCTTACCAAAGTATAAGAGCACATGGCCTGAAGGGTTCAGGCCGTAAAGCCATTGCAGTCCTGCTGCCAGCACTGATGTCCGGCAAACTTGTCAGGTTTGGCAGGTGAGGCGTTAGCCCAACCTTAGGATCTCGTCCTCGCCCGATACCTGAAACTCGCCTTTTTTGTTATCCAGAACGTTGACCTGGCGACCATCCTGAGTGAGGTACTCCGGAAGCTCCTGTTCCCATTCAGTTCTTTTTTTAAGGCTCCAGGGGGCTCGGTAATGTTGCCGCATCACCAGCATGACAAACCGACCATCTTCACCGTGGGTGGGAAAGCTGCTGTCGTAATACTTGCGCATCTGAAAATACCAATTCTTGTTATTGGGAGGTTGCTGAGACTGAGGCTCGGTGCATGGATAGCACGAGTGCATTTAACCGTAGACCACATAATCAATATGGGCAAATTAAAGAGGACAGTATTTTATTCATCTTGGGTATTTTTGATTCAGTTTAAACCGCGAATCAAACAAGAGTATTAATAAAATGTGACCTAAAAAAGACACCATTTTTAAACGATTGATTGCATTCAAGCCCTGTGATGGCGGTAAAGAGGGTGCAGGTGGCGATATCGGGTAGCCCTGTGCATTGAAAAGCTGATTCGATGCTGTTGATGCCGGTCAATAATAGTGAAAGCGGGTTTGAAATCATCTCGAAAGCTAAGTATAACACTCTGATACATTATCTCAGGCAGGAGGTAGCCTTGATGAACTCGGCAGTCAGTCAGGCTGAAGTCGCACAGGAAGAGCGTCCGGTAAATGCTGATTTGCAGTTAAGCAAACTGCAAATCATGTTTAATTTACAGGTCGACAAGCGACTGATCTATGCCGGTACCCAGCCAACTGTTGCACTGCGTTATCTCACGCGGCTAGTCGCCGCACGTCCTCGCACCCTGCGAAACCATATCCGACGGATCTATCTTGCCATTCAGTGTGCTGACAGCGATAGCGTTACCGGTGCATTGATCGACTTGTTGCTGGTTCTGCGTGGCAGAGGGCAATTTCTTGTCAATCGCCTGATTCAACAGGCTGGCCCATTGCTGAAGTCGGAATGCCGGATTGCAATGAACAAGGCCGTCGATACTCGTGACCTCTCTCGTTTGGCAGAGCTTCCACTGGAGCATGCTGTCCTCAGTAATGGACGCTGCATGCAATTCTCCAGGCAGAAACTTCACTGAGCAGTTTTAGAAGGAATGTGCAATGCCGGTCAGTGGTAAGCATTCAATAGGCATTATCGGTTTTGCGGCCAACGAGGCTGCAATGCTTGAGATATTTTTTAACGGCAACAAGGCCAAGGGTTTCCACCTCGTGCCAGCTGAGAGTGCGGAGTCGTTGCTGATTGGGATCAGTGATGCCAGTAGCCGGAAGCAAGTAGAGGGGTGGTTGCGTCAAAATGGCAATCGTCCTTTCATTGCCGTTGTAGACCCTGGTACGGCCGAAAAAGTTAATGGCAAAAGCATTCGCTTGACTCGTCCCTTGAGTATGGGAACCTTGCAGCAGGCGCTGGCTGATCTGCGACTGCAGCTCGACGCGATGTCTACTTCGCCTGCAGTTCAGGCAGCATCGCCTGAGCATCCGCTGGAGAGCCTGCGGGATCAGCGTACAGTCGCCTTTGCAGAGTGGCAGGCGCGCAAGGAACGAAGCAGTCAGGCACTGAGTGCCTGGAAAGGCGGTAACAGTCAGCGCCAGACTGAAGCGCTTCGCAGCCGTTTCAGTCTTGAGCGGAATGAGTTAAACAGTCTGATTCTGGATGCACAAAATCAGCTCAGGCAGCAACATTCGCAGGCAAATGACTCCAGATCCTCGGCTTTGTCTATGGAAGCGGAGTCACAGGAAACAGAATCCCTGTTGTCTGATGAACTGCAGACACCGCGCATATCGGCCGAGATGATTCAACAGTGTTGCGGTAATCTGCCGGACGTGAATCTTGACTCTGCAACTGAACGTCGGCGTGTGTATTTCAGCCTTGATGGGCTTTTATTGCCCTGGATCATGCGGTGTATTGAGGCGGGCAACGCATCAGGGAAGCCACAACAGGTAGTCGGTGTTCCGGGTGCACTGTTTTACCTGCCTGCGGATAAGGAGTTTTTGGTCACGCTGGACGCTGATCTGCTGCTGCAGTTGACCAGGACTCGATTTGGTTTTGAAGAGATTTCACTGCTCGAGCGGGAGCCGGATGCCGAACTTCCCAAGGGTCGGCGGGTTGCCTCTGACGAGCTGCTTTGGCAGTTGGCATTGTTTACCGCTCGTGGTCGTCTGCCTGACACGCTGTCCGCGGAAGAGCCGCGGTTGCTTAATTCAATTCCTGACTTTGAACGCCTGCTGGAGACGCCTCATGCCCGGAGCATTGCTGAGCTTTGGCAGAGCCAAAGATTGTCAGCCCAGAATATTGCCTCAATGTTAGGTGTGCCTCAGCGCTTTGTGTTTTCGTTCCTTGTGGCAGCGGACGCCATCGGTCTGTACTGTCCATGACCGGAAAAGTGTGTATCACACCATGGATCTTTCGGAGTTAAACCGTGAATCAAGAACAGAATGATACCCCGCGGTATTTTCAGGTGACGCCCAGTGGCGCTTACTACGCGACACTGAACACCGAGCCAGAAGCACTGCGTGCCTTGTTGTTGCAGTTGTTGAGTGCAGATACCCATATTCCGTATCTCAGCTCACTGCTGCAAAAACTGACGGGGATGGGCGAGGCAGAAGCACAGACATTGCTCGATAAGGCTGTGCAACACGGCTTTGTTGATCTACCGCAAAACCCTGAGCCTATCGCTGCTGGCACTATTGAACATCTGTTGCCTGAATATTTACCACAACTTGCCGATGGTCGTGTGCTGTTGGCAGATGATCAGGGCTTCTGTCTGGGGCAGTCGGGCTTCGGTGCGGAAGAAGCTGAAGCGGTAGCGGGGATGGCGGCAGACTTGGTCTCCATGCATGAGCGCCATCAGGCGCTGCTTGGCAGACACCTTGGTTTCGATGGTTCGTCCTGGGCGCTTGTGGATGCTGTAGGACAAAGTGAGCTGGGTTTTTGGACGCTTCACGTAGGTGAACAGAAATTCCTGCTAATTCTGGAAGGGATGCCTCATTTGAATCGGCAGCCTTTTGTGGACTTGATGTCGGTGCTGATCCGACGCTACCTGGATTACTGATAAAACGGACTGGCCGTTTTATACAGGATTAAAACCAGCGCTAATGGCCTAAAAGGAGACTACCATGCGCTCAGAAATGTTGACTTCCATTCTCAACGATCTCAACGGAACATCTGCAGAAATTGAAGCGTCTGCTGTGATTTCTACAGACGGTCTCGTTATTGATGCCCTCCTGCCTGCCGGTATGGATGAAGACCGAGTTGGTGCAATGAGTGCAGCCATGCTGTCGCTCGGCGAACGTACCTCTCAGGAACTGGCCCGTGGTGAGCTTGAGCAGGTGCTCGTCAAGGGTAAAGAAGGCTATATCCTGATGACTCATGCAAACCCTGAATCGGTGCTGACTGTTGTTGCCAAGACCAATGCGCGATTGGGTCTGATCTTCCTTGATGTCAAGCGCGCTGCAGAGGCTATCGGTAAGATTCTCTGAACCTTGTCAAAGTGCTGGGCGTGCATGGAAACATCAGTTAACTGATATGCACGCTTTTCTATCGGCCTGGAGTGTCTATGTCCGAACAAGATACCGGTGCCACCACAGAGGTGCTGCTCAAATATTTTGATGGCACTGAACGGCTGGCGAAGATCGTGGATCGCGAGGTGCCCTATCCGGATGGCAAATTGATCGTGTCCCGTACTGACCCCCAAGGCATCATTACTCACGCTAACCGTGCATTTATTGAAATGTCGGGTTACACCCGTGAAGAGCTGCTGGGAACCAATCACTATATTCTGCGCCATCCAGACATGCCCGCTGTGGCATTCAAGGACCTTTGGGATACCGTAGCCCAAGGTAAGAAGTGGCAGGGTTATGTGAAAAATCTGCGTAAAGATGGCGCGTATTACTGGGTGAAGGCGACGGTCATCCCGAATATCCGTAATGGCGAGCTGGTCGGCTATACTTCGGTCCGACGCAAGCCATCACGCAGCAAAATCAAAGAAAGCGAAGCCCTCTACGCGACGCTTAGGTAATGGGGTGCTGCGATGACTCTTAATTTATCGGTCAGTCCTGACTTTCCGCCGTCACATCTGTCGGGCTGGTTTATTTTCAACACCTGGCTGCAGCGTCAGTTGGGTACGGGTGTGCATCTTGAACTGTATGACAGTTTCGAAGCGCAGCGTGAAGATATTCGTAGTGGCAAAATCGATCTGATCTATGCCAACCCCTACGATGCCTCAATGCTGGTGCGTGAGCTGGGCTTTAAAGTGTTGGTTCGACCGCGCAATCTCTCTGATGAAACGCTAATAGCCACGCTGGCATCAGATCCTCGAGAAAAGGTCGAAGACCTGGAGTCGGGCATTACCGTTGCAACCACTGCTGACCCTGATGTGCATACAATGGGTATGATCATGCTCGAGTCGGCAGATCTTGATGGCGGTAATGTTACTTTCCTTGAGCTGGACAGTTATGTTCTGGTGGCAAAGGCACTGTTGAACGGCAATGCTGATGTCGGCTTCTTTCTGCAGGCGGGTTATGACGAACTCTCTGAGCTGATTCGAAAGCAGATGAAGCCTTTGGTTAACAGTCAGATCAGTGTGGTGCATCATACGCTGGTGGCCGGTCCTCGAATGGAGCAGCATATCCCGTTGTTGCTTGAGCGTTTGACCAACATGGAACATGATCCAAAGGGTCAGGATGTGCTCAAAAGCATGGGGCTGGATGGATGGGATCAGATGCATGAAGAACAGACAGAGTTCATGATTGATCTCATTGATACGCTGATTGACTGATCCATCGGCTGTCGAGAGAGCGGGGTGCTGTTATAATGCGCCCCGTTTTTATTTGCAGAAACAGGTAATGCTGGATGGACGCCCTGAGCGAAATCAAAGACTTTCTTGGCTGTGAAACTCCGCAGGAGTGGCTTGAACTGGCTGCGAAGCCCGAATCCCAGCTGATTCTGCTCACCGATCACGCTCATTGCGAGAAAAAAGCCGCTTCTACTGCAATGACATTGATGTTCCGTTACGTGGATCGCTCTGATCTGCTGAACAAGATGTCACGGCTGGCACGGGAAGAGCTGATCCATTTTGAGCAGGTATTGGCGTTGATGGAGGCTCGGGGTCATCGTTATGACCATATGAGTCCTGCGCGCTATGCAGGCGGTTTGCGTACCGGTGTTAGAACGTCAGAACCGGGGCGGTTGATTGATGTATTGATTATTGGGGCGTTTATCGAGGCTCGCTCCTGCGAGCGTTTTGCTGCTTTGGCGCCTTCGCTGGATGATGAGTTGGCAAAATTCTACCGTTCTCTGCTGAAGTCCGAAGGGCGTCACTATCAGGATTATCTGCAGCTTGCACGAGACTATGCAGGTGAGCCGATCGATGATCGTATCGAGTATTTTCGTCAGATAGAGTGCGAGTTGATTCTGGCCGAGGACGACGAGTTTCGCTTCCACAGCGGTCGTCCTTCGGCGGCTCTTACAGCTGCTGCCTGAGTTCGGACTGCAGCTTTTCACCTACGGGTAAGGTAAAGGCATACAGGCGGATGCCCTGTGTGTCCATCTCCAAGTACCAGCCCTCTCGGTCCCAGTCTCCCAGCACAATGCGCTCGCCGCGATCACCGTTTTGCCGGTGATGCAGGGCGGGGCGGTGGGTGTGGCCGTGAATGATCAGGTCGACCTGCTCATGCTGCATCAACGCGCTAACGGCAATGGAAGACACATCGGTAATGGTTTCGGTCTTGTTGGCTGTTTCGCTGCGACTGGTTTCACGCAGCTGCTGGGCTATCGCCTCACGCTCGGCAAGAGGTTTGGCGAGAAATGCCTGTTGCCACTTGGGGTCACGCACCATGGTGCGAAACTGCTGATAGTCACGGTCGTCAGTACACAGCTGGTCGCCATGCAGTACCAGAAAAGGACCCTGTTCCGATTCAAGGCGTACCACTTCAGGCAGTAATGTAACCTCAAGGCGTGTAGCGGCTGCCTGGCCGAACAGAAAGTCTCGGTTGCCGTGCTGAAACAGAATGCGTGTGCCCAGGGCAGCAAGTTTGCGCAGTGCATGGTAAACCGGCTCAAGATATTCCGGTGCACCATCATCACCCACCCAGGCTTCAAATATATCGCCCAGCAGGTAGAGTTCATCGAACTGCGGTGCCTTTTGCTCAAGCAGTATCACAAACGCCCGGATAATGTCCGGGCGTTTGTGGTGCAGGTGCAGGTCGGCGATAAACAGCCGTCGCATTACTCTTCCGCTTGTTTGATGCTGGCTGACTCAATGACCACGTCTTCAACCGGAACGTCCTGGTGTCCGGCGCGCATGGTAGTGTTGACTGCCTTGATCTTGTTGACCACATCCATGCCATCGACAACCTTACCGAATACGGCGTAACCCCAGCCCTCGGTGGTTTTGGCTGTGTGGTCGAGAAAGGTGTTGTCGGAGATGTTAATGAAGAACTGAGCTGATGCAGAGTGCGGGTCCATGGTGCGGGCCATGGCGATAGTGCCAGTCTGGTTGGACAGGCCGTTATCGGCTTCGTTCTTGATCGGTTCGCGGGTCTCTTTGGAGATCATACCGGGCTCGAAGCCACCACCCTGGATCATGAAACCGTCAATTACGCGGTGAAAAATCACGCCGTCATAGAAGCCATCGCGTACATACTGCTCGAAATTAGCTGCTGTTTCCGGCGCTTTTTCGTGGTCCAGTTCCAGTGTGATGTCGCCGAAATTGGTTTGCAGGATGATCATATCGGTTTCCCTGTTTCTCTTATGTGTAGAGCTATTATACTCAAGTCTTACATCGCTGCATCCACATGATGTCGCTGGCTGCGATTTGAGCCGGTGTCCGCGTGCGTGCAGGGCTGATCTGCGGTTATAATGATCGGCTTCAGTTCCGGCAATCGGCCGGCCTTTTTCAGCTTCGACAAGACATGGATATGACCAGAAACGACAGTCCCAAGCCGAACAACTTTATCCACCAGATTATTGAAGATGATCTCAGCAAAGGCCTGAACGATGGGCAAGTGGTGACTCGATTCCCGCCTGAGCCCAATGGCTATCTTCACATTGGTCATGCCAAGTCGATCTGCCTGAACTTTGGCACGGCACTGCGCTTCAATGGTCGGTGCCAACTGCGTTTCGACGACACCAATCCCGAGAAGGAAAGTCAGGAGTACATCGATTCCATTATCGAAGATGTGCGCTGGCTCGGGTTTGAATGGAGCGGTGAGGTGCGTTACACCTCTGACTATTTCGAGCAGCTGTATGCTTGGGCGATCCATTTGATCAATGAAGGCAAGGCCTATGTGGACAGCCTTAGCGCCCATGAAATGCGTGAGTTCCGTGGCACCTTGACTGAGCCTGGCAAAAACAGTCCCTACCGTGAGCGCAGCATAGAAGAGAACCTGGCCCTGTTCGAAAAGATGCGCAACGGTGATTTCTCGGAGGGTGAGTGTGCCCTGCGTGCCAAAATCGATATGGCTGCACCCAATATGAACATGCGCGACCCGGTGATCTACCGCGTTCGCCACGCTCATCATCATCAGTCCGGTGACAAGTGGTGTATCTACCCCTCCTATGACTTCGCTCACGGTCAGTCCGATGCGATTGAGGGCGTTACGCATTCCATCTGCACACTGGAATTTGAAGATCATCGCCCACTGTATGACTGGTTCATTGAGAATCTGCCGGTCCCGGTTAAGCCGCGTCAGTATGAATTTGCCCGTCTCAACCTGAACTACACCATCACCAGCAAGCGCAAGCTTAAGCTGCTGGTTGACGAAGGGCACGTTAATGGCTGGAACGACCCGCGTATGCCGACCATCTCCGGTATGCGTCGCCGTGGCTTTACACCAGCTTCAATCCGCAATTTCTGCGACATGATCGGTGTAACGCGTTCCAACGGCACGGTAGATATGGGAATGCTGGAAGCGGCTATCCGTGACGATCTGGATGCCAATGCACCTCGGGCCATGTGCGTTATCGATCCGATAAAGGTTACCATCAGCAATCTTGCCGAGGGTGAGCAGGAGTGGTTTGAACTGCCGGCGCATCCCAAGGATGAGTCCATGGGGCTGCGCAAGGTGCCATTTACCCGCAATCTGCTGATTGAACGTGAAGACTTTGCTGAGGAAAAACCGAAAAAGTGGAAGCGTCTTGCGCCGGGTGATGCCGTGCGTCTGCGTGGTGCCTATGTGATTACCTGTAACGAGGTGATCAAGAACGAGCAGGGTGAAGTGGTAGAACTGATCTGCAGCTATGATGCGGCTACCAAAGGTGAAAACCCTACTGGTTACAAGCCTAATGGCGTGATTCACTGGGTGTCGGCTGATAACTCTGTAGCGTGTGAAGTGCGTCTGTATGACCGCCTGTTCACCGAGGCCAACCCTGATGCGGACAAGAATCGCGACTTCCATGAGTTCCTCAATCCTGAATCGCTCAAGGTTATGGCCAATGCCCGTGCTGAGATCGGACTCAAACATGCAGTGGCTGAAAGTCGCTACCAGTTCGAACGTAATGGCTATTTCTGCGTTGATCCTGACTCCAGTGAACAGCATCTGATCTTCAACCGCACGGTCACCTTGCGAGACTCCTGGGCCAAAATTCAGGCGAAGTGATGTGATTATGCAGGCAAGGATGCGTGTCGGCTCGTTGGCAGCACTGCTCAGTGTAGTGTTGCTGACCAGCTGTGCCAGTCACCCTGTTGCGGGGCCGATCGATTCACTGACGGTAGAGCGGCGAGCCGTGTTGCCGTTGGAGGTGATAGAGTCATCGGGTCTTTCTCAACATCAGGGTCAGCTATGGACCCATAATGACAGCGGTGATAAGCCTCAACTGTACCGTCTTGACCTGATGTCTGGTGAAGTGCTTTCAACCCTGCGTGTACGGGATGCGCTGAACTTTGACTGGGAAGAGATGGCGTATGATGCCGATTGGCTACATGTGCTGGATTGCGGTAACAATCTGGGGCGGCGGGAGTGGATGCAAATCTACTCAATACGTTGGCAGTCACTGCTGCAGGCCTCGGCTGGTAACGAAGTTCCCTCGCGGCTGCTGGAATTCCGTTTTGCCGATGCCGGCAAGTCAGCGGGCGCCTATGCTCATGACAACGACTGTGAAGCCGCCGCCGTGGTCAACGGCAAGGTATGGGTATTCAGCAAGAACTGGCAGGATCAGCATACCCGAGTATATCAGGTCGATCCGGCAGGGGTGCCACGCCAGGTCGTTGAACCCGTGGGGCGTTACCCGGTCGGCGGTTTGATTACGGCTGCGGACTACGATCCCCAGCGGCAGCGCCTAGTGCTGCTGGGTTATACCAAGGGGCGAATCAGTTCGCGAGCCTTTGTCTGGACGGTGCCTGTCAAAGATAACCTTCCGGACTGGGAGGGGGCTCAATATCATAGCCTTACACCTGCAGGGCAATGGGAGGCTGTTGTCTGGACCCAAGATGGCCTTCTCCTGACCCGTGAGAGCAGCCTGCTGGGTCAGGCCTGGTTGGGTACCGTATCATTGCCATGATCACAGGCCGCTTTCACGCTATAATCCCGTTTTTGCGCTTTCAACTCATTTCAGGTCTGGCGGATAGTAATGCTTCAAATCTATAACACTCTGACCAACAGCAAGACAGCCTTTACTCCTATTGAGCCCGGCAAGATCCGCATGTATGTGTGCGGTGTGACCGTGTACGACTACTGTCATATCGGTCATGCTCGGGTAATGGTTGCCTTCGACCTGATTACGCGTTATCTGCGTGCCCGTGGCTGGGACGTGACCTATGTGCGCAATATCACCGACGTGGATGACAAAATCATCCGCCGTGCAGCTGAGAACAGTGAGTCTGTTGATGCGTTGACCGAACGCATGATTGCGGCGATGCATGAGGACGAGGCGCGGCTGTTTGTGTTGCGTCCCGATCAGGAGCCCCGTGCCACGGCGCATATCGGCGATATTATCGATATGGTGTCGACCCTGATCGAGAAGGGCTATGCCTATGCGGCAGCTAATGGCGATGTCTACTATCGGGTCGAGCGGTTTGAAACCTACGGCCGTCTGACCAATAAGGTATTGGAAGACCTGCGCTCGGGTGCCCGTGTGGAGGTGGAAGAAGCCAAGGAAAGCCCACTTGATTTCGTCCTGTGGAAGGTAGCCAAGCCTGGTGAAGTTAGCTGGTCTTCCCCCTGGGGTCAGGGCCGCCCCGGCTGGCACATTGAGTGTTCGGCCATGTCCAAATGCTGCTTGGGCAAGACCTTTGATATTCACGGTGGCGGCCCAGATCTGCCGTTTCCGCATCACGAAAATGAAATCGCTCAGTCTGAGGCGGCCAATGGCTGCACCTACGTCAATTACTGGATGCACGCAGGGCCTGTTCGCATGGGGCAGGAGAAGATGTCCAAGTCGCTGGGCAACTTCTTCACCATTCGTGAGGTGCTCAAGCACTACAATCCTGAAGTGGTTCGCTACTTCCTCTCAAGTGTGCACTACCGCAGCTATATCGATTACTCGGAAGATGGGTTGCGGGAGGCGCACAGTGCGCTTGAACGTTTCTATCAGGCACTGAAGGCGGTGCCTGAGCTGGCGCAGGAGATGACGCTGCAGAATGATTATGAGCAGCGCTTTGTTGAAGCCATGGATGATGATTTCAATACCCCGCGCGCATTGGCGGTGCTGTTTGAAATTGCCAGCGAACTGAACAAGGCTGCGCGTGATAATGATCCTGTAGCGCCCCAGCTGGCTGCTCAGTTGAAGCAATTGGCCGGTATGATCGGTCTGTTGCAACAGGAGCCGGATCAGTTTCTGCAGGGGGAAGCAGGTGAGGGTGATCTGTCGGCGGAAGAGATTGAAGCCTTTATCGAGCAGCGAGCTCAAGCGCGCAAGGACAAGGATTTTGCCGAAAGCGATCGTATCCGGGATCTGCTGGCTGAGAAGGGTGTTGTCCTGAAAGACAGTCGTGACGGCACAAGCTGGTATCGCGAAGGCTGATTGTTGGCAGGCAGTTGAGGTTCCTTACTGGCTTAGGCCGTGTGTCTGAGCCAGTTGTTCCTTTAGCGCCTGCAGCTGGGTGTAATCAAGGCCACGTCTTTGTTCAGTTACATCTCGCATCAAGCAAACATAATGCTGGGTTTGCTGTTGTTCGTCCTTTACAGCGGTAATGTTGGTCTCCTGGATATAGAGTCGTCCTTCGCGGGTGCGATTGACAATATCACCGCTCCATTCGCCAGTATTGATCAATGCCATCCACATGCGATGGAAAAACGAGCTGTCGTGGTGGCCGGAATTGAGTACTGAAACGTTGCGACCTGTCATGGCAGCCGGAGCGTACCCCGTCAGCTTTTGGAAGGCTGCATTTACCAGCTCGATTCTGCCGCGCCCGTCCGTGACCATGATGGCGTCATGACTGTGACGAAATACCGCTTGGGCAATTCGTGACTCCTGACGCTGCGCCTTATCCGAAGTTATGTCACGAAACATCACCTGAATGGCCTGTTTGCCGCGATACTGGATCATTGTACTCGAGACCTCGGCTTCAAAAGTGGAACCGTCCAGCCGCATCAGTTTTTGTTCAGCGGGTTTCAGGGCTTCGCCACGTTCCAGTGCGGCACCACGATCACGAACAAAACTTAGGCTGTCGGGGTGTACCAAGGTATCGATACTGAGTTGTAATAATTTATCCGGTGAGTTGCAGCCGAACAGAGCAGCGGCATGTTCGTTGGCCAGCTCAACAACCCCGTTGACATGTACCACGATTGCTTCGGGCGATTGTGTGAACAGTGTTCTGTAGCGCTTATACATCTCGTCTGCTCGGGCGGCCATATGGTTGCTCAGGCGCAGTGCCTGATGCCGTGCCTGAATAAAAAACAGCAGCAATGAGGCGACTAAAAGGGTCAATGACAAGCCTGATATCAGCGTTGGGCCGTGGTACTGGCTGGATGCCTCTCGGTGCAGGTCGGGGTCGAGGGGGCTGATCTGAAGGTGGATCTCCTGTCCCGCCAGTGTCAGGCTTGCGGCGTGTTGCAAACTTGGTTCGGGCTGACCCAGTTCAGGGTGGGAGTCATAGCTGATTGACTGACTGTCTTGTCGAGGATCTATCAGCTGAATGCGCAGTGGGTTGGTCAGGTCGTTCAGGCTTTCCTGCACTAGCTGACTCATGCTGAAACCGAGTGTTACCCAGCCCAGAAAGGCTGCATTGGTCTGCACGGGCAGTAGTAGAAGGTAATCCAGAGAGTTGATATCGGTTGGCAGCAATGACAGGGGCTGGGTAACGCTCATCGTACCGCTGGTCATAGCCTGTAAAGCGGCTTTGCGTCGTGAATCACCATTATAGATATCATATCCAAGCATGCGGCTTTCCACGGCAGCTGGCGTCAAGTGCATGACCAGAAAGCTGGGCTGGTTGGGGGCAGGCGGTGGAAAGATTGTCAATTTGCGCGGACTGTCTTGATTGAAACGATCAACAAAAGCCTGGCGCTCGTCTGGTGCAAGGTAGCGAGTGTAGGAGAGCCCAATGATTCCGAAATCGGAGTATCGCATCTCGTAGGAGTCAAACATCTGGTGCCAGCGTCGATTCAGCTGCAGGGTGGGGGCGTCAGGATGGTTCAGCACCAGTCCGCGGCCCGCTTTCATCAATAGCGTAAAACGATCAACCTTTTCCTGTAGTACGCGGGTGGTTTGCTGTACGGTTGCCTTGAAACGGTCTTCCAGCTCCAGTCGCTGTCGGTTTGCCTCGTGTTTGGCCAGGTTAAGGCTCAGCACTGTACCGACGATGAAAATCGCAACCGGGAGGCCGAGCTGGCGCAGCCGGTACTGAAAGGGAGTACTGTTTTGCTTGGGGAGGGTGTCCTTGTCCATTTGCATCCTGCAATATTCCTTCAACGCCTGTCGATAAAACTAGCAGATTTTTGCTGTTAAAACAGGTGTTTTTGGGTGTCGATATTATCCGTGATCGACACCCATCTCCACTAGCCTTCGAGCATGGCAGATGCTTCGAGAGTATTTTCCATAAGGCTGGCAACGGTCATTGGTCCTACGCCACCTGGCACAGGGGTGATCCAGCCCGCGCGTTCGGCAGCGGGTGCGAATTCAACGTCTCCAACCAGGCGGCCGTCATCCAGCCGGTTAATGCCGACATCGATCACAACCGCGCCGGGCTTGATCCATTCGCCCTTCACAAGTCCGGGGATGCCAACGCCAACCACAACAATATCGGCACGGCGGACATGGGCTTCCAGGTCGCGGGTAAAGCGGTGCGTGGTCGTAGTGGTACAACCAGCAAGCAGCAATTCAAGCGTCATTGGGCGGCCAACAATATTGGAGGCGCCGACGATGACGGCTTCCTGGCCATGCAAGTCGATGCCGGTGGACTCCAGTAGTGTCATAACACCTTTGGGGGTACAGGGGCGAAGAACCGGCATACGCTGAGCCAGGCGACCAAGGTTGAAGGCATGGAAGCCATCCACGTCCTTGTCCGGGCGAATCTGCTCCAAAACTTCGGTGGCATCAAGATGACGCGGCAGAGGCAACTGGACCAGAATGCCGTCCACATTTTTGTCATCGTTGAGTGTGCTAATAAGCTCCAGCAGCTCTTCACGACCGGTTTCAGCCGGCAGGTCATAGGCGCGTGAGGTAATGCCGACCTCTTCGCAGGCATTTTTCTTATTGCGAACGTAAACCTGGGAAGCGGGGTCGCTGCCGACCAGAATCACGGCGAGGCAGGGTGCGCGTTTACCCTGTTCCAGGCGGGCCTGAATACCTGCGCGTACTTTCTGTCTGACCTCGGCAGCGATTTGCTTGCCATCAATAATGCGGGCGCTCATGGCTGGAGAATGTTCCTTTAAGCTGCATATATAAGTGGGAAATGAACAATACTGCTGATTTTCTCATCTTTGGGCCTGCAGGGCCAATGCACTTTTCTTTTGGTGGTACTGATACAGAGTGTTGTTTCTGCTGAAAAATATTGAATCCGGGTGTTGACCTTGCCGAGGCACTGCCTTAGGATACGCACCTCCTCGAGACGGGGTAGATACTCAAGACGAGGCGGCGTATTATGCGCTCGTAGCTCAATCGGATAGAGCAACGGCCTTCTAAGCCGTAGGTTGCAGGTTCGAGCCCTGCCGGGCGCGCCAGCATGCTGGTTAAGGTCGTCTAAAAGGTTGAGTATACAAGGTTATGGTGGGCGTAGCTCAGTTGGTAGAGCCCCGGATTGTGATTCCGGTGGTCGTGGGTTCGAGCCCCATCGTCCACCCCATTACCTTGGAAGCTTCAGCCGCTGGCTGAAAAGTTGGCGGACGTGGTGGAATTGGTAGACACGCTGGATTTAGGTTCCAGTGCCGCAAGGTGTGAGAGTTCGAGTCTCTCCGTCCGCACCACACAGGCAACACACTATATGGTGGGCGTAGCTCAGTTGGTAGAGCCCCGGATTGTGATTCCGGTGGTCGTGGGTTCGAGCCCCATCGTCCACCCCAGTGTGCCCTGATATTCTGTTATGCCTCCCCTCTATCTTTATGATTCTCAAGGCTTTACCTTCATTAATACATTCTTTTTCATTTTACTGCTGTTGGGCTTTTGCTTGACTAATGGCGGCAGTTGGAAGAAAATTTCGCGCTTTAGAATTTTGGCTCTGCTGGTCGGTCGTCATCAGCCGCATATTGATCCCTGAATCAACGGGATGAATATTACGGAGGGCGAGCCTGCAGGTCGCAACATCATGCTGCAAACTATTTGTGAGGATCTCCATGCAAGTTTCTGTTGAAACGACTTCCGGCCTCGAGCGTCAGATGACCGTAACTGTCCCGGCTGCACGCATTGACCAGGACGTAGACAAGCTGGTTGCTCAGCAGGCGCGCACTCGCCGTCTGGATGGTTTCCGTCCGGGCAAGGTTCCGCCCAAGGTGATCAAGCGCATGTTCGGCAGCGCGATCCGTCAGGACGTATTGGGTCAGGTCGTTCAGGAAAGCTTCTATACCGCTGTTGAGCAGGAAAAACTGCAGCCGGCGGGTGGTCCCAACATCGAGTTCAAGAACGACAAAGAAGGTGAAGACCTTCAGTACGTGGCTACCTTTGAAGTGTACCCGGAGATTGAACTGAAAGATCTGTCCGGCGTTGAGCTGGAACAGCAGACTGCCGAAATCACTGATGCCGACATGGATCAGATGATCGATACCCTGCGCAAGCAGCAGGCAAACTGGACCGAAGTGGATCGCGCTGCGGCTGAAGGCGACCAGGTCAAGATCGACTTTGAAGGCTTCATCGATGGCGAAGCATTCGAAGGCGGCAAGGCAGAGGGTCACAGCCTTGTGCTGGGTTCCGGCTCCATGATTCCTGGCTTTGAAGCCGGTCTGGAAGGCAAGAAGGCGGGTGAAGAGTTCGATCTGGAAATCACCTTCCCGGAAGACTACCACGCTGAAAACCTGAAAGGTAAAGCGGCTGTTTTCAAGACCAAGGTACAGAGCGTTTCCGCTCAGGAACTGCCTGAACTGAACGAAGAGTTCTTCTCTCGCTTTGGCATCGAAGAGAAAGAACTGGATGGCTTCAAGGTTGAAGTGCGCAAGAACATGGAGCGCGAGCTCAAGCACGCTCTGAAAATGAAGCTGAAAGATCAGGTCTTCACTGAGCTGCTCAAGGCCAATGAGATTGAGGTGCCTGCAGCCCTGATCGACAGCGAAATTGACAACCTGCGTCGTCAGGCAATTCAGCAGTTCGGTGGTCAGGATGCCAACATCGACCCGAACATGTTGCCGAAAGAAATGTTCGAAGCTCAGGCTCAGCGCCGTGTAAGCGTAGGCCTGTTGGTTCAGGAAGTGGTCAAGGCCAACGACATGAAAGCGGATGAGCAGCGTGTGCGCGAAACCGTTGAAGAGATGGCTGAAACCTACCAGGAACCGCAGCAGGTTATCGACTGGTACTACAGCAACGACCAGATCCTGAACCAGATCAAGAGCCTGGTACTGGAAGATCAGGTAGTTGATCATCTGCTGGCTTCTGCTACAGTCACTGAAAAAGCGGTTGCATACGAGGAGGCTATCAAGCCTGCTCAGCAGCAAGCTGAAGAGACCGAAGCCTGATCCGGAACAGCCGGTCAGGGCGTAAGCCGTAAAGGAAACGACAGTTGGCCTGGCTGACTGTCGTTTTTTCGCTTATCAGGGTAAGGAGAATTCTTGCATGGCAGATATCTATTCCGGGCGTTCCACCGAAATCACCAATTCCGGGCTGGTCCCGATGGTGGTGGAGCAGAGCTCACGAGGCGAGCGCGCCTACGATATCTACTCCCGTCTGCTCAAAGAACGGGTCATTTTTCTGGTGGGTCAGGTCGAAGACCATATGGCCAACCTGATTGTCGCCCAGTTGCTGTTCCTTGAAGCCGAAAATCCGGACAAGGACATCCACCTGTACATCAACTCACCGGGTGGCTCGGTTACGGCGGGCATGGCAATCTACGATACCATGCAGTTCATCAAGCCCAACGTCAGCACCATGTGTATTGGCCAGGCGGCCAGCATGGGCGCTTTCCTGCTGGCGGCAGGTGAGCCGGGCAAGCGCTTTGCGCTGCCGAATGCGCGTGTAATGATTCATCAGCCGCTGGGTGGTTATCAGGGCCAGGCGACCGATATCGAGATTCATACCCGTGAAATCCTGTCCATCCGCGAAAAATTGAATCGCCTGCTGGCGCATCACACCGGTCAGGATTTCGAGACGATTGCGCGTGACACGGATCGCGACAATTTCATGGATCCGAAAACCGCTGCTGAATACGGGCTGATTGACTCCGTGCTTGAGCGCCGTACCGAGAGCGAATAAGCCTTTGTTGTCGCGGTCGGGTTGAAATTCGGCCGCCTCGGGCGCATAACAAGTGTAAATGGTTTTTTTGAGGTAAGAAGATGGCAGACGAGACGACCGGCAAGGGGGGGGAGGGCAGCAAGCTGTTCTGTTCCTTCTGCGGCAAAAGCCAGGATGAAGTGCGCAAATTGATCGCAGGTCCCTCTGTCTTTATCTGTGACGAGTGTGTTGATCTCTGCAACGATATCATCCGCGAAGAGATTCAGGATTCGGACGAGCAGGAGCCCAGTGATACCCTGCCGACTCCGGCCGAGATCAAGGCGACCTTGGACGATTACGTAATCGGGCAAGAGCGTGCCAAAAAAGTGCTGGCGGTTGCGGTGTACAACCACTACAAGCGTCTGCGGTTCCAGAAAAAGGGTGAAGTGGAGCTTGGCAAGAGCAACATTCTGCTGATTGGTCCCACCGGCAGCGGCAAGACCCTACTGGCTGAAACCATGGCGCGTCTGCTGAATGTGCCCTTTACCATTGCGGATGCCACTACGCTGACTGAGGCGGGCTATGTGGGTGAAGATGTCGAAAACATCATCCAGAAGCTGCTGCAGAAGTGTGACTATGATGTCGAAAAGGCCCAGTTGGGTATTGTGTACATCGATGAGATCGACAAGATCTCACGCAAATCTGATAACCCCTCCATCACGCGTGATGTGTCCGGTGAAGGTGTACAGCAGGCGCTGCTGAAACTGATTGAAGGTACGGTCGCTTCCGTTCCTCCTCAGGGTGGACGCAAGCATCCTCAGCAGGAGTTCCTGCAGGTGGACACGTCCAATATCCTGTTCATCTGTGGTGGTGCTTTCGCTGGTCTGGAAAAAATTATCCGTGACCGCAGTGAGCGCAGCTCCATCGGCTTCAGTGCCGTGGTGAAGAGCAAGGACGACAGCCGTCTGAGCGAAGCACTGCACGATGTCGAAGCGGAAGATTTGGTCAAGTTTGGTCTGATTCCCGAGTTTGTGGGGCGTCTGCCGATGATTGCCACGTTGTCCGAGCTTGATGAAGAGGCACTGATTCAGATTCTCACCGAGCCCAAGAACAGTCTGGTCAAGCAGTATCAGGCCCTGTTCGAGATGGAAGGGGTCGATGTGGACTTCCGTGAAGACGCATTGAAAGCGGTCGCCGAAAAGGCGCTGGAGCGTCGGACCGGGGCCCGTGGTCTGCGTTCCATTCTGGAGGCGACTCTGCTGGATATCATGTATCAGCTGCCGTCGATGGATAATGTTGCCAAGGTAGTGATCGACGAAGGTGTGATCACCGGCACCTCCGAACCGATCCTGATCTACGAAAATCAGGAACCAGCCAAAGCCTCGGCTGACAGCTGATCCTGTGTTTCGTTATCGCTAAATCCCCGCCCTGTGCGGGGATTTTCGTTTGTGGGCAGGGTAGTGGGTGTAATTGTTTTGCGTCGCTGTCGACAAGCCTTTTATAATTGGTTGGAGCAAGCGGTCGGGATAATGCCGCTGCCATACAACAACAGATAAAAAAGGAAGACATGATGCTGAAACGTCGCACATTCATGGCCGCTGCAGCCGCTACACTGCTGTTCAGCTCTGTTGCCAGTGCCGAATACAAGGCTGAGTATACCGTCTCTACCGTTCTGCCTTCCGCCTTTCCCTGGGGACAGGCTGCCGATAAATGGGTCGAGCTGGTAAAAGAGCGGTCTGAAGGCCGCATCAACATGAAAATCTACAGCAACTCCCAGCTGGTCTCCGGTGACCAGACCAAGGAGTTTTCAGCCATGCGATCCGGCCTGATTGATATGGCGGTTGGCTCGACCATCAACTGGTCACCGCAGGTGCCTGAACTGAACCTGTTCTCACTGCCGTTTCTGATGCCGGACTACGCTGCCATCGACGCAATCACTCAGGGTGAAGCGGGCAAAGCGGTGTTTGCAGCGATCGAAAAGCGCGGTGTTACTCCGCTGGCCTGGGGTGAAAACGGCTTCCGTGAACTGTCCAACTCCAAGCATGAAGTCAAGCAGCCGTCTGACCTGGAAGGGCTGAAGGTCCGTGTTGTGGGTTCACCGCTGTTCCAGGATACCTTCACGGCGCTGGGTGCCAACCCGACTCAGATGAGCTGGGCCGATGCCAAACCTGCACTGACCACCGGTGCGGTTGACGGTCAGGAAAACCCGCTGTCTGTATTTGATGTGGCGCGTATTGATCAGGTGGGCCAGACCTACCTGACTCAGTGGCATTACATGGCTGACCCGCTGGTATTTGCCGTCAGCAACCGTGTGTGGAGCCAGTTCAGCCCGGAAGATCAGGCCCTGCTGAAGCAGGCTGCCATTGATGCCGGCAAATGGGAGATCGAAAAATCCCGTGCTGAACTGGATGAGACGCTGGCTAAAATCAAGGAGCGTGGCGTTCAGGTGACCGACCTGACCCCTGAACAGCACGCAGCCTTTGTCGAAGCCACTCAGTCCGTATACGAAAAGTGGACGCCGCGTATCGGCGAAGAGTTGGTCAAGCAGGCGCAGGAAGCCATTGCCAACCGTCCGCAGTAATAGGGCACCTGCATGAAGACGCCCGCCACCCCGGCGGGCGTTGTTGTCTGAAGTGGAGTGATAATGTCTACCCGACCCCCCAAGTTCAGGCCGGAGGCCTGGCTGGCGTCCCTGTCATTGATCGCGATCTGTCTGATCAGTCTGGGCAATGTAATCGTGCGTTATGCGACCGATGCCTCTTTTGCCTTCACCGAAGAGTTTTCGGTCTTTTTGCTGGTACTGCTGACCTTTTCCGGTGCAGCGGTGGCGGCACGCCATAATCAGCACATTCGCATTGAACTGGTTGAACATCACCTGCCCAAACCGGCGCTCAAGGTCGTGTATGTGCTGCAGTGGCTGGCTGGCGTGATCGTACTGGGTGTTACCTGCTGGTACGGTGCCAAGCTGGCGCTGGAAGAGTATCAATGGGAATCACTGTCACCGGGGCTCGGGCTGCCCAACTGGATTTATGTGGCTTGGCTGCCGTTGCTGGCAGCAGCCATTGTTGTGCGCACGACGCAGAATCTCATTGATCGCCTGCGTGGCAATGAACCACAGGAGGTGATCCATGAGCCCTGATCTATTGCTGATCGGCAGTTTCCTTCTGGCGCTGCTTCTGGGTGTGCCAGTGGCCATTGCGTTGGGCTTGGGCGGCATCATCGGTATTCTGGCCGGGCTGTCGCCAGACATGCTGGCGACTCTGGGAACCAATACCTACAACAGTGTGGCCAAATATCCCCTGATTGCCATTCCACTGTTTATCCTCACGGGCCTTATTTTTGAGCGGGCAGGGGTCGCAGCCAGCCTGGTTCGTTTTGCCCAGTCGGTGATCGGGCCTCGCCATGGCGGGCTTGCCGTTGTCGCCGTACTGGTCTGTCTGATTATGGGCGGGATGAGTGGCTCAGGCCCCGCTGATGCCGCTGCCGTGGCGATGGTGATGCTGCCCAGCATGCGCAAGGCCGGTTATCCTCAGGCCTTCTCGGCGTCGTTGATAGCGGCATCTTCATCCACCGCGATTCTGATCCCGCCCTCCATCGCCTTGATTTTGTACTCCATCGTGGTGCCTGGCGTCGATCTGCGTGCACTGTTTGCTGCTGGTTTGTTTCCCGGCATTCTGGCTGGGCTCTCCCTTCTCGTGCCAGCACTGCTGTTGGCCCGCAAGTATGGCTGGGAAGACCCGGAAAAGTCAGAGCGCCCACCATTCTGGCCCAGCCTCAAGGCGGCCTTGCCGGCACTGTTTGCACCGGTAATCATTCTAGGCGGTTTGCGTTCAGGCCTGTTCACACCGACCGAGGCGGCTGTGGTTGCGGTCACCTATGGTGTTATCGTTGGCTGTTTGGTTTACCGCAATCTGGGGATTCGCCAGTTGTTTGATCTGATGACGGAAGCGGCGGTGACCTCGGGTGTGGTGATGCTGATCATAGCGTTGGCGGGTATCTTTGCCTGGGCCGGCACCACGCTTGGCACATTCCAGCACTTGGCCAATGGTCTGCTGGCGCTGTCGGAAAGCGGCTGGGTCCTGCTGGGGTTGGTCATGCTGCTGGTGTTGATTGCGGGTATGCTGTTGGATGCGGTATCGATCTACCTTATCCTGATCCCGATCGTACTGCCGCTGATGAACCATTTTGGCTGGAACCCGGTCTGGTTCGGCATCCTGTTGGCGATGAATATTGCCATTGGCCAGTTTACCCCTCCGGTCGCGGTCAACCTGATGGTCACCACTCGGATCGCCAATATTCGGCTGGAGCATACCATTGGCTGGACGTTGATCTTTATTGCAGCCATGGCCTGCAGTCTGTTGCTGGTGATGCTGGTGCCCGGTATCGCCCTGTGGCTGCCGGACAAGCTGGGTTACGTCGTCGGCCCCTGGTAGCCATCCGATCTGACCGGTCATGACATGGCCGGTCAGATCAGGTGTATCCCGAAGCCACTCTGATTCATTATAATGTGGGCCTTGAGTCACCTGTCTTTCCAGTTTTTTACATCCGGATACCCTTTGCATCATGTTTCGATACTGTATAGCTCTGTTGCTTTTGCTGCCTGCCACCTTCGCCCAGGCCGATATATTTGCGCCGTTCCGAGATGAGGATGGCAATACCAAGTGGCAATATGTTGCCAACTTTTCCAGCGGTGTGCTGATCATCCTGCTGACGCTGGCGGCACTCGTGCTGTTTATCGTCTGGCGGCGGGCGCGTGGTTACAACCACGAGCTGGAAGAGATCAAGGCCAACCTCGAAAAACGAGTGAAAGAGCGTACCGCACGGTTGGAACAGGAGGTGTCAGAGCATGTGGTGACGACTGGGCGCCTTCAGGCGTCAGAGGCCTATATTCAGAATATTCTCAGCTCCATGCCGCTGGTGCTGGTCGGCCTTGACCGGGAAGGCACGATTACACAGTGGAACCCGCGTGCCGAGAAGCTTTCCGGTATCAAGGCGATCAACGCGATCGGGCGCAACCTCTGGGCTATCTATCCGGACATCACCTTGAAACCGAGCCACATTGAAGAGGCGCTGCAGAAGAACGAAACCCTGACGCTGCGTTACAGCCAGCCGGGCAGTTACTACATGGATATCACCGTCTATCCGCTTGAAAACTACAGCGAGCCGGGTGTGGTGATTATGGTGGATGATGTCACCCGCCGGGTGATTGCCGAAAACATGCTGATTCAGCACGATCGACTGGCGTCGATGGGCGAGCTTGCCACCACTATGGCCAGCGATATAAACAAGCCATTGCAGGCGATACTGTTTGATCTGCGCAGCTTCCACAGTCTGCTGGAATCCGCCAGCTTCCTGCAGGAAGGCGGCAAACAGAAAGAGGAGGTCGCACGCCTTCACCGCTTGCTGCAAAACGCAGCCGAAAACGGGCGAGAAGTCGAGTCAGTGATTCAGAATCTGCTCGAATTTGCGCGTGGGCGCACAACTGCACCAGCCAGTGCCAATGTCATCGACATCATTGAACACTCGGTTGATCTGGCGGGTGAAGTACTGGCGCTCCCCAATGCGATTCCGTTCAGTGATGTCAAAATCGAGCGTCACTTCGAAACCGATCTGCCGAAAGTCCCCTGTTACATAACAGAGCTTCAGCAGGCCTTGCTGAGCATTCTGCGTTACTCGTTGGCGGCCCTGAGTGATAAGGTTGCACAGAACAGGGAAGGATTTGTGCCGAAGCTGAAGCTCTATGCTTCACGCAGCTATGATTCGCTGTCACTGCGTATTCAGCACAATGGTGTGGGCCTCAGCAGTGAAGAGCAGATGTGCCTGTTCGAGCCCTATCCGCACCATGCCGAGAATGAAATGGCATCTGCATCCGGGCCCGAAAAGCGCTTGTCCTTTGCCTTCTATGTCATCACTCAGCAGCACCGGGGCCACATGGCTGTTACCTCTGATCCGGAAGTGGGCACCACGTTCCATATCCAGCTGGAGCTGAGCTAATCTGACAATTAATCGGCCTGTCTAGTACCAAAGGCTCATATTCTCACTGCCAAGGCACTATACTCGAAGATCAGTAGCGTTCGCTAATATTGAAAGCGTCAATCGTTACTGCTCTTCGAGCGTGATGCGAATAACAACAAGAGGCTAAGAATATGATCTACGCACAGCCAGGACAGGCAGATTCCATCGTCACTCTGCAGCCGCGCTACGGCAACTTCATCGGCGGTGAATGGAAAGCCCCGGTGAAAGGTGAATACTTCAAAAACGTTTCACCGGTAACCGGCGAAGCCTTCTGTGAAATCCCCCGTTCAACCGCTGAAGATATCGAACTGGCACTGGACGCTGCCCACGCAGCCAAGGATGCCTGGGCTCGTACCTCAGTGCAGGAACGCTCCAACACCCTGCTCAAGATTGCTGACCGTCTGGAAGCAAATCTGGAACAGATCGCCGTGGCCGAAACCTGGGACAATGGTAAGGCTGTGCGTGAAACCCTGGCCGCTGACGTACCGCTGGCCATCGACCACTTCCGTTACTTTGCCGGCTGTATCCGTGCGCAGGAAGGCTCCATCGGCGAGATCGACGAAAACACCGTGGCCTACCACTTCCATGAGCCGCTGGGTGTTGTCGGCCAGATCATTCCCTGGAACTTCCCGCTGCTGATGGCGGCGTGGAAAATTGCTCCGGCACTGGCGGCAGGCAACTGCATCATACTGAAGCCTGCTGAGCAAACTCCCTGGTCCATTCTGAAGCTGATGGAAACCATTCAGGACCTGTTGCCGCCGGGCGTGCTGAATATCGTTAACGGTTTTGGTGCCGAAGCGGGTCAGGCTCTGGCGACCAGCAAGCGCATTGCCAAAATCGCCTTCACCGGCTCAACCCCGGTGGGTTCCCACATTCTGAAATGTGCTGCCGAAAACATCATTCCGTCGACTGTAGAGCTGGGCGGCAAGTCACCCAACATCTACTTTGAAGACGTCATGAACCATGAAGACGAATTCATCGATAAGTGTGTGGAAGGTACCGTACTGGCGTTCTTCAACCAGGGCGAAGTCTGCACCTGTCCGTCGCGTCTGCTGGTGCAGGAAAGCATTTACGATGATTTCATCGCGCGCGTGATTGATCGCATCAAGAAGATCAAGCGTGGCAACCCGCTCGATACCGAAACCATGGTCGGTGCTCAGGCTTCTCAGGAGCAGTTCGACAAGATCATGAGCTACTTCGACATAGGCCGTGCCGAAGGTGCTGAAGTGCTGATCGGTGGTGACAAGGAGCAGCTGGGCGATGACCTGGGCCGCGGCTACTACATCCAGCCGACTCTGCTCAAGGGCAACAACAGCATGCGCGTGTTCCAGGAAGAGATCTTTGGACCGGTCGTATCCGTTACCACCTTCAAGGACGAGGCTGAAGCCCTCGCCATCGCCAATGACACCGAGTTTGGTCTGGGTGCCGGTGTATGGAGCCGCGACATGAACCGCGCCTACCGCATGGGCCGTGGCATTCAGGCCGGTCGTGTCTGGACCAACTGCTACCACCAGTACCCGGCACATGCTGCCTTTGGCGGTTACAAGAAGTCCGGCGTGGGTCGTGAAACGCACAAGATGATGCTCGATCACTACCAGCAGACCAAGAACATGCTGGTCAGCTACGACATCAACCCGCTGGGATTCTTCTAAGGCACGGGCCTTTACAGGCCCTGTTATCTCCGAAGCACTGCACAGGGATGTGCAAATCATGGCTGCTTCACCCTGGCAGTCTATTGCTCTGCAGCAATCCGTTTAACGGCCTCCGGGCCGTTTTTTTCGTATAAGGTGTACGGTATGCCGCGGCGTGCCATACCGCTGGTTGCTATACCAAGTCAGCCCTGAATTCGTTCCAAAGTACCATATTGGAGTGGTGGCACGGTTGCCTACTATCAGGGTGTCACAAAGACATATCGATAACAAAAATGAGGAACGCATTATGTGGACCAAACCTGCCTACACTGATCTGCGCATCGGCTTCGAAGTCACCATGTACTTCGCCAACCGCTGAGCACCCTGCGGCCCTTCGGGGCCGCTTTTGCTTGCCGATCCTTTTATACCCCAGCGGATACACACAATAATGAAAATACAGATACTGGGCTCCGCCGCCGGGGGCGGCTTTCCGCAATGGAACTGCAACTGCGACAACTGCAAAGACCTGCGCAACGGCACCCTCAACGCCAGGGCCCGCACCCAATCCTCCATCGCGGCCAGCCTCAACGGCACCGACTGGATTCTGTTCAACGCCTCACCGGATATCCGTGCTCAGCTGGAAAGCTTTGAGCCCCTACAACCCAAGCAGGGCAAACGCGATACCGGCATTGCGGCGGTCGTACTGATGGACAGCCAGATCGACCACACCACCGGCCTGCTGATGCTGCGTGAAGGCTGCCCGCATCAGGTCTACTGCACCGACATGGTGAAGCAGGACCTGAGCACCGGCTTCCCGGTCTTCAACATGCTGGAGCACTGGAACGGTGGGCTGGCGTGGAACCAGATCCCCAGCACCGAGACCTACAACGAATTTACCATTGCCGAAGTGCCGGGCATCACTCTGACGGCCGTGCCGCTGCGCTCCAGCGCGCCGCCGTACTCGCCGCACCGCAACGACCCGCACCCCGGTGACAACATCGGCATCCTGCTCAAGGATGACGCCACCGGCCGCTCCCTGTTCTACGCCCCGGGTCTGGGCCGGATCGAAGACCACCTGCGCCCGATCATGGAGCAGGCCGACTGCCTGCTGGTGGATGGCACCCTCTGGCGCGAGGACGAGATGATTCACGCTGGCGTCGGTGACAAGCTGGGCGTGCACATGGGGCACCTGCCGCAGTCTGGCGAGAACGGCATGATCGCCTACCTGGATACGCTGGATAAACCGCGCAAGGTGCTCATCCACATTAACAACACCAACCCGATCCTGATCGAAGACTCCCCCGAGCGGGGCGTGCTGAACGAACACGGCATCGAGGTCGCCTTTGACGGCATGAGCATTGAATTCTGAGGAGATCCGACATGAGCAACCGTGAACCGATGAGCCGCAGTGAATTCGAACAGGCCCTGCGCGCCAAAGGCGACCTGTACCACATTCATCACCCCTACCATGTGGCCATGTATGCCGGTCACTCCACCCCGGAACAGATCCGCGGCTGGGTCGCCAACCGCTTCTACTATCAGGTCAACATCCCGCTCAAGGATGCCGCCATTCTGGCCAACTGTCCGCACCGCGACGTACGCCGCCAGTGGCTGCAGCGCATCATGGACCATGACGGGTACGACGGTGCGGTGGGCGGTATCGAAGCCTGGCTGCAGTTGGGAGAGGCGGTAGGCCTCACACGCGAAGAGATCCTGTCCCACGAGCATGTGCTGCCGGGCGTACGCTTTGCCGTCGATGCCTATGTGAACTTTGCTCGCCGGGCCACCTGGCAGGAAGCGGCCAGCTCCTCGCTGACTGAACTCTTTGCTCCGCACATCCACCAGTCGCGTCTCGACACCTGGCCCACGCACTATCCGTGGATCAAGGCCGAGGGCTACCAGTACTTCCGCAACCGCCTCACCGAAGCACGCCGCGACGTGGGACACGGCCTGCAGATCACCCTGGATCATTACACCACCCGCGAGCAGCAGGAGCGGATGCTGGAGGTCCTGCAGTTCAAGCTGGATGTGCTTTGGAGTATGCTCGATGCCATGACCATGGCGTACGAACTGGAACGCCCGCCGTTCCATACCGTGACCCAGGAGAAGGCGTACCACCGAGGACTGTTCAATGACTAAACCGGCGCTGGACCAAATCCCGAAGCTGAACGCCATGTTCCGCTTCCAGTGGGAAGAGGCGCAGAACTGCCATGTGCTGCTGTACCCGGAAGGGATGATCAAGCTCAACGACAGCGCGGGTGCCATCCTCAGTGAAGTGAATGGCGAGCAGGACTGTGCCGCCATCATTCAGGCCCTGGAAACCCGCTTTCCCGACGCCGGTGAACTGGGGCCGGATGTGCTGGAGTTCCTGGCGATTGCCCATGAGCAGAACTGGATCGGCTATGTCTGAGCTCAAGCCTGAACAGCCGTCCGTACAACAGCAGAAGCCCCAGCACCCGAGCCAGCCGCTCTGGCTGCTGGCGGAACTGACTTACAAATGCCCGCTGCAGTGCCCCTACTGCAGCAACCCGCTGGACTTCGCCGAACACGGCGAAGAACTGAGCACCGATCAGTGGATCGACGTGTTCCGTCAGGCACGCAAGATGGGCGCGGCGCAGCTGGGTTTTTCCGGTGGCGAGCCGCTGGTACGGCGGGATCTGGAGCAGCTGATCGCCGAGGGGCGCAAGCTGGGCTACTACACCAACCTGATCACCTCCGGCATCGGCCTCAACGCTACGCGCATTGCGGCTTTTCGAGAAGCGGGGCTGGATCATATCCAGATCAGCTTTCAGGCCTCGGACGAAACGGTCAACAACATGCTGGCCGGCTCGAATAAGGCGTTCCAGCAGAAACTGAAGATGGCGCGCGAAGTCAAAGCCCAGGGCTACCCCATGGTGCTCAACTTCGTCACCCACAAGCACAACATTGATCGGATCGACCGCATCATTGAGTTGTGTGTGGAGCTGGAAGCGGACTTTGTCGAACTGGCCACCTGTCAGTACTATGGCTGGGCCTACGAGAACAAGGAAGCCCTGCTGCCTACAAAAGCGCAGCTGGAGCGGGCCGAGCGCATCACCAACGAATACCGTGAAAAACTCGCGGCCGAAGGTAACCCGATCAAACTGATCTTCGTCACGCCCGATTACTACGAAGAGCGGCCGAAGAAATGCATGAACGGCTGGGGCGAAATCTTCCTCACGGTGACACCGGATGGCACCGCCTTGCCATGTCACAGTGCCCGCATGCTGCCGATCGAGTTCCCTAACGTGAAGGACAATACCCTGCAGCATATCTGGCACGAGTCGTTCGGCTTCAACCACTTCAGGGGCGACGACTGGATGCAGGAGCCCTGTCGCTCCTGTGACGAGAAGGAGCACGATCTGGGCGGCTGTCGCTGCCAGGCCTATATGCTGGCCGGTGATATGAACGCGGCGGACCCGGTGTGCAGCAAGTCACCGCATCATCAGAAAATTTTGGATGCCCGTGCCGCTGCCGAGCACAGCGGCGAGGATACCCCGATCACCTTCCGTAACGAGCGCAACTCACGGGTGTTTGCGCGTGGGTGAAGGCGTGCTCAGTGCACGGGAGGCGGTGCAGTCGATCCATGACTACGCCGCTTTGCGGTTTCATCAGGGGCATCTGTATGGGGTGAGCTTCGATGCCGCAACAGGGCGCAATCGGCTGTGCCGGTTTGAGGCGGGCGAGGCGGTCAGCCTGCTGCCCGATAATTTCAGTGTTCGCAGCCGCGTACATGAGTACGGCGGCGGCGCCTGGTGTCTGGCGGGTGATCGGGTCTGCTTCGTCAACGACAGCGATCAGCAGATCTGGTGCCAGCCGCTGGATGCGGCTTCCCCGGCCTATCCTCTGACGACGATGCCCGATACACGCTTTGCCGATCTGCAGTACGACGTCCGCCATCAGCGTCTGCTGGCGATCAGTGAACAGCACACCGAAACGGCGCCGGAACCGATCAACCGACTGGTCACAGTCGAGTTGGACACCGACGGCGTGGAAACACTGGCAGCAGGCGCCGACTTTTACAGCTCACCGGCCTTGAGCCCGACTGGTGATCGGCTGGCGTGGGTTGAGTGGGATCACCCGCAACAGCCCTGGCGTTGTACCCGCCTGATGCTGGCGGATCTGAACGGCGCAGGGCAGATTGCTCGGGCCTGTCAGGTATCAGGCACGCAAGACGCCGCCTGGCTGCAGCCACGCTTTTCACCGAAAGGGCAACTGCATGCCGTGGTTGACCGTGACAACTGGTGGCGCATTGAAGCGCTGACCTCGTCCGGGTTTCAGCCACTGCACACCGCTGGCAGCCCAGTGCCGGAGCGCACCGAATTTACCACGGCGCCCTGGCAGTTTGGTCTGAGTACCTACGGCTGGAGCGCCTCGGGTGATCTTGTCGCACTGGGACAGTGTGACGGTTATACCCGCCTGTGGCGTTTTATGCAGGGCTCGAAGGTGGCGCAGGGCTGGCAGCCGCTGGAGCTGAGCCTGATGCCCACACGCCTGCACGCACTCTGTGTTGCGGGGACATGGATAGGGTGTGTTGCCGAATTTGCCGATCGTGAGCCGGCAATTGTGAAAATCGATACCGAGCTGGATGCCGACGATCCTGACCAGTGTACAGTGCTGGCTGGAGGGCATTCCCCAACCTATGTACCCAGTCTGCCGCTGTGTGAATGGGTCGATTCCGTGCCTTACTTTCTGTATCGACCGGCCAATGTGCCGCACGACCAGCCGCTGCCGCTGGTGATCTGGACCCACGGAGGCCCTACGGCCAGCACGGCCCCGGTGCTCAAGCCTGCCATCCAGTACTGGACACAGCGCGGCTTCATGATCGCGGATGTGAACTACCGCGGCAGCACCGGGTATGGACGAGACTACCGCCTGCAACTGGCTGGGCAGTGGGGTATCACCGATGTGGAAGACGTGGAAGCCATTGCCCGCAGCCTGATAGAACAGGGACGGGCACAGCCGGATGCCATATTCATTCGCGGCAACAGTGCCGGTGGCTATACCACCCTGAGCACACTGTGCCGCTCCAGCCGCTTCAGTGGCGGGGCCAGCCTCTATGGCGTGAGCGACCCGGCACGACTGAACCAGCTCACGCACAAGTTTGAATCCCGTTATCTGCACTGGCTGATCGGAGACCCCGAAACCGAGCCTGAACGCTACACGTCACGCTCGCCGCTGATGCAGGCCCATTGCGTCAGCGTCCCGGTGATCTTCTTTCAGGGCGAACAGGACAAGGTCGTGCTGCCGGAGCAAACACGCCGGATGGCACAGAGCCTGAGCGAAAACGGCATTCGCGTTGAAACCCTTTACTTCCCCGACGAAGCTCACGGCTTTCGCCAGCCCGAGAACCAGGCACAGGTGCTGGAACGGGAGCTGGCGTTCTACCGGAGTATTATCGACGCCGCCTCAAATCCCCCGCGTTAAAAACGTGGTCTGCTTGCTGGCTGATCCGGTCTGGCCGGTGAAGTGGAAGTCCAGACTGGCGCGGGGCAGGTCGAAGTCTTCGGCACACACGCGATACGAAAGCCAGCTTGCGTTGTTGTCGGTCAGATCGATCAATTCGGGCCCGAACAACTCAAATGCGCCCGGTCCCTGCACCGCAACCCTGACCTGTTCTGGCTGACGGGTAAAGCCTTCCACCTTGACCCGGTAGTGGTTGCAGACGGTGTTCTCATCCTGCTGGGTAAACAGTGCGCCACGGTCACGACGGATCTCCACCAGCAGGCTGGTAGTGCCGGTAAAGCCGTACAGCACGGCACCAAAAGCGACCAGCATGACCGCGCCATAGCCTGCCAGGCGTGGGCGTATCAGAGGCGAGCGTTCGCCCTCCAGTTGTGCTTCCGAGGCGAAACGGATCAGCCCCGTGGGCCGGTTCAGTTTGGTCATCACCGTATCACAGGCATCAATGCAGGCGGCACAGTCGATACACGCGGCCTGCAGGCCATCGCGAATATCAATCCCGGTCGGGCACACCTGTACGCACAGGCCGCAATCCACGCAATCGCCGCTGTTCAGATCGGCGTTGCGCAGGCTGGCGCGGGGTTCGCCACGGTGCGTGTCGTAGCTGACGGTACGCGTGGCGCGGTCGAACATCACCCCCTGAAAACGAGAGTAGGGGCAGGCATGCAGGCAGATTTTTTCACGCACCAGCCCCGCATTGGCGTAGGTCAGGCCGGCCATGATGATCAGCCAGCCGGTGATACCCGCCGTCAGTTGCAGCTGCACCGCATCGCTGACCAGCTCACGCATCGGGATGAAATAACCGGTAAAGGTGAGCGCCGTCAGCAGCGACAGCCCGATCCAGAGCAGATGCTTGGCGATACGGCGTAACAGGCGTGCGCCGCCGAGCGGTTTGCCATCGGCGCGAGCACGCTCACTGGCCCGGCCCTCGGTGAAACCCTCGATACGAATGAACAGCCAGGTCCAGATGCTTTGCGGACAGGCAAACCCGCACCACACTCGTCCCCAGGCCACCGCCATGAAAAACAGCAGACAGGCGCCGGCAATCATCAACCCGGCCAAAAGCGGCAGGTCATGCCAGGACAGGGCATGGCCGAACAGTATGATCTGTCGCTGTGCAAACGAGAACAGCAGCCAGGGCTGTCCATCCACCTGCACCCACACCAGTCCGAAAAACAGCGTGATCATCGGCCAGCTGCTCAGGCGGCGCAGGGTCTGAAACCGGCCCTCGGTCAGCCGCACATGAAACTTGCCATCGCGGGCGTAGGGCGGGGTGTGTTCTTGAACGACAGGTATCTTTTCCATGCTGGGCGGTCCCCTGAATTGTTGACCGGGCAAGATTACGCTTGTACTCGAAATAGGTTCAGGTATAAAAAAATAAAAATGAATCGGTACAGATGGGTACAAACGGCATGACATTGGATTATCGCTACCGGCAGCTGGAGCACTGGCTGCTGCAGGGCATTCAGGAGCAACGCTGGCGGCTGGGTGAGCGCCTGCCGTCGATCCGTACGCTGTGCCGTGAGCACCGCCTGTCGAAGGCCACAGTGCAGCATGCGCTGCAGCGACTGGAGGCCCAGGGCTGGCTGGAAGCGCGTCCCAAGGCCGGCTACTTCGTCACCCTGAGGCCAGCACCGCCTAGTGATCAACAGGGCACGCCCGGTCATACCCGAGTCATTCAGCCGCCACGGCCCGTGAGCGTGAATGACCTGCTGCTGGATATCATGCAGCGCAGTGCCGCCTTTGACCTGTTGCCTGACCTGAATGCGGGCGAACTGCCGGCCGGCATCGTGGCGCTGAACCGCAGCATCGGACGGGCATTGCGGCGTCAGCGCGGTGACGATTACCAGTATTATGATGAGCCCGCCGGGTCGATCAGCCTGCGTGAGCAGTTGGCGCTGCACTATGCCCGTCGCGGCTGGGCCGCCGCACCGGATCAGTTTTGCATCACCTCGGGCTGTCAGCATGCCCTGTTTCTGGCGCTGATGGCCTGCTGCAAGCCCGGTGATGTGGTGGCCGTCGAGTCCCCCGGGTTTTACGGTGTACTGCAGCTGCTGGAACAGCTGCAACTGCAGGTGGTGGAAGTCCCTGCGGGTGCCGACACCGGCATGGATATGGACGCACTGGACGCGGTACTAGAGCGCTGGCCGGTCAAGGCCTGTATCGTCTCGCCCGCGTTTGCCACCCCGAGTGGCGCACTGATGCCCACTGCAGCCCGACAACACCTGCTGGCGCTGGCCGAGCGCCATGATCTGGCCATCATCGAAGATGACATCTATGCCGACACCGCGCTGGGCAGCCCGCCCGACCCGCTCAAGGCGCTGGACGGTGATGACCGCGTGATTCTGTGCAGCTCGTTCTCAAAGTCCCTGTCGCGTGACCTGCGTCTGGGGTGGATCGCCGGTGGCCGCTGGCACGCCCGCATCCTGCACCTGAAACTGGTCACCCAACTGGCCAGCAGCCGCACCCTGCAACAGGGCGTAGCCGACTACATGGCCGATGGCAGCCTTGCCACCCACCTGCGCCGCCAGCGCAACGCACTGCACCAGCGCCGCGACCAACTGATCGCCGCCCTCAACGCCTGGCCCATCGACCTGGGCGTCAGCAGGCCCACCGGTGGCCTGGCCGTCTGGGTAGAACTGCCCGATACCTACGATACGCTGGCCTGCTACCCCCGCGCGCTGAAGCAGGGCATCATCATTACTCCGGGACCGCTGTTCTCGGTATCCGGTCAATTCAAACACTGCCTGCGCATCAGCTACGCTCACCCCTGGGATGACAAACGACTGGCTGCGCTGAATCAGCTGCCAGCGCTGTTGGCAGCAGGCAACAAATGATGCATATTTGAACTCTGCCAGCGGGAAGTCGGCAGCCACAACGACAGGGAAAAGAGGATGGGTCGATGACCGGGATGGTTTGCAATTTTCATGTTTCATCAGTTGATCATCTCTTTTCTGGCGTGTACCTGTTCCTTGGTGCTGTGGTCTGTACTCGTTTGAGCCACAGGCGGAGCGCTGTTTTACCTTTTTCAGCTCAGGGCGTTGTCGTTAATTTAAGAAAATCAGTGGGTTATGGGTGGGTTGGGAAAATTAAAAGGTATACCCGCTAATAATTATTATGAGGTTTACCTCATAAATAGGCTGTTATGCACAAGATGCGGCTATACCGCACAGTTTATTAAGGTTTCTAGGATGTCAATCAAGCCAATAGATGACACGAGCTGGTCAGGAATAGCAAAGATTCAAGCTGAAGCATATTCCCAGGTCGAACCTGAAAGCGTGGATGTTCTGAAAAGTAAATGGTTGCGTTCACCAGAGTGTTGCTTCGTGTATGAAAAAGCAGGAAAAGTTGTTGGGTACTTATTGGCACATTCTTGGGATAGTGAAGCACCTCCAAAGCTCTTTCAGACCCTCCCTGCTGGTACAGAGGGATCGCTAATTTTCCTGCATGACTTGGCAATTTCAAAAGAGGCTTCAGGTGAGGGGGTTGGTAGGAAGATGGTGGTGCATTTGCTTCAGAAGGTTAAAGAATTGGGCTTTCAGCAGGTTCGATTGGTTTCAGTACAGGATTCTTTGAAGTTTTGGCAAAAGCAGGGATTTTCGCTCATAGAGCATCAAGAAGTCTGCTCTAGCTACGGTGAAGGTGCCCAACTGATGAGTCAGAGAATTATTGCATAACAAACGGCTGCACCGGACATATTTCCGCTGTCACCTTTTGTGCAAAGATTTGCACAAAAGCCGCCATCAAAAATTTGCTCGGTGAGCCGGGCGTTATGCACAGGGAGAGATAGGTGCCATTGTTTGAAACAGAGAGGTTGATTGCAAGGAAGCTGTCCCATCAAGACGTTCCGGTGCTCACCGCAATGCTCAGTGATCCAGAAGTCATGAAGTTCTCCGTCCGTGGAGTTTGTGACGAAGAAGCTACCCGAAAATTCGTTGATTGGTGCCTTGAGTGTTACGCCTCTCATGGGATAGGGCCATGGGCATTGTGTGAGAAAGAATCAGGGAATTTTATCGGCTTCTGTGGCGTTGGGCCGGAGTTGGTTGGCGATGTTGAAGAAATCAATCTAGGTTATCGTCTGGCCCGCAGGTTCTGGCATCAGGGGTATGCGACAGAAGCTGTAAAAGGTGTTCTCCAGTATGCTTTCGACCAAAAACACTGCGAGTCGGTAATTGTTATTATCGAGCCGGAGCATACAGCTTCCGTCAGGGTCACGGAGAAAGTCGGGTTCGGAGACTATACGACTCGAGAGTTCCATGCCCGGCCTGTGCGCGTGTATCGAATGTCGCGCGACGACTGGGCACTGCATAACAAATTGTTGTAGTGCGTTCCGGGCCTGGCGGCCCTACACCGGACGCCTACTACGCTGCGCTCCGTAGTCGCCGCTAAACAAAAGCGTTAGTCTTCAAAGGAGATATTGTGGATATATGTGGAATGTGCAATAAGGAAAGTGTATTGCAGAATTCACATGCTATTCCTGATTCTGTATTCAAAAAGATACTCCGATCCAACAGCGGAAAGGCTATCGTTGTTCCTGCTGGTGGAAGTGATCCTATTCACTACTCAAGTGACAGTTGGGATACAAGTTTTTTGTGTGGTGAGTGTGAATCACTACTTAACTCACTATATGAAAGCTACTCTCTAAGAGTTTTAAGAGGAAGTGTTGGAGACTTTCAGCGCCATGATTTAGGTGTTACTTTTTCTGGCTTTGATCCTTGTCGATTAACTAGCTTTTTTATTTCTGTTTTTTGGCGGGCAGCAAACTCTAAGCACTCATCATATGGGAAAGTTTATATACCAGAGCCTTGGAACGGAGAAATAAGAGATCACCTGTTTAAAAATACACCTATTCCTTTTAACTTGGCATCTGTGAAAATTTCAAGGCTAATCGATAGGACACCAAAAAACGGATTTACACTAAGCTCATTGAAATCTGTAGTGATGAGTCCGTTTTTTAGAAAGCATAAGTATGGTAAGTACTCTTTCTGTTTTGTATTCGAAGGATTCTTTGTGGAAATATTTACTCCTGGCCTTACCTACTCTCTTCGTAGGAAAGCAGGAGTAATTTTGAAAGATAAGCGTGTATTGATGGTTCCGTATCTAGATATATTTGATGTGCCTGAAATTGTAGATGCCTTGGTGAAAGGTTATGGAAAGTATCTTGATGGTGATGTCACATTTAAAGACTAACAAGTTGCAGCACTTCAGCCGCTACGCGGCTCGGACCTCAATAAGCTACGCTTATTTCGTCCGGTGTGCAAAGCGTTATATTTAGGAGAGGTTGCTCCGGTGGACCACGAGAAATACAAGGCACTATATGATTATCAAAAAGATCAGTTTGAATCTGAAAGTGGGCGATTCAACCGGCTAGAAGACAAGGCCGTCAGGTACTTGACGTCAATTACAGTCGCGGTGAGTGCTTATATTCTTCTTGTTCGTTGGTCCGCTGATAAAATAATACCTCCTTCTGGATTTCTGGACTGGCTGGTAGTCATTTCGATCGTTTTCACTATTATTTCTATGGCTTCGTCTTGGAGCTTTATATTTCGAAGCATAAAGTTACAAGATCTAATGAAAATGCCTGCAGGAAACGAAGTCTCAGACCTATTTCATGAAAATGAACGGGCAACTGTTTATCTTAGCTTGTCTAGAAGGTACTCGGAAGCGGCAAAGGAAAAGGAAAGGCAGTACAACCTTAAGCTAAAAAATGTTAGAAAAGGCTATTCTGAGATTGTTTTCTCTGGATGGTGTTTTCTGATATCAATATCGTTGATATTTGCTAATGTATGGATGGAGGGATAACTATGAGTGGCAATGATCGTGACAATGAAAGCCAAGCTACTAATGAGCGTCCGCCAGACGTTGAGGCACCAGAATTAGTGCCAGTTATGGAGGGCTATACCGAGCAAGAGGACAAGGCAAAGAAAAAATAATTGCAATATAACAATCGGCATCACACGGATGGCGCATAGCGCCACCGGTGTGCCGGGCGTTATTGAGCCCTGTAAGCCTCGGTGAAAAAACTAAGGATTGAAGATATGAATATGGCTGTTGAACATACTAAGGCAAAATTCTGGAAGTGCGCACTCCAAGTAAATCCTGCAAGTTATATAACGTATCGAGGTCAAAATCAGGATTTTTCAGAAGATGACTATAATCAGAAGTTATTAGAGGTTTGTCTTGAGGAGTCAATCAAGGTTGTAGGAATAGCTGATCACGGGAATGTTGATTCAATTGCAAAGATTAAACAAACCTTCAATGCACAAGGTATTGTTGTCTTTCCAGGCTTTGAGATTGCTTCTAGTGAAAAAATTCATTTGGTTTGTCTATATCCAGAAGACACAAGCATTCAAACCTTAAATAACTACTTGTATGAATTTGATATAGATACATCTAATGGTACAGCTCCCTCAACGAAGAGTGCTGACTTTATTTTATCGACAGTTATAGATAAAGGAGGCTTTGTTTATGCCGCACATTGCACAGATGATAGCGGTGTATTGAAGCAGAAATTAAACAATATTTGGAAAAATAAAAATCTGCTTGCAGCGCAAATCCCAACTTCACTAGAAGCTCTAAAGGAGCAAGGCGACCAAGCTAATTACCAGATTCTTTTAAATAAAAACCCTGATTACAAACGCGATAAAAATATTGCGATTATCAATGCTAAAGATATAGAAGATCCGGAAACCTTAAGAAAAGAAAATGCGACTTGTTTGGTAAAAATGTAAACCCCCTGCTTTTCCTCGTTTAAATTAGCATTTTCAGATTCAGAGTCCCGTGTTCGCCTCAACTCTGATATCAAAGAGAAGTATTATTCCAGAATAGAGTCTGTAAGGTTTGTTGGCGGATTTCTTGATGGAATTGATATTAAATACTCAGAGCATTTGAATGCTTTAATAGGTGGACGAGGCACAGGTAAATCAACCCTGATTCCGTGACTTAAAACTCAGCTTCGCATCTCCACACACCTGTAACCACGCGGCCTGCGGCGGTAATATGGACGCCATTCTCGATTCACCCAGACAGTGATATCTGACTATGCGTACCTTCAAGCTGGAACAGTCCAAAACCGAGATTATCACACCCCACGGCGGTCTGGCGCTGGTTGGCCACAGTGTCAACAGAATGACCT